>NZ_CP049018.1 GCF_014236795.1 Xanthomonas theicola | reverse complement strand
CGCGACCAGGCCGCCGAGTGGTACTGCCTGTCGATGGCGTGCCATTGCAGGGTCACGCGGTCGATGGAATCGGCGCGCGTGTCGCCGGCTGGGTAGTGCTCGAACCAGCGGATCGCGCCCGGCGCGATGTGCGGCAGGAACTTCGCGCGGACCTCCGTCGCGATGTGCTCGAACCAGTTCGTGATCGGCGCGCCGGGATTGTCGGCGCGTTCGGAGAACAACACCACGGCCGCCTCGTCGCCATCCTGGGCGACGATCAGGTTGCACAGCGATTCCCCGTGCAAGCCCTGGTAGCGGTAGGGCAGGGCGACGCCGTTGTCGAGCGCGCGGATGACGTGCTGCTCGAGCACGTCGAGCTGGCCGGTGTGGTCGATTTCGTAGGGTTCGGACATGACGGCGATCGCCGGCTATTGACCGCTCATGCGCTGGAATGCGGCCTGGGCGTCGTCGTGGGCCGTGGTCTTGCCGGCGATCCAGCTGGAGCGATGGCAGTTCGTCGTGGCGACGGGTTCGCCGGCGGTGAACTGCGGGCCGATGATCTGCGCCTGCGCGTCGGCCGACGCCGCCGGCGGCTGCCGTATGGCCTGCGCGCGGCCGTGCGGATGGAGCAGCACCTGCTTGTTCCAGTCTAGCGCGTAGGCGCCCTTGTAGCCTTGCAGGAACCATTGCGCATCGCAGGTGCCGGCGGGGATGGACACGTTGATCGTCGGGCTGTAGCCGCTGCCGTCGCCGAGCATCACGCTCTGCGTGCTGCCCAGCGACTGCCCGGGCAGCGTGGGCAGGGTCGGCATGGTGCAGCCGGCGAGCATGGCCGCTGCACAGGTTGCTGCGGCGAGGCTGAGACGCGGGGCGGCGCGACGGGGCATGTTCTTCTCCTGGTGGTGTGCGGTGTCAACGATTCAGGCCGCGGGTGAGGTCGCGCCCGGTCGGCCTGGTCAAATCGTTGTCGAGTCTCTTGGCGTGCTTGACGGCGTGGTCGCGCAGCGGCGCGATGTGCTGCTGCATGCGCTTCGCTTCGCTGATCTGCTGCTGGTAGCCGCGTTCCTCGGCGATCGCCTGGGCGCCGACCTTGCCCCATTCCTTCTGGCCGGCCTTGATAGTGGACTCCGCGCTGGCCAGCGCGGTTTGCTGCCGCTCGAGGCCGGTCGCGAGCGCCTGGCGCTCGCGGCTCGGCACCTTGGCCTGGATCGGGTGCGACTTCTCCCAATCCGCGAGTTCGCGCTTGGCCTCGCGGATGCTGGCGACCAGCTGCTTGTGGTCGCGCTCGGCCTGGTCCCAAGCCAGGCCCGGGCCGGTGCGCTCGCGGAACGAGCGCAGCGCCTTGGCCTGCATGCCGGCCTCGTCGAGGACGGGGTTGGCAGCCAGCTGCTTGATGCTGCGCACCCGTTCCTCGAGCTCCTGTTCTGCCCGGCCCGGGGTGAGGTTGTCGGTTAGCCGCTTCCAGGTGAGCTCGCGATCGGCGACATAGCGGTCGTAGGCCAGCTGCCGGTCGTAGGCGACGCGCAGCGATTCGTTCTGGAACGGGTTGGCTTGGCGGCCGGCGTCCTGGGTGGCCAGCCGGGCGGCTAGGTCGCGGGCATCGGTTCGGGCTCCGCCCAGCGGATTCAGCGCGCTGGCCATCGCGCCGCTGACGTTGTTGTGTTGCACAGCCGATTCGATCCCTCGAATCAAAGTGTTGCGTTCGGTCAGGTTGAGGGGCGCGCCGGCTATGAGTTTTTCGCGTGCTCCCTCGAATCCTCGCATGGGATCGTTCATGGTCAAGCATCCCGGGTTGGTGGAGTCAGTGCATTAGTATTGCAGACGCGGCCGCCTTATTTCTTGGCTTTTTTAGCCTTCCGCTTGCCACCTTTAGCCGTGGTCGGGAGCGATTTCTTGTGCGCCTCGATGAAGCCGCTGCAAGCATCACGCGACGTGCGCGCCTCGGCGGGCAGGGCGACGCCGGCGGCCGTGGCGATTTTCTCTGCGAAAGCGACGGCGGCGGGGGTCGGCGGCAGGGCCGCGACACGATCCCGGTAGGCGTCGATGAAGGCCTTGCACGTGGCGAATGATCGCTCGGCTTCCGCCGGGACGGCGATGCCGAGCTCGGCCGCCAGCTTGCGCGCGTAGGCGAGCTGCTGCTCGGACGGCGCGCGGTGGGCGATCGCGTGGTCGATGTGCGGCCGCAGCACTTCGACCAGGCGCGTGACGTTGCCGGCGATCTTGCCGACAAATTCGTCGCGCGCCGTCTCCGGCAGCTTGCCGCCGCGCATCGCGTGCAGCACGTCCTCCCATACCGCCGTCATGGCCGGGTCGGCCAGGCCGGGGTCGATGCCGTCGCAGTGCTCGCGGCCGACGGCCGTCGAGACGATGAACTTGCCCTGCGGCTCGAGGTAGCCACGCTCGCGCAAGCTGGCGATGATGCTGGCGCGGGTTGCCTCGGTGCCGATGCCCGAGGTCTCGCGCAGCCGCGCCTTGATCGCCGGGTCGGTCGCATACTTCGCGATCGCCGCCATGTCGGCGATCAGGTCGCCTTCGGTGTAGCGGCGCGGCGGCCGGGTTTTCTTGGCCGCGATCGACACGCCGGCCAGGGTGGCCTGCGCGTTAGGAATGATCGCCGGAAGATCCGTGCTGTCGTCCTCGGCGTCCTCGTCCCGCTCGGGATCGGCGCCGCCGAACACTGCACGCCAGCCCTGGGCCAGCGGTACGCGGCCGGTGGCGCCGAACGTGACGCCGCCGGCGGCGAAACCAAGCCGGGTTTCGGCGTAGCGGTAGTCCGGCAGCAAGGCGGCGAGGTAGTGCTGCGCGATCAGCAGGTAGAGCGCGCGCTCGTCGTCGGTGAGCTTGGCCGGGTCCGGCGTGACGACGGTTGGGATGATCGCGTGATGCGGTTCGCCCTCGAGCTTCTTAGTGTTGAACACGCTCGGCCGCACCACCGGCCCGTTGACGGTAATCGCCGCCACATGCGGGGCGAGTGGGCCGATCGTGCCGAGCGCGGCGGCGACCAGCGGGATTTCGGGCACCTGCTCGTCGGGCAGGTACACGGCGCCCGCGCGCGGGTAGGTGGTCAGCTTGTGGACGTCGTAGAGCGCTTGCGCGACTTCGAGTGTCTTGTCTGCCGACCAGCCCCATTTGCTGGAAGCGGCTTTCTGCAAGCGCGCCATGCTGAATAGCTTGGGCGGCGCTGTGGTCTTTTCTTCCTGCTCGACCGTGAGCGGCCCGCGAGCGCCTTCGCATTGCTGTGCAAGCTGCTGCGCCTGGTCGCGATCGAAGATGCGCGCCTCGTCGGCCGGCGCGTAGCGCAGCCGCACGGCCTGTCCGTTGGCCAGGCGCGCGTCCGCTTCGAGCTCGTAGTAACTGCGGGAAGTGAACTGCTCGATCGCGCGGTCGCGCCGGACGACAAGCGAGAGCGTCGGCGTCTGGACGCGGCCGATGCTGCGCACGCCTTGGCCGCCGCGGGCTTTCGCCAACAGCGTGTAGGCGCGGGTGAGGTTCATCCCGATGAGCCAGTCGGCGCGACTGCGGGCCTGCGCGGACCAGTACATCGGTAGGGTTTCGGCGCCATCGCGCAGGCTGGCCAGCGCCTTGCGCATGCTGCGCTCGTCGGTGGCGTTGTACCAAAGCCGCTTGACGCCGCCGCGGAAACGGAAGTGCTCGAGCAGTTCACGTGCGATCGCTTCGCCTTCGGCGTCGCAGTCGGTGGCGATGACGACTTCCGTTGCGCCTTTCAGGCATTGGCCGATGACGGCGATTTGATCGCGCTTGTACTGCTCGCCGTCGTCGGGGAGCGTGGCCCACGTGGCCGGCACCATCGGCAAGGCCTCGGGCGTCCACTTCGCCCAGGCGTCGCCGTAGTCCTCCGGTGCCGCCTGCCGCATCACGTGGCCGTAGGCCCATACGACCCGGCCGTCGTCGGTGTCGAAGAAACCGCGGGCCTTGCGCGGGTTGCCGAGCAGCGGCGCGAGCTCACGCGCCTGGTCGGGTTTTTCGGTGAGCCACACGCGCATGCGTCACTCCTTGGTGGCGATGTTGAATGTCATTGCACTCCCGCCGAAAAATAAAAGGCCGATCAGCGGATGGCCGGCGATGCCCAGCACGGCGCCGATGCCGACGCCGATGCAGACGATGGTCGCGATCTGCATCCGGGTGCGCCCGCGGAGCCATGCCCTGAGTTGGTTCACGGCGCTTTCCCGGCGGTCTTGCCCTTGGTTTTTTCTCGGAGAAACTTCGCGAACGCCCGGTTGCGCTCGAGTGCGTCGCGTAGCAGCGCGACGATGACCGCGGGTTCGTCCGGGCGGACGCCTCTTTCAGCTTCGTAAAACTCGCAGAAACGGCTGATGTTGGCGTCGAGTTCGGGGTCGATCGTGATCCTTCGCTGTACGGGTTTGGCCTTGACGGGGATGTGGGGAAGGGCGGTGCTGCGGGGCATGTTGGGATTCCTTACGGCTCGTTGGTGAGGTACTGGCGGAGTGCGCTGTAAAGGACAACGGACATGGTTACGTGCTTGCGGATGGCATGGCTTGCGACGCGCGAATGGGTTCGACCGCTAACCCAGAAGCGGAGCCGCATCCGGTCCGCTTCCGCGTACAGCGGCAGCAGCGGCCCGGGGTTCTTGAGGTAGTCCGTGATGGCGCCTTCGAGCAGTTCCCGGCGGGAAACGCCGGTGCGCTGGGCGTCGGTGGTTAGGAGAGCGTATTCCGCCGGAGATACGCTCACCATGAATTGACGCATGCCGCGTTCCGCGTAATTTGTTGGCATACCCTGACGCTTCATTGAGGATGCCGGAAAGGGTACGGATCGGGAGCGGCATCGTCTATCCGCCATAGGGCGGGAGCTCAATGTCCTTGTGCACCATCACGGCCACCCGCTGGCCGGGACGGATGACCAAGGTGGGCTGCACGTTGAGCTCGCGCTGCACGATCTTTTCGCCGGCCTGGTTGATGCTCTGGCCGGCGCCCTGGGCAGCCAGCTGGCCGGACGACTGGTTGAAGGCGTTGTACTGGTTGCCTTGGCTGGTGGAGACGGCGACGGCCAGCGTGGAGCTAAGCAGCACCGCGCCGATGATCTTGCCCCAATGGTTGTACACCTTGTCCTGGACGCCGGCGAAGCCGGACATGTCCACGCCGGGCATACCTTCCAGCGATATGCTCGAGCCGTTGGGGAAGATGATGCGCGTCCAGACCAGCAGCACGCGGTCCTGGCCATAAGTGACCCGGCTGTCGTACTGCCCGATCAGCTTCGAGCCTTGCGGCACCAGGACGTTGTGCCCGGTGGGCGAGTCGTAGACGTCCTGCGAGACTTGCGCGGTCAGCAGGCCGGGCAGGTCCGAATTGACGCCGGTGAGGAACAAGGCGGGGATCAGCGTGCCCGCCTGGACGACGTTGAGGTTGCTAGGCTGGATCAGGTGTGTGGTCAGATATGGATTGGCGTCGGCGGCCGCCGCGCTCTTGGTGAAGTCGAGCTTGTCGTCCTGCCGGTTGTCGGTGTCTCGGCCGGACTTGTCCGGGGGCGCGGCGCCGGGGAACTGCGGGTACGGTGGCAAGCCAGGCGCGCCGGCGGCCGCGGCGGTAGGCAGCACCTGGCCGAGCGTGCCGCCGCTCTGCTGGTCGAATGACGGCCGGGCTTCGCGCGCGCTCTGTGCCCGTTTCAGACGGTCGAGTTCCTGCTGCTGTTGCAGGCGCTCGAGCTCGGTCAGTCCACGTGCCGGCGTGCCGGTGTAGACGCCATAGCCCCGTTGGTGGGCGAGCTCGGTCGCGCCGAGGTCGCCAGGCATCGGGGCGCCCAGCTGCGGCACGTTGCGGCGCTTCTCTGCCTCGGCCTTTGCGTAGTCGCCGTAGTTGCTCGGCAGCGCGTTGAGGCCTTCGGCCTGTGGCGCGTTGGTGGTCACTGCCTGGTCGTCCTCGCCGGGCTGCTTGGCTTTCTTTGGCCCGAAGGCCTGCAACATGGCAAAGCCGATGAGCGCAGCGACTGCGATCCCCACGGCGGCGACCTTCTTGCGGTCGAGCGTCTTGACGATGCGCCCTGGCGTGTTGAGCGCGATGCGCTCTCCGCCGGCGCCGGGCGGCTGGTAGCCGGCGCGCGCGCCGTCCTCGTCGTCGGGTTCGGTTGAGGTGGTGAAGTCGTCCGACGGCGGCGCGTGTGGCCGCACGTCGTCGGGGTCGTGCTCGTGGCCCGGGTTGATAGTCGTCATGGGGCGATCCCTCACTGATACCAGCGCGGATGACGGATGATCGTCACCACGTGTTTGGCGCCGACTCGCAGTTCGCCACGGTCGAACAAGCGATCGACCTCGTAGGTCGGGCCGGTGGTGCCGTTGGCCAGGCCTTTGACGCGGAAGTTGACCTGCATCAGCTTGCCGTCCTCGTTGATGAAAAGCACCGGCGCGTCGGTGGCGTTCAAGTTCGCCGGCATGCGCAGATAGGTTTTCACGCCGTCGGAGAACACTTGCAGCGGCGCCCAGTCGTAGCGGCCCTTGATCCTGTAGTTGAAGTCCAGCTGCTCCGGCGACACCGCCGCCGTGGGCACTTCGACCGCCTGCTTGGCCGCTGCTGCTTGGTTCTCGGCGGTCAGCTTGGCCAGTTCCTCGGCGGGGTAGGTCCAGCGCACCGACGGCATGTACCAGTCGTCCACGGATCGCAGATCCACCATGTAGACGTGCTTGTTCGTCGGAATCATCAGGTTCGTGACGATGCCCGAGTCGGTGGGCTTGACGATGATGTGCGTTTGCTTGGTCGCGCCGGCGCCGCTGGTGATCGTGGCGATGATCCAGCGTGCGGTATCGCCGGCGACCGGGCCGCCCGTGCCGACGACTTCCTCGCCGGGTTGCAGCGCAATGTCGGTGATGCGCTCGATGCCGGCATAGACGACGTAGATGCCGCCATCGCGGAACGAATACACCGTGGCGCTGCCGGCGTGGTGGGCGACGGTCGGCTTCTGCTCGGCTGTGCCGATGTACTCGGCGATCTGCGCGCGCTGCTCGACGTCGAATCGCGCCTTGGCGCGATCGACGGCGTAGTTGGTCTTTTTCGGCGCCGGCGTCGGCTGCAAGACCACCGGCGTAGCGGGTGCCAGCGGCGGACCGCCTGGCGTGTAGGGCGCCGGCGGCACGACGCCGGCGCCGCTGGCGTCCGGCCGTACCGGCGAGTTGCCGGGTGTTACTGGCAACTGCGGCACGCCGGCCGGCTGCGTGTAGGCGGGCGCGGCTGGGGGAGCGCCGGCGGGCTGCTGTGGCAGCGCGGCGGCGAACGGCGTCGCTTGCGCGAGCGTGGCGGTGATGGCGGGCACCTGGGCGGTGTTCTGCGCGAAGGCCGAACCCGCGGACAGGGCAATGAGGATTGAGACGGTGATGCGTTTCATGTGCAAAGTCCTTGCATAGCGGTGGCCAAAAATTTAGTGGGAGCCGGTGATGTCGCGGTGCCAGGCGAAGTCGCGGATGTACAGGCCGAGCGGGTTCGTGTTCCACAGCTTGTCGTCCGTGGGCGGCACGACGTCCACGGTGAAGGTCGCCGACCAGGCGTCGGTGCCTTTGAGCGCGCCGTTTTGCGTGTACGTGGTTTCCGTCCAGCGCGCTTCGTAGCTGTTGGTCGAGATAGGGAGCACGTTCTGTACTTGGACGGTCACGGTCTCGCTGCCCAGCTGAGCCATCGGGGAATCCGGCCCGCGCGCCCACGCATTGAGCTTGTT
Organism: Xanthomonas theicola; assembly: GCF_014236795.1. Lineage (NCBI taxonomy): Bacteria > Pseudomonadati > Pseudomonadota > Gammaproteobacteria > Lysobacterales > Lysobacteraceae > Xanthomonas > Xanthomonas theicola. The sequence goes on along the minus strand of NZ_CP049018.1, from coordinate 33,296 downwards.
CGCGGACGTCGGCTCCATGAAGAAGTACGCGGTGTTCCAGTTCTGCTTGACCACGATCGGGTCGAGCGGCACGCCGCGCACCAGGCCGATCCAGTTGCTGAGGAAATAGCGCATGTTTTGCGGCGTGGGCGCGTAGTTGCTCACGCCGGCCTGGCCGACCACGTTCCAGTTGCCGCTGAGTTTGTCGGTGGTGACGACAATGGGTGCCGGCTTCGGGCGGGACGCCGAGTAGCCGAGCCCGATCGCGAGGATGATCGCGAGGACAAGGATGCCGAAGAAGCCGAGCCGCCAGTTGCGCGTTTGCGCGACGGTGTGGCCGAGCCGATCGTCCCAGCCGGCCTTCGCCGCGGCATGGAGCGGCGTTGCCGGTCCGGTCGGCGGCCGCCGACCGGGGGCTTTATTGGTCAATTCCTTCGCTGCTGACATGGGTAGCGTGCTCCGTGGTTAGTCGATGGGTTCGTCTTTCGGCAATGACGGCTGGACGCCGGCGCCGCCGCCGCTCCCGCTCGAGAGTTTTTCGACGGCTTGCCGGCCTGCCTGTACCGGGTCGATCGCGCTGCGCTTGGGAGCCGCTGTGCTGGCCGGCGCCGAAACGGGAGCGCCGGCGGGAGCCGGAGCCGGCGCTTGGGCCGCGGCGGCGGTAGTGGCGGAATCCGCCGTGGGCGCCTCGGCGGTCGGCGGAGGCGCGGGCGTGGCCGCAGCCTCAGCAGCGGCCACTGTTTCGGCGCCGACGCTGGTTGCGCCGTCGGCGCCTTGTGCGCCGGCCGCCGCGGCTTGCGAAGCCGCAGGGGAAGGGGTAGGTGCCGGGGCAGGGGTGGCCGCGCTTGGCGCACCAGCGGCAGCCGCTGGTGCGCCAGCTGCTGATCTGCCGCCACTGGCTGCGTCGTTGGCCGCACCCCCCATGTACTTGTAGCCGGTCAGTCGGCCATCGTTGAATTTCTGCCGCATGGCGTCGCCAGCCTTGGCGACGCCGCTCCTGATGGGTTGGACCGCGGCGTTGCCGGCGACTTGCATCATGCCGCCGGCCGCCCCGGCGGCCATTTCCGAGTAGCCGGCGCCGCCGCCGGCGGCCATGCTGGCCGCGCCCATGCGCGCGCCTTCGCTGAGGGCGCCGGCGGCCTTGATGGTCGCGCTGGCTGTGCCGGACGCGGCTTTGCCGGCCATGGCGCCGGCGCCGATGGCGCCCGCGCCCAGCGCGGCCGCGCCGGCGGCTACGCCGATCGCGGCGCCGGCGGCGGTGCCGGCGGTCAGCGACGGGCCGCCGCTGAGCATGCCGGATGCCAGCGAGGGCGCATGCCACGCCAGCAGCATGATCGCCACGGAACCCAGCGCGGTGCAGATGGCCACGGTGATCGTCGGGTCGTTGGGCGGCGTGATCGCGGCAAAGATGGGCGCGGCCGCGGCGATGATGAAGGCGAGCACCATCAGCTTGACGCCGTGCGAGATGATCGCGCCGATCGCCTTTTCCGAAAGGAACGCGGTGTGCCGGAAGATGCCGAACGGCACCATGATGAGCATCAGCACCGCGACGATGTAGAACTCGAGATAGGCGATGAAGCACTGCACGCCGATCACGCAAAACGCGACCAGCGTGATAATCATGGATAGCCCGTACCAAATCAGCTGATCCATGTTGGCCAGGGCGGACCACCAGTGCGGCGCGACCAGTTCCGACACCTTGTTTGATATCGGCTGCACGGCGTCGAAGCCGGCGCTGATGACTGAGGACGGGTCTTGCAGGCTGACGGTGGTGCCGCCGCCGGCGGTCTTGCCAGCCCACACGAAACCGTTGAGCACGGTCGCCGTGAGCGTCGGCCACGAGGCGACCAGGAACAGGAAGAAGCCGATGTGCAGGATTTTTCGCACGAAGGCGACCGGCACGTTGTCGCCCCGTAGCGCCCAAAAGAGCGCGGCGAGCACCAGGTCGATGCCGCCGACCAGGTAGAGCAGGCTGTTGGCGGCGTTCTTGAGATTGCCGAAGCCGAGGCTGAACACGTGCAGGAACGAGTTCAGCAGGTAGGTCAGTATCCCGGTGTCGTGGGGCATCGCTCAGTGTCCTAGCGCGAGGTGGCGGCCTTGGCCGGCTGGTTCTTGTCGGCGCCGTAAGAGAACTGGACGCTGCCCGGGTCCGGCGCAGCAGCCTCGTTCGTGCGGGCACCCCAGCCGCCCATGTTCTTGGCGCGCGCCGCCTGCAACTTCTTCCACTCGGCGTCGCTGGGGCAGTCGGCGCCTTCGGGGCACGGCGGCGCGGCTCCGGTCGCCGCCGCGTTCGGCGCGGCGGCCGGCGTGCCGGGATTCGACGGCGCGCTTTGGCTGCATGCGCACAGGCCCAGCACCGCCGCGATCGCGGCGGTGCGCAGGATGGTGCTGGGGAAGGTTGTCATTGCCATGCCGTGCCGCCTGTCAGTAGGAGAACGAAACCGTGGACGGGTCTTTCGCGCCAGGCTGCGCAGCGCCGGCGCCCCAATTCGCCATGTTCTGCGCCCGCTCGGCGGCCGACATTTGCAGGGCCGAGTTTTCCGACGCCATGTTTTGCAGTACCGCCTGCTGGTAGACCGCGTTCTGCGCGTTCATCTGTTGCAGTTGGCCGGCGATGGCGACGCTTAGCTGGTTGCCGGCCTGCATAGCCTGTAAGGCGCCGGTCGCCGCCTGCGAGTCGCCGGCGATGCGGGAAATGTCGGCTTGGCTGCCCGGCAGCCCTTGCAGGATTTGCGCGCCTTGCGAAAGCGCGTCTTGGATGTTCTGCGCGTTCGCGGTCTGCCACGAGCCGGTGATCTGGCTTAGCTGCGCGCTGCCGGGCAGCGAGCCGACGAAATCGGGGTACTTCTGCGCGAACTGGCCTTGCGCGGCCGTGACCGATTGCATCAGCCCCTGCACCGACGAGACGTGCTGCATCAGCTGCGAGAACGCGCTTTGGTAGCTGCTGAGCAAGCTGTCGGGCAGCGCCGTCAGGTTGCGCGCGTCGTTCTGTAGCTGCTGCGCCTGGTTGGCCAGCGAGGACACTTCGTGCGCTAGCTGGGTGACCTGCTGCATCTGCGACGTCAGGGTGTTGATCTGCGTCATGATGTTCTGGCTGAAGTTCGCCGCGTCGAACACGGGGAACCCCGACGCGGCCGCGGGCAGCGGCGCGACGAAAGCCGGCACGCTCAAGGCAATGGTCGCGGCGATGACGATCTTGCGGATTTTGGATTGCATGGCTGGCTCCTTACGCGGTGGCTGAGGCGCCGGCTGGGTGGCCCAGCGAGCGCAGGTAATCGACGGCCCAATCCACATCGAGGCCGCCGGCGTCGCGTGGCAGCGCAGCGCGGGCGGCGAGATAGGCCTGGTTGAAGGCGAGCGTGTCCTGCGGGAACTGGTCGCGCAGGCCGCTGGCCAGTTTTTGCATTTCCTTGTTGGTCGCGGCGCAGTAGGCCAGCGCGAGCGGCCCGAGCCCCAGCGAGAACATGCGGTTGCCCGCGGGCGAGGTCAGGTAGTAGTCCTGCCGTCGCACGCCGGTCGCGATGAGTTGCAGCTGCGTTTTGTTGAGCGAGAACCGCCGGTAGAAGTCGGCGGTGTCTTCGTTCAAAGCCGATTGGTTGGGCAGGAAAATCTTGGTCATGCACGCCTGCTGCACGGTGGGCAGGATGCGCGACTGCGCGACGTCGGCCAGGTCTTGCGTGGCAAACACGACGGACACGTTGGCCTTGCGCAGCACTTTCAGCCACTCGCGGATTTTCTCGGAGAAAACCGGGTGGTCGAGGAACAGCCAGGCCTCGTCCAGCACCAGCAGGGAAGGGGTGCCGTCGAAACGCTCGTCGAGGCGGTGGAACAGGTACGAAAGCACCGGCAGCACGGCGCCCTTCGTTTCCATCAATTCCTCCATCTCGAACGTGAGCCACGAGCCGAGATCCACGTCGTCGTAGTTCGCATCGATCAGCTTGCCGAACGCGCCCTGGTTCGTGTACTGCTTCAACGCGGTTTTCAGTCGCTTGTCCTGCACCTGGATCGACAGGCCCGTGATGGTGCGCTGCTCGACCGGCGCCGCAGCCAGCGTGCCGAGCGCGCTCCAGATGGCGTCCTTGTTTTCCGGCGTGACATTCTCGGCCCCGAGCTCGGCGATGAGGATATCGATGACCCAGCCGTGCGCCCACGCGCGTTCGCGCTCGTCATCGATGCGCCGCAGCGGCTGGAAGGCGTAGCGCGGGGTCTTGCCGTCCGTGCCGACGGCGCCGAGGTCGTAGAACGTGCCGCCTACCGCTTCGGTGAGGATGCGCGACGAGCCGCCCTTGTCGAACACGTATATTTGCGCGTTCGGGTAGCGGCGGAACTGCGCCTCGAGCACGTTGAGGAACACGGATTTGCCGGCGCCGGTGGGGCCGATGATGATCGTGTGTCCCACGTCATCCACGAAGGTCGAGAAACGGAACGGCGTGGCGCCGCCAGTGACGGCGTACAGGTGTGCTGGCGAATTCGGCGGGAACTGGTCGTTGGGGCAGCGTGTCGGCCCGGCCCATACCGCCGACATGGGCATCAGGTGCGCCAGGTTCAGCGTGTGCACCATCGGCCGCCGGATGTTGTGCAGACAGTTGCCAGGCACGGCGCCGAGCCAAGCCTCCATCGCGTTGCCGTCGCGCGTCTCGTTGACGGTGGTGAAGCCGAGCCCGTTGATTTCGCGCTCGAACAGTTGCAGCTTCTGTTCGAGCCGGCGGGGATCGCGGTCGTAGATCAGCACCGTTTGCGAGAAGTAGCCATAGCTGACGGCATCGGCGGCGAGCTCTTGCTGCGCCTGATCGGCGTCGTCGGCCTTGTTGAGCGCGTCGGTGTTCTCGAGTGCGCTCTGCGTGCCGGTGACGATTTCTTTGACCATCGTCACCAGGCCTTTCCGGCCGGAGAACCAGTTCTTGCGGACCTTGCCGATTTCCTTGTCCGCCTCGAGCTTGTCGAGCGCGATCCAGCGGGTCACCCAGCGGTAGGCGTAACCGAGCCGGTTAAGCCGGTCCAGCTTTCCCGGCGTGCTGCGGTACGGGAACTGCCGGATGGTCAGCGCGCCGATGTACTGGTCGCCGAGCATCGGTTCGCGGCCGCCGATCAGGGGGACGTCGGTCAGCAAGCAGTCAAGCTCGATCGGGGTATCGGTGATCGTGATCGGGTGACGCTTCGTGCTCGCCGTGCTGTGCAGGTACGCGAGCATGTCCTCGTCGCTGAGCGGGCGCACTTCCGGCAGCAGGTTTTGCAGTTGCGTGATGAGCCTTTCGCGCTCGACCTGGAAGGTGGCCAGCCACTCGTTCACCGTCTCGCGATCACGCCGCGCCTTGGTCGAGCCTTCGTCCTTGGTGAAGAACCATGCGCGCGCGCTCGCCTGCGCGGCGGTGGGCGGCAGCCAGCCGAGCGTGAAGTAGTAACGGCTTTCGTAGTGGCGTCCCGCCTCGAACGTCGTCTTGCGTTCTTCATCGACCAGGTACGTGATCGGGTCGGGAAACTGCGACGCGGGGTAGGCGGTCGAGGCGATGCGGTGCATGTCCGCGTAGAAGTACCAGCCGTCGCCGTAGCGGCGCAGCAGGTTGTTGATCGATCCGCTGGTCGCGACCAGTTCTTCCTGCGTGGCCGAATCGAGGTCCGGCCCACGGTAGGCGATGGTGGTCTGAAACGTGCCTTGTTTGTTGAGCACGACGCCCGGCGCGACTAGCGCCGCCCACGGCATCAAGTCGGAAACATGGCTCGGCTCACTCCGGTATTCGAGTAGGTTTCGCATGGGGACTCAGGGGCGGTAGTGGGATTTAAGGCGCAGCGACCGGGCGATCATTTCCGGCCACTGCGGGTCGTGACGGGTGGCGATCACGGCGCCGATGTGTAGCAGCGCGCATACCGGCAGGGCGTACCAGCTTTGCAGGCCCAGCACGAGCGCGGCGCAGAGAGTGCCGTTCACGATGGCGACCTTGCGCGGCACGCCCGCGGACAGCTGCGGGTCGATCAGCGACTTGTGAACGGGCACCTCGAATCCTTCCACTGGCTCGGTCATGGCCTTCGGTCCTCAGAATGCCGCGCCGCCGGAGAAGCCGAAGAACGACAGGAAGAAGCTGCTCGCGGTGAAGGCGATGGACAGGCCGAGTCCGATTTTCAGCAGCTTCGAGGCGCCGCTGCCGCCTTCGGAAAACGCGATGCCCAGGCCGCAGCCGATGATCGCGATGACGCCGATCGCCTTCGCCACAGGGCCGGAAATCGAGTCGAGGAATTTCTGCAATGGACCCTCCCACGGCATGCCGGAACCGGCTGCCAGGGCCGGCGTGGTGGCGATCGTCAGTAGCAGGGTGGACAGGTAGGAGCGGAGCTTAGCGAGTTGCATGCTGGATTCCCTTGGTGGTGGTGATGGAACGCTGGTAATGGTGCAAAATGATTGCACACCTGCAACTTTACTCCTGCCCTGCGGGGCTCGCAACGGCCGCCGCGACAGGGGTGAATTGGTACTCGTGGCCGGTCGGCGTGGCTATTACGCCGGTCACGCGCAGCACGTCCTTAATGCGCCTGACGGTGCGCCGTCCTTCCGGCCTTTCTTCGGCCACGAAGCCGATGCTGACGATCAGATTGATCGCCCTGGCGATCTTCCTCGGTACGGGTGTGTAACCACCCTGCACAAGCAAGTCCTCGATGCGCTCGAGGGCTTCGCGGGCGCTGTTGGCGTGGATGGTGGCCACGCCGCCGGGATGGCCGGTGTTCCAGCCGTCGAGCATGTCGATCGCTTCGGGGCCGCGCACCTCGCCGACGATGATGCGGTCGGGGGTGAGGCGCAGACTGTCGCGCACCAGGTGCTGCATCGAGCGTCGCACGACGTCGCCGGTGCGCACGGTGCGCAGGCGGATCACTTCGTCGGCCTGGACGACGAGCTCGAGCGTGTCCTCGATCGTGACCACGCGGCCAGTGCAGTGGCCGATTTCCTTGAGCACCGCGTTCGTGAACGTGGTTTTGCCGGTGGCGGTGCCGCCGGCGACAAGGATGTTGTCATGGTCGCGGACGGCCTGGATGATCGCTTGCCGCTGTTCCTCGGTCATGGTGCCGCGCGCGACATATTCGGCCAGGTCGAAGATACGCGAAGCCTTCTTGCGCACGACGAAGGTCGGGCCGTCCGGCGACTGCGGCGGCACGATGCCGTGAAAGCGGTAGCCAGTGTCCGGCAGTTCCGCGGGGAAGCTGGGGTTCTCGGCGTCGGCGATTTCGCCGACGTGATCCGCGACGGTGTTGATGACGAGCGTGCGCTCTGCGGCCGTGAGTGTCACGCCCGTATTCAGGCGTTCGCCCTGGCGCACTACCCATAGGCGGCCGTCCGGGTTCACGCGGATTTCCTCGACCGCTTCGTCGGCCAGATATTCCACGACTTCGCCGCCCAGCGCGGTGTTGAGCATTTCCAGCAGCCGGTCTTGCCGGCTGCTCACGGGTCGTATCGCTGCGTTCATGCGGTTGCCTCCGGCGGTGCAGACGGGAACTCCGGCGTGCCGTCCGCGAAGTCCTCTGGATCGAATCGCAATAGGTTCTCGGCCAGCTTGTCTACCAGCGCCTGGTCGGCGCCAATGACGCGCTCCACGGCGTTGATGAGCGCGTTGTAGAACGATTCGCCGGCGGCTTTGCCGGCCGCCGTTGGCGGCGGCAGCGACGAGAACACGTTCTTCATGCTGAGGGTGAAGGCCTCGAGCATGACGCGCACGCCGAACTCGCTGCGCTGCACGTCGCGCCGTAGAGTGCGCAGCTCACGCAGGATGGTCAGCGTTTCTTCCGCGGCCTTGGCCGGGTCGTATCGCTCGGCGATTGCCTGCTCGACCACGGCGCGCATCGATATGGCTCTTTCCGCCGCTTCGCGGCGCAAGGCCTGCGCCAGCGGGCGCGGAACTCTGGCCTCGATGCGCTCGATGCCGCCTTCACCGCCTCGCTTCCGCCGCGGCTGGTTCATGGCGAAGTTCCTTGTGAACTTGCGATTTTACAAGCGGCGATCGTCAGTCGTCTGTCAGACGATTCCGACGCCGCGCTAGGACGATGCCTACACATCAGGGCAGGTTCCACTCGAGACTCCTTCCTAGGTCCGGGCCTTTGTCCGGCGCCGTGGGCGCCTCGGGAACGCCCTGGGCGTTCTCGAGCACGGCGTCGGCCACGATTGGCGCCGGCACGCCTTGATGTAGATCCTGCCCGTCCGCTTTCTCATGCGAAAACTCGGGCGGGATGTGGTCGAGCGGGGGCACCGGCGGGGCCGCTTGCGGTAGCGCCGGCGTGATGGCCAAGTTGCCGGTCGGGGCAGGGGCCGCGACCGGCGCCGGCGCGGGGGGGGCGACTACCACGCGCCCGGCCCATGGATTCCTCGGCGTCGGCGGGCCGTAACGGTACGGCCGGACGGCAGTGTCCGCCGGCGGGTTCATAGGGTGGTTCTTCTCGGCCAGCGCGCCCTTGCGCTGGCCTTCTTGGATCGTCGGCGGTACGTGTTTCGAGAAGTTCGGGTCGGAGTAGTACGCGGTTTTCTTGGCACGGATCGGCGGCAGGCCGGCGACCTTGATGATGCAATCGGTCGGGGGAAGCTCGCTGACCTCGCCTGGCGTAAGCAGCGGCCGGCTGGTTTCCTGGTTGGACACCATCACGTGGCCGAGCCACGGCGCCAGGCGGTTGCCGGCGTAGTTCGTCTGCTGCTGCCGTTCGGTCTTGACGCCGAGCGCGTCGCTGATTTTTTTCGCGGTTTCCTCGGTGTTCGGCGCATACCACACGTGGATGTGCGCGCCGTCCATGACCGTGTTGTTGGGGCCGTAGTATTTGATGATCTGATTCACCGACTGGTTGTACATCAGCACCTTGATGCCGTAGCCCGCGTAGAAGCCGAGCCCTTCCTCGATCTGTTCGATCTTGCCGAGCGCCGGGAACTCGTCCAGCTGGGCGAGCAGCCGGTGCCGGTTGCTCTCCGGGTTCAGTTCCTCGGTCAGCCGGGTGAACACCTGGTTGATGATGAGCCGGAACAGCGGCCGCAGGCGCCGCTTGTCGGACGGCGGCGAAATCAGGTACAGGCTGAGCGGGTGTTCCGCCCGCATCAGGTCGTACACCGAGAAATCGCTCTCGCTTACCGCCTGCGCGACGATGGGGTCAAGGTAGAGCGAGAAGAAACTGCGCGCCGTGGAGTGCACGCCGCTGCGCTCGTTCTCACTCTTGTTGAGCAAGGCCCGCGCGCCGATCGCCACGACGGGATGTACGCGGTCGCCGAGATGCTTGGTGTTGAGCATGTAGTGCAGGCTGGCGTCGATCGTGCGCTCGGGGTTGTCGAGGAAGCGGGCGACGCCGGGCAGAGTCTTGTCCGGCTCGGCGTACAGGATGTGCAGGAACACGGCCGTCAGCCAGGCGTCGGCCTCCTTCGACCAGTGATCGGGTTTGCCCTTGCCCTCCGGGTCCACGATCATGTCCGTGATGTTCTGCACGTCCTTGACTTCCTCCATGCCGAAGCGCACTTCAGCCATCGGGTTGTAGCGGCAGGAGTCGAGGAAGGCCGGGTTGAACTTCAACACGTAGCCGAAGCCGCTCCGGTGCCGCGCGGTCAGCATCCAGTTCTCGCCCTTGATGTCGTTGACGATCACGGAGCCGCGCCAGTTGATGAGCGTCGTCACCACGCTGCTGACGCCCTTGCCCGACCGCGACGGCGCCGTGACTTCGATGTGCTCCGGCCCGTTGTGGGTGAGGTAGCGGCCATCCTCGGTCTTGCCGAGCACGACGCCATCGCCGTCCAGCAGGCCGGATCTCTTGAGGTCTTTCTCGTCGGCCCAGCGGGCCGAGCCGTGGGTAGTCGATTCCTCGACCTCTTTTGCGCGCCACAGCGCCACGCCGACGGCGGCCAGCACGCCGAGCACGGTGAAGCCGATGACGATGAACACGCAGCGGCTGAAAATGTCGGGCGCGTAGGCGTTGTAGTTCCAGTCCCAGCTGAAAAAGGCCCACGGCTCGTAGAGCCGCAGGGTGCCCAAGCGCAGCATGGGTTCGCCCAGCTGCGGCTGGTACGCCAGCGCATGCGCCGCGTACTGGCTCGCGACCCATATCCCGATGAACATCACGGCCATTGCTACGAAGCCATGCGCCAGCCGCAGGCCGCCAGCCTTACGGGTTCGTTCTTTGCGTGCCATACGTCACTCCATGCTGGCCGGCTGGCCAGCGCTTTACGACTTGTTTACAACTGTATGCCCAAATCCTTGCCGTGGCGCAGCGCGTCCAGCGCGGCGAATCGGATGCGGGCTTGCTGCATGCTGCCGCCCTGCGCCAGCTGCGGTCCGCCGCGCACCGAAACGGCGACTTCGCGGCCGGCGAGTTTTTGCAGGCCGCTGGACGCGGGGACCAGCGTGAAGGTGTCGCCTTTGACGACGACGGCGTGGATGCCGCTCGGCAAGGCCTCGAAGCCGTCCAGCCGTCCGCTGAACTTGCGGGCGGCGTCCAGGCTCGTATAGGTGCCGTAGCGGGCGGCCAGCCGCCGCCCGGCGCCCTCGAGCTCCATCGCCTGCAACCGTGGCCGCGCGTCGGCCGCCAGGGCGACCGTTGATCCGTTGCGGGTGGCGACGCCGAGCTCGACCAGGCGATCCGCACGGGCGCGCAGTGCCTCGGCCAAGGCCGCCTGGCTCCGGCTATGCGGCCAGGTCGCCTCGAGCTTCGCCGCCGCGCCGTCCGCGATCTGCTGGTCGAGATAGGTATAGCCGACGACTCGCGCCTGCTGCGGCAGCGGGCCGCTCCCTCGCACGTCCAGGCGCAGGAAGGCGGGCCGATCCCGGCCCATTGCCGGATCGTGGGTCACGCGATCGACAAGATCGGCTGGCACGCCGTAACCCCCGGTCTCGGCCCGCGAGACGTGGCCGCGGGAAATCAGCGCCTCGGCCCGTTGTACGTGCGCATCGACGTAGGCCTCCGGCGTGACGTTTGGCGGCAGCCTGTCCTCCGGCCATTGCTGCACGTCGGCCAGATGCGCGGCTGGGTCGTAGATGCCGGCCCGCGCGTACCGGACCAGGTTCCGGTCGACGGCGCCGGCGACCGGCGGCGAATAGACGCCGATTTCCACGACGTCGCCCACGCGGGCCGGCGCCGGCATGTGCCGTTCCGCGTGCACGCCAAGATTGGCGTAGTGCAGCTTGCCGTCGAACCCGCCGATTACCACGTACTCGCTGCCGGTAAGCTCGTTCGCCATGCCGCGGTCGATCACGATGCCTTGCACCGGCTCTTGCAGATTGTCCTTGCTGACGATCGATTGTGCGAGCGCACGCTCGCCGGCGGCATGCGGTTGCAGGATGGCGGCAACTTGGCCCTGTTGGGCCATGCCGCGCAGCTTCTCCATGGCGTCGCCGGCCAGTTGCCACTGCCCAGGCGCGACTTCGGTCGCCAGGCCCATCGCTTTGAGCCTGGCCAGCCGGCCCAGCTTCAAGTCGCGCTGGGCGCGCTGCATCGCGGATGCCGGCATGCGCCGTAGATCGATGACGCCATCCTGCCCACGCTCGGCGTCGGTCATCAAGCGCCGGTCGAGCGCCGTCATGCGTTCGGCATGTAGGTCTTTGGCGAGGCTTCGCACGACGTCAAGGTCGTTGCGATAACCAAGCTCCTGCGTGGCAAGATCGCCGGCTCTGGCCCGGATGCCGTTGGAAATGTAGTCGCGGCTCATTACCAGGTCGCCGCCGCGATCATCCTTGCCACGGATGACAACATGCACGTGCGGCTCGTCGGTGTTGTAGTGGGCGACCGCCACGTAGTCGAGCTTCGTGCCTAAGTCATGCTCCATCCGCGCCATAAGGTCGCGGGTGTGCGCCTCGAGGTTCATCGCCTTGCCGTTCTCCGGCGAGACGATGAGCCGGAAGCTGTGCCGGTCGGCATCGCTTCGCTCGGCGAAGGCCGCCATGTCCTCGCGGGTGAGCTCGCCGTCGGCGCCGAACGGCTTCGCCTCGATGCTTTCCTTGCCCACGCCGTCGCGCTGGATGTAGTCCAGATGCCGCCGCATGGCTTTGCCACCACCGCCGGCGCCCGTCGGGCATATCCGCGCCTTGACGATGACGCGCTGGGCGTACTGCCCCGTCTTAGGCCTGATGCCGGCCGCTCGGCCGGCGTAGTGCCGGCTTGCACTGCCACGCCCGCCAACGCGCAAGCCCGCGGCGCGAGCCGCGCGAAAGCAGCGCTGAGCGAACTGCTTGCCGAGTGCGCCGCTGGCTGGCTTGCCGCGGCCCAACCGCACGCGCAGGGCTGGACTGCTTTCGCTCCCTGCCCCGCTGCTGCTGGAACCGCTCGATGCCTGTGCCATCTAGGTTTCTTCCGTATGCCGGTTCTGTTTTCGCATGAGAAAGATATAGTTGCCGGTAATTTGCCGTCAACTATAGTAAGTTACCGGCAGTTTTTCCATAGGAAAAACAGGTAACTAACTACATCATACCGGACACACTTTTATCTTGCCCTGCTTTGGTTCTCGCTATCGCTCTCCCCAAAGCATCCGAGCTGCCGCTCGGCGACCGCGAGCGTGCGCTCGCGCCAGGCTGCCCCGCTTGCTGCGGGCCAGCCTTCCCCACGGCCGACCTGCGTCGGCCGATAAGGCGGTTTGGCGGGGGAAAACCCGCAGGGTTTTACCCTGACGAACGGCCGCGCTTAGCCGGTTAGGATTCGGCTTCGATGAGCATCGAAGGCGTATCCGTCCGGTGGCTTGTGGTGTGTTGGAGACTGTTCGGCCGCCGACGGCGGCATGTGCCCTGCTCTAGCGTGTCGCGCTGGATTCAGGGAAGAATATCGACGCAGTTCTAGGGTCGAGTGCGCGTCCCGTTGGGTTCCCTTCTGGATCATTGAAAGTGATCCGAAGGGACCCCGCTGTTCTCGGGTCGAGCGGTTTGGCGATGACGCGATAAGCATAGCTTGTGGATCGCATTTCGTTACCACTGTTGTACGCCGACAAAGATCGTATAAGCGCCTCAAGAGGCGTCTTACTGTGCTGCATGGCATCGCCATAATTGGCGGCGAGGATCGATGTACCAATGCGCACATTGGTGCACGGATCGAGCAGAATTTCAGGCTTGATTTTTAGTCGCGCAATCCACTGCGAATTGATCTGCATCAACCCTATGTCAACGCTTCGATAGCGGCGTAGTGCGTCCGCTAGATAACGCAAGGCGCTGGCTAGATCGGGAGCATAGAACGCTCCGTCCGGTGTGCCGAAGGCGTAGATGTTGCCGCGACTTTCTACCGCGACAACGGCTGCGGTTGTCTGCGGATGGACCCATGGCCCGCATGTCAGGTAAAGCGATGTGGCGTCGATGGCTGGCATGGTCAGAGTCCGATTAGGAGTCGCGCGTGGCCGATGATTAGGTGGTCCGAAACGGCGCCGAAATAGCGCCCGTCGAAGCTGTTAGGAAGCCCTAGACCCAGCGGCAGGAAGGCACCGTCTTGGATCGTGTAGCAGCCTCGGATGCGCGGCAAGTCACGGCCTTTGCTGTCGATGCTAGATACTGGACCAAGCACCTTGCCGCCGATGCGTATGCCGTCGTCGGCAATGCAATACGTGTCGCCTGGCATGCCTTGTACGGTCTTGACCAGTGGCGCACCGGGGCGCAGATAGTCGCGCCCATAAAGTAGCTTCGCGGCATCCGCTGGTGGCACGAATAGGACGTACTGCCCGGCGACCGGGGCACGCTGCGTGGTGTCTACGAGGTAGATGCCACGCGGCACGCTGGGGGTGAGATTCACGTAAAACCGTAGCCCGGCGAGCTCCATGCCGTAGGCAGCCAGGATGACGCCGCCGACGATGATCGCCGCGATGGCGAGGGCGTGGAACAGTCGCCGCAGCCGGATCATTTCGAGGCTTCCAGATAAGCGCGTAAGCGCGCAAGCGGCGCGCGCGCAAAGTGGGCCTGCGCGAGCAGGTAATCGTGTTCGGCGATCGCCGCCAGGGCGTCGCCGTGGTCAGCCAGCCAGCGCAGCGCAGCGCGCGCTCGGGTGGCGCCCTGGACGTCGAGCAAGGGATAGGCGCCGGGCCGCACGCAGGGCATGCGGCGAGCCGGTTGCCCGGGCTGCACGGTACGCGCGACGATCACGCGCCAGGCTGTCGTGCCGTAGCCGTTGCGCTCCCACAGGTCGAGCCCGAACACGGCGCCGGGGCCGAAATACGCCCGCTGCCGGGTATGCCCGGCATGCGCGGCCAGGGTGTCGATGCGCATGGCGTTGCCGTACAACAGGCGCACGTTGCAGACGCCCTCCTGGTACGCGAGCTCGACGGTGGTCAATGGCTGGCTCATGGCCGCGCCTTGCCGCGCCGGCGGGTTTTCTCATGAGAAAACTCCGCGGCGGCGCCGGCGCGTTGCGCGAGCTCGTGCTCGGCGAGCGCCTGGGCCGCCTCGGCTTCCATGCGTTCCGCCATCGGTGGCGGAACGGTCAGTTGCACGGAACGCCAGCCAGGCGGCGCCGGGCGCTTGACCAGGTGCGCGCCATAGATGCGCACGACGGCGCGCGAGATGGCCTGTCGGCTGACGCCGGCGGCGTCCGCCAGCGCCGACACGGACACGCCATCGACCATGGCGGCGCGCGCGAGCTCGAGGTTGTGCTCGGACAGCCGCAGGCCGCTGGCGGCCGCGGCGAACTGCTCGGCGGTCAATCGGCGTTGGACACGTTGGCGGTTCATCCGGCCGCGTACTCCACTTCGACGATGCGCAGCCCGTAGTACGGGAAATCCTCGGTGGCGCTCTCCGCCGGTGCGCCCTTCTTGGCGAACTCGACCAGCGCATGGCCTTCCAGCGAGGAACCGGCCGAGCGGCAAAGGAACGCCCGCCCGTGCTGCTTGACCATCTGCTCGAAATAGGTCTTGTGCTCCGCATGACCCTCCGGGTCGCCGTCACCACTCGCCCACTCCACGAACACCCGCGGCACGCGGTCGAAGCCCGGGCCGGAAAACGCCTTGCTGTTACGCCCGTGCAGCGGGCCGTCGTTTTCGAGCCGCACGCTCGCGTATTCCACGCCATCGGCGGCGGCCCGCGGCGCTTCCCAGCTTCCGCCACCCGGGGTCTTGCGGCCGTGGCCGAGCGTGCCGTCGGAACTGTCCTTGCCCTTCCCTGCTCCCGTGCTCTTGGCCTTGCCCTTGGCTTCTTTGACCTTGGCGGCGACCTCGCCGCGCTTGATCTTCCCGCCGCTGGCCTTGGCGTCGCTGACGATCGCCGCGGCCGCGGCTGGATCGTGCTTTTCGAGCACGCCCAGCGCCGTGACGGTTTCCGCGTCCTTGGTCAACCCTGCGTCGCGCGCCTCGGCTGCGCTGCCGGTGGCGCTGGCCGTGGCGAGGATCTTCGAGATGCGCGGCACGCTGAGGCTGCAAAGCTCGGACAGCTGTTCGAGCGTCCGCCCTTGCCGGCGCTTCTCGAGGTAGCGGGCCTGGTCGGCGAGCGTCATGTTGTCGCGATGGACATTCGCGGCGAACTGGCGATCGAGGATCGCGTCGGCGTCCAGTGCGTCCGCGATCAGCAGCGCGCGGAGTCGGCCGAGCTTGGCGTCGGCCGCGGCCAGCCAGCGGCATTCTCCATCCATCAGCATGTAAGGCGTGCCGCCCGGCTGTGGGTTCTCGCGGACCTTGATCGGGTCCAGCTGGCCATGCTTGCGCAGGCTCGCTGCCAGTTCGGCCAGGTAGTCGGGGTCTTTCTCGGTTCGCGGCTGATTCGGGTCCGGGCAAATGTCGCCGAGCTCGAGCTCGAGCACGAGCTCCGGCGCATCGGCGCCGGCGAGCGCGTCCAGCGCGTCAAGCCGCAAGTCGGAGGTCTTGTTCTTGCTCATGCCTTGGCCCTCATGCCTACGCCGGCCAGAATTTCCGCGCAAACGCTGCGAAACTCGGTGGATGCCAGGCGGTTGACGGTGCCGCGCGGGCCGCGCCATACCGGCATGCCGCGCGCCAGCGAGTCCTGCACGGCCACCCGCTCGCGCAACACGGTGCCCAGCAGCGGCAAGCCTTTGCCGCGGGCCGCCTCCAAGAGCTCTTGGTGCGACTTCGCGCGGCTGTTGAAACGGTTAACGACGAAGCCCAGGTGCTTGAGCTTGGGGTTGTAGTGCGAGCGCACGCGCTGCACCTCCTTGAGAAACCGCACGGCGCCGTTCAGGCCGTAGGTGTCCATCTGCACCGGCGATACCGAGCCGTCCGCGGCTGCCAGGCCGGCCAGGTAGCAAACCGGGGCGTTCGTCGGGGTGTCCACCACCACCACGTCGTAGCGGGCCGCCACGGCGCGCAGCGCCGTACTGGCCCGTTTGACCAGCGCCGAGCGAGCGCCCTCGATTTCGGCCAGCACGTCGAGGCGTTCGTCGGCCGGTAGCAGGTCGATGCCGTCGCTGGTCTGCACCAGCACGATTTTCTCAGGAGAAAAATCGTCCACGAACAGGCTTGCCGAACTGGTCGCCGCCGTGTTGTCCCCGCGCGGCCGCAGGGAATACGTGAGGTTGGTTTGGGGGTCAAGATCGACGGCCAGCGTCTTGTAGCCGGCCTTTTGCGCGTAATGCGCAAGGTGCCGTGACAACGTGGTTTTACCTTCGCCGCCTTTCAGGTTGGCGCACGCAATGATTTGGGTCATGTCTGCTCTCTCGGGTAAGGAAGCCCCTCCTAGGGACGTGTTAAGTGTTGCAAAATACGTTGCGTTTGTCAACACAAATAGCAACATATTTTGCGTGAGTGCGAGCACGCGATCATTTCCAACGCGTCGATGCCAGAAGCTCGCTGCTAGCCTTGGGGTGTGGGGGCACCGCCCCCACGGATACGCTCCTCCGCGGGGCGCCTGCCGGCGTTATGGCGCCCTGGACTGCGGATTACTGGATCACCCTCGGTCCTGCTTTTGCTCACGCCAAACCGCTTTTTAGGGGAGAGGGAGCCGCCGGCGTAGCCGGTGGGAGAGGGGCTTGGCCCCTCTCCGGGGGGTCGAAGTTGCGACCGGAGCGCCGTAGGCGCGTAGGGAGGACAGGGGGGCGCAGCCCCCGCCACTTGCTCTTGGACATAGCAAGCCATCGGCAGGATGCCGATTCTTTATGCACTCGAAGCACTACTGCCATGCTTTTCAAACCGAAGGTTTGACTGGTTGGCGCGCCAAGTAACCCCGACAAATAAGGGAAGATGCCCACTGGCTTATCCACCGCTCTTGTGGATAAGTCCACAGGTTCAGGGGTTATGCACCGACGCGGCCGCGCGCCGGCCCTCGGAAAGGGCGAAAACCGGCCGTCGCCGACGCTTTGCGCGGCGAAAATGGCCGGTTTTTCGAGGGGCGGGCAGGGCTGAGCCTGCCGGATCAGCCTTTGAGGATGTCAGTGATGGCGAGCATGCCAGCGGATCGCGGTGGATCGCCCGTGGATCGCGCCCTGTCGTGCCGGTAGCGCTCGCCGCCGCCCCGGCCTACCGGCATAGCCGACTGCTCTTGACGGCGCTTGTGCGCGCTCTGAAGTGCCGCCGTGCCGTCGCCTTTCTTGCGGTCGGCATGCTCGCGATCGCGTTTAAGCAGCCAGGTTGTACCCGTCATTTTGCATAGCCGGTCGAGATTCAGCCGGCGCACGCCCGGCTCGCTGCGGAAACCGTCTTTTGCTTCGTCGTAGCGTCGCACCTGCTTCGATGGCCAGGCCCAGCCGAGGCTTATCATCATGTCGATCGCGCGCTGCGCGCGACGTAGCTCGGCCGGCGTCTGCGCGCCATAGGCGAGCTGCGCCAGGTCGGCCAGCGTGTAACGGTGCCACGGCCCGCCGCCGGCGCGGGGCCGGCCGATGAAGCCGGTCCGAACGTCGGCGAGATAGAGCAGTGCGACGGCCATCGCCAGCAAGGATTCGGCGCCGTCGGAACGTAGGCTGCGGATGCGATGCAACGCCCGGGTCAATGTGTAGCCGGCGACGATCACGCCGCGGCGGATCAGCAGCCACAATGAGCCCTGGCGTTCTTCCAGCCCTCGAACGAGCGCATCGCGGGTCGCGGCCAGCACGCCCGGACGGCGCTTGCCGTTGGCCGGCGTATGCCAGCGCACATGACGGTGGGGGGTCGGGGATGGAGCTATGGGCACCAGCCTCCCCCACGAGGGGGGAGGCGGTGCGAGCTAGGCGGGCGTCGCATGCTTCCTCTTTCCTCCGGCAGTAGTTGACCGCCGCGAAAAAGGACCGCTATACTGGACGCCACAATTCGAGTGTGCCGGCGTCGAGTGCTTTCCTTCTTCCCGGTTCCAAACCCTCAAGTGCTGGTAACACTTGGGGGTTTAACTTTTTCAGGGTTCGGTGTTTTGTTCCCTGCAACTGTCTGTAATTGCTACGTACATCCAGACTGCGGAGAGTGTACACGATCCGCAATATATGGGTAGGGTGTGCAAAGATCGCCCATAGCGTTTGTGGCGCAGCCTTTTGCGGCGTGCTCTGCCGTCGAAAAAGGTAGAATGGGCGAGGCGGCTCCGGTCGCTCTCTCAGAAGCCCGCTGGCCAGGATGGCTTAGGCGGGCTTCGCCTTTTCGGTCGTCGGGGTCGGTCGGGTTGTGCATGAGCTCGAGCTCGACGCGGAGCCATGCGGCAAAGTCGTGGCCGTCGAGCACGGCGGCCGCAACGGCCGCGGTGATCGATTGGACTTCGTTGAGATGCGGCTCTCGCCTACGCACCTGGCGCGTCTGGTGGACGAGCTCGGCGGCAATTTCGGCGACCCGGAAGATCCTCGGGATCGCCGCCGTCACGAACTCGGCCATGCCCGGGTCAAGGTCGAAGGCGAATCCTTCGCGATAGCGGTCAGCGAGGGTTCCCGTCGCGGCGCTGGCCATGCACACCAGCCGGTCGCCGGCGAGCGTGATGTCGCCACGGCTCATGTACGGCAAGCCTTCGGCGGCGCCGAGCCGGCAGGCGCGGTCGTAGCCGGTGGCGGCTGGGTATGCCACGGCTTGCACGCCCACGCGGCCGTCGGAAACCGGATAGAGCACGACGGCGACCGTGGCGCCGTCGATGCGGATGCTGTCGTTCTCGCGGGCCATCGTTGCCTTCATGCACGCGGCTCCGGGTAATCCAGGCGAGCCTGCGCATCCTCTGGATAGCGACGCGCGAGGATTTCGACCGCCATCGGCGCGAGAGCGTCGTCGTCGGTGCCGACGATCGCGCAGCGCGCGGCCATCTCGAGGAACGCCCGGGCCGCCGCCGGTTCGAGCACGGACAGGCACGACAATCGAATCGGACGGTTCGACCCGCCCCATAGCGATAACACCGTGTCTTGCAGGAAGCGGGCGGAACCGCCGTAGCCCATGATCTTGTCGCGATGGCGCACGAACGGGGAATCGTTGGTGTCGGTCATGGCTGCATGTCCTTCACAGCAGGCGCGTTTGCGCGCCTGGCCAGCGATCGGGGAAACGTTGCCGGAACGTGGCGAGCGCGTAGCTGAGTTCCAGCGCGTAGCCTGCGCCGAGTTGGGCGGCGACGGCGGGCTCGGCGATGAGCTCGGCGACGGCGGCGAGCCGGCGCGCGAGCTCTTGCAATCGGTCGGTGGTAGGGGTGTCCATGCGGTTATGCCGGGCTCGCGCATTCGCCGGCGATGTAGGCGTACCAGTTCGTCACATCGTCCTGGTCGAGCAGGTTGAGCATGTCCAGGCAGTATAGGAACGCCCGCGCTTCGGCCGCTGCGTGGCTCCTGCGGCTTCTGGCGGCGTTGGCGGGCCTCTTCAAACGAGGCGGTTCCCTCACCGCGCACCTGGTCCGCGTGCATGCGGTCGCGCTTGAGTAGCCAGCTGGTGCCAGCCATGGCGCACAACCGCTGCAAATTCAGCCGGCGCACGGCCGCCTCGCTGCGCCATAGATCCTGGCCAACCTCGTCTTTGGAGTGCCGGCGCACCTGCTTGGTCGGATAGGCCCAGCCCAGGCTCACCATCATGTCCAGCGCCCGCCTGGCACGGCGTAACTCGGCCTCGCCCTGCGCGCCATAGGCAAGCTGGGCGAGGTCGGCAAGGGTGTAGCGCTCCCAACGTCCACCGCCCGCGCGAGGCTTGCCGACGAAACCGGTACGCACGTCGGTCAAGTAGAGCAGG
Source organism: Xanthomonas theicola (assembly GCF_014236795.1). Lineage (NCBI taxonomy): Bacteria > Pseudomonadati > Pseudomonadota > Gammaproteobacteria > Lysobacterales > Lysobacteraceae > Xanthomonas > Xanthomonas theicola. Next base: position 13,318 of record NZ_CP049018.1, on the reverse strand, counting down.
GCGACCGTCAGGGCCAGCAGGGATTCCGCGCCGTCTGCGCGGAGCGCTCGGACGCGCTCTAGGGCGCGGGCGATGGGATAGCCGGCCACGATCACAACGCGGCGGATCCGCGTCCAGATTGAACCCTGGCGCTGTTCCAAGCCGCGCACCAGTTCCGCACGGGTCGCGTCGAGTACACCAGGCCGGCGCTTGCCGCCAGCCGGCCGGCGCCATCGGACGCGCTTATGCGCCTGGCCCTGGCGATCGGTGGGGGCGGTCTTTAGGTCTGCCATGCCCCGCGCCTAGAGGCGGCGGGGCAGGGTGTCGGGCATGTTCGCCTGGTCATCCTTCCCTCTTGCACGGCGTAGCCGGCGGAGGTAGGATTCGAGTCAGCCAGATCCGAATCTGCTGGTGGTTCCGCCAGCACCTGTTGTGAAAAAACCGCCTCGCCAAAGGCGGTTTTTTCGTATTCGGCCGTCTGAAAGCTTGGTTTTCGCACGCTTTCAGGCGGCACGCACTGTCAAAATCACCTCAAGTATCGGTTCTCGGTGCGACCCCGCATATCGTAAATTTCATTAGGCAAAGACGTTCCCACTGTCCAATTAGTCTGGACCAGGCAATAGCGCTCCCCTGTTGGCAGAGGGAGACTTGAATGCCAGTTCCAGGATGGTTTCAACGCGCACCAGGCGTTCACGTGTTTCGATGCTTTCGGCCGCAAGCTTGTCCACGAGGCCAGCTAGGGTCGTGACGCGCTCATTCATCACGATGACCTCTCGAAGCGCCTTCATCACGTCGGTCAAGCTGGTCATGATGCATTCGCCCGCCGGGCGCTGGCACGTGCTGCCGCCTCTGCGATATTCAGGTCCTGGGCGTGCGTTTGCAGGCGCGTGAACAGGCTGTCTAGCGCCCGATTGGCCTGTACCGTGGAGGCACGCAGTTGCTCCAGCAGCGGCCCGAGATCCTCGCTGTCCAGCGCCTGGCGCCGGATGTAGTCGCTGATTGTCAGCCCAGCATGCCGGGCGCGCTGTTGAAGCGCGCGCTTCTGTGCCGGGGTCATCACGACAGTGATGCGCTCGGTGCCGTTGGCTTCACGGGAGAGTGGGGCAGGCATAGTGGGGCCTCCTGGGTCGCGCTATTTTTATCATGATCTGCGGGCAAACGGAAACGGGCCGTTCAAGGCGGCCCGCCTTGGGGTTCAGCCGACATACGTGTAAAAATAGCTCACAAGATAGGATTTCATCCATTGCATCAGTGAGTTAGCGGATATTTTGGGGCAACAGAACTACACCGCCAACGCCAGTTCGAGAGTCGGCAGGGATTCGTGTAAAACACAGCCACACAAGTGAGCTAACTCCCTGTCAGAAAAGGATTCTAATGACGCCCTGCCGACCCTCATGCCGGGCTACTGCTGCACGTGCGTCACCAGGTCAACACGGAGAGCCGCAATTCGGCGTCCACCTCGCGCTACACGTTGGCGACGTGTCAGGCCCGACCTATGGCACCGCGCATGGCGCGCCCAAGCGCGCTCCGGTGGAGTGATGGACGTGCCGACGCTCATCCGGCTTGATCCATCGTCACCAACTCAAGGGAGGGCGACCCAAGGCATCCAGGCGCTCTGCATCTTCAAGGATCGCAGCAGTTGTGCGCGGCGAGATGGGCTGTGCGTTATCCAGTCCATAGGCCTGCCGCGCAGCATCGGCGGCTAGAGCTTGACGCGTCCGCGGTGAGTACTCTTGCAGCCGTTGACGCGTGCTCTGGGCCAGCTCGGGCGCGATGACAGGCATCGCGGAAAAGATATCGCCGGGTGCGGGGTTGGCTAGAAATGCTGTCTCCAGGTCGCGCGCATTCGCATGGAGATCAGTTTGCGGATCCTCGATCTCGGCTCTGAATGCGGTTGTCCTGGCAAGCGCGTCGATTGCATCGCGCTTGTCGAAGCGTTCAATTACGTTGGTGGATGTTCCGTACGTTTCGGCCCAGTGCGAATCCCTTAGTAGAACGGCCGGACCGTCGCCCCACGAGTCGAGGACTACAGGTGATTCTTCCGCCTCTGCCGAGCTTGGTGGCTGGTACAGCGCATAGAGGTGGGTCTGCTCATAGTCGCGTACATTCATCATCTGCCCGCCATCCTCCATGCGAACCGCATGCCGACGTGCGTTAATCGCTGCATTGTGATCACAGTTGCCTGCCCCGGCAGCCAGCGCGCTGCCCGCCAGTAAATTTTCGTCATTTTCACCGAGACAGTAAGACAGGGAGCTGTAGGTGGCGCTCCGTCCGTTGCTGAGCCGCAGATCGCTATCGACATTGCCTCGTCCACGGTGCAAGGCGAGTCGTGTCTCGTGTACCGTCTCTGTCGCGTCGGCAAGGCGTTGACGGTCGCTCGCGTCTTCGATGGGTCTGCCGCTGAGTCGCATACCAAGCTGGTAGGCCGCCTGCTGAACTTCGTGCGGCTGTAGGGGTGGCTGCCGGAAGCGACCCCGTCTCGTTCCCGAAGAGCCGAGTGCCACCAAGCCATGCAGGCTGGGTGACATGGGCGCCTCGGGGGATGAAGGCGTAGAGGGCGTGGTCTGCTCTGCGGTGTGGGTTAAATAATGCTCAGGTGAACCCGCTACGGGTGAACCCACCACGCTCGGCTTTGAACTGCATAGCCCCATCTTGATCTCCTGCAGTGACTGTAGAAGCAAGTCTGGCGGGGAGCGCGCCGATTCGCTCCGCCTCACCGAAATCCTGGCTGGGACGACGAAGGCACTGACGCGGAGGATTCCCGAGCCTTCGCCAAGCGGCTGATCATTTGCCTGCCGGCATTGCACCGGCTGCGATGGCGTTTTCGAGTTCGCCAACGGAGTGCGCTGGCCGCAGCTGCGCCAGGAGTTGTTCCAGCGTGCTCAGGCGCACCGTGGCCCGCACGGTGTCCGCTTCGGCGTGTTCCCGGTGCTGGCGCTCTTCGACCAGTTCGGTCCGCGCCGCCGACAGTTCGGTGCGCACGCTTTCCAGCGCGTGGACACCGCCGGTCCAGCGCACCTGCAGGGCTTGGTGCTCGGCGGCCGCCAGGCGCAGCGAATCGCGCTCGCGTTGCTGGGCGTCGGCCCGCTGGCGTGCCTGCGCCAGTTCCCGCTCCAGGCGGGTCTGGCGTTCCAGCCACTGGCCGTTTTCCCGGTTGAGCTGCATCAGGTCGTGGTTCTTGGCGGTCAGCGCCTCGTTGGGGTTCAGCCGACATACGTGTAAAAATAGCTCACATAATTGCATTTCACCCATTGCATCAGTGAGTTAGCGGGTATTTTGGGGCAACAGAACAACACCGCCACGCCAGTTCAGTCTCATGGCTACCGCTTGCATAGCCGCTCTTTCCAAACGGAGATTTTGGATGCACAGCAAGAGCGAACAGTGGGCGGAGCATGTGCAAGCGTGGCGCGTCAATGGGCTGAGCCAGGCGGCGTGGTGTCGTGAGCAGGGGCTGTCGCTGGCCAGTTTCGGGTATTGGCGGCGCAGGCTGGCCAAAGGCCCCGTGGCGCTCGCCGGGGAGTTGCCGCTGCGCGTGCAGCCGGTTGCGGCGCCTGATTCGGCTGCCACCGTGCAGTTGCACCTGGCCGGCGGGATGCGGCTGCGCTGGTGCAGGTCGATCCGGCGTGGCTGGTCGGGCTACTGCGTGCGCTGGGCGCATGCTGAGCCTGCAGCGCTGGTGGCTGGTCACCGCGCCCACGGACCTGCGCTGCGGCATCGACCGGCTGCTGCTGGCGGCGCAAACGGCGATGCATCGGACCCCGGCAGAGGGCGAGGCCTACGTGTTCGCCAATCGCGCTGCCACGCGGATCAAGCTGCTGTGCTGCGACCGCCCGGGGGCAGTTTGCCTGACTGTGCGCGGGCGTGGACTTGCAGCGGCTGTCTATCCCGCCGATGGCAGGTGCCAAGGCGCTGTAACAGTGGCATGCTGACGGCATGGATCGACGCGCTACCGCTGCCATCGACGACCCGTCGGCGCTGCGTGCGCCGCTGCTGGCGATGCAGTCCCAGCGCGATGCGGCACTGGCTGCGCATGGTGCGATGAGCGCGACGCCTCGTTCGACGAGCGCGACCAGGCACTGCAGACCATCGCCCACCAATCTGCTCAGCTAGACGCCCGCGACGCCCGCATCCAGGCCCTGGACCCGCGCCATCCAGTTGCGCGAGACCCAGAACGCGGCGCTGACCGCCGAGATCGCCCGCCTCAAGCGTCTGCAGTTCGCAGCGCGCACCAAACGCATGGATCCGGACCCGCGCCAGCTGTTCGAGCAGACCCTGGCCGCCGACATCGCCGCAGTGGAGCGCAGCTGGCGACCATGATCATCGAGCGCGGCCAGGCCGATGCCAGCGTGCTGGCCCAAGTGGCCATCGCCAAGTAGTCGTCTCTGAAAAATCCATCAAACTATTTTCGCAAAAAGATATCTAGTCAGTGAATTTATGTCAGGCAGCAACCAAATGCTTTATGAACTGGGTTGAATTGTCATTTAGAATGACGGCACCGAGCAGCCCGTCTGAAATGCGATTCGCGCATGTTTCATTGAATTCCACGGGGATTCCTTCATTCTCGAATAAACGCCCCAGCGCCTCTGCCGTGCCCACTGAGAAATCACCGTCTCGATCTCCTCCATACATTGCGACGCGCATTGTCAGGCCATTGGCTCTGACGTCACATATATAATCGCGGATGGATGCTATAACGTTTTCCGGCATGAGTTCTTCGTGATTAAAAGGCAGGAGATGGAATACTCGAACCTGCGCGCCGGGCATACGTTCGCCTGTGTAAGGATCGATTCTTTCCGCGGCGCATGCGACCGCAATGCAGGCGGTCATATTGTCGGTGATCACCGGCATGTTCACCTGGCTTGTTCCAGCGCTGTAGAGGTGACGTGTTCCTTCATGGTTAGGTGTCAGGCCGTTGAATCCTGCCACTTTGACTGTAGTGGAACTATCTATCTCAAAGCTGTACGGGGATCCCGCATCAACACCGTCGACACGAACCCAAGGGAACAAGGATCCGCTACGATCTTTTATTGAATTGCTAGGGTGTCCTCTTTCTGATTGATAGTCAGCTATAGAAGCTTGCTTTAGGGTATATTGCCCGGCTCGCATCGCCAGTCGATGATGAGACAATCTTGGAGGGCGCCCGCTTAGACCATCGAATGCTCCTGCATTTGAAGCTGCTGGTTGATGAGAGGAAGATGAGGGTGATCCTAGATCCGACTCTGTGGCGTGGGTTGTATAACGCGCAGGTGACCCTGCCACGTTCGGCTTTGAATTGCATAGACCCATGTCGATCTCCTGCAGTGACTGTAGAAGCAAGTTTAGCGGGGGAGCGCTTCGCTTCGCTTCACCTCACCGAAGTCCTGGCTGGGACGACGAAGGCATACGGGATGACCGGTGCCTTCCCCCGAAACGGCTGATCATCTGCCTGCCGACATTGCACCGGCTGAGATGGCCTTTTCGGGTTCGCCGACGGAGTGCGCTGGCCGCAGCTGCGCCAGTAGCTGTTCCAGCGTGCTCAGACGTACCGAGGCCCGCAAGGTGCCCGCCTCGGCGTGTTCCCGGCGCTGGCGCTCTTCGACCAGCTCGGTCCGCGCCGCAGCCAGTTCAGTGCGCACGCTTTCCAGCGCTTGCATATCGCCGGTCCAGCGCACCTGCAGGGCTTGGTACTCCGTAGCCGCCAGGCGCAGTGCGTCGCGCTCGCGCTGCTGGGCGTCGGCCCGCTGGCATGCCTGCGCCAGTTCCCGCTCCAGCCGGGTATGGCGTTCCAGCCACTGGCCATTGTCGCGGTTGAGCTGCATCAGGTCGTGGTTCTTGGCGGTCAGCGCCTCGTTGGCCTGCCGCAGGGCAACCTGCAGTTCCTGTACCTGGTGCGCGTGCCGGCGTTGTTCCTGCTCACGCTGGTCCTTGACCGAGGTGCGGTAGTGCTCAAGGGCTTCCCTGGCGTGTTCGTGCTTGTGTTCCAACGATTTCGCATGGGCGTCGTACTCGGCCACGCGAACGGTCAGGCCGGAGATCCGCTCCTCCAACTGAGCCAGTTCGGTGGTGCGGCGGGCCACCTCGCCCCTGGCGGCGTCGCCCGCCTCGCGTTCTGCCTGCAGTACGGTCTCGCAGCGCTGCAGCTGCGTCGTGAGTGAGTCAGCCTCTTGCCGGGCCTGCTCCAGCGCTTGGGTGCGCTCCTGGAGCTGCGCCTGGAAGCGCGCCTGGGCCTGCGCCACGACCGTGTCGGCCTCGCTGTGCAAGCGCTCGGCGAGGCGGGCGACGAGGTCTTGAAGTGCGTCGCTCACGGCCATCTTCGCGCCAACGCCTTGCCCTTCCTCCTCTTCCAACTCCCTCAAATAGCGGTGGATGGTGGTCTTGGAACCCGTGTTGCCGAGCGCCACCCGGACCGCATCGACAGACGGATGCTTGCCCGTTGCGCGCAGGCTATCGCGGGCACGCTGCACATCACTTTTGTACAGCCCAGACCGTGCCATCCGTCACTTCACGTATTTCGTAACGTATTACATACCATGTAATTACATACTCCTCAACGCATTAAACGGACCGTCGATAGGCGTTGAGCTCACGCGGGATAATGTTGAATTATCCCGCGTTAGCCGAAATTTTCGGCTACAGTCGCCCTGCGGCCGTACGAAACGGCGTTTCGGAGCGAGGCGGTGAGCTCGGTCAAGCAGTATTTGGAAGCGGCAACCCGCGCCAACACCGCGCGCGCGTATGCAGGAGCGACCCGTCACTTCGAGGTCGAGTGGGGTTGTCATCTCCCGGCGACTGCGGAGCAGGTGGCGCGCTACTTGGCCGCCTACGCCGGCCAGTTGGCGATCAACACACTCAGGCACCGGCTCGTAGCACTGGCGCAGTGGCACCAGGTGCACGGCTTTGTCGACCCAACCCGGGCACCCGTGGTGCGCCAAGTGCTCAAGGGCATCCAAGCTCTTCACCCGAGCGTCGAAAAACGCGCCACGCCCATGCAACTCACCCAACTGGGCCAGGTCACGACATGGCTGGAAGACGCTGCGGCTGCGGCCCACTCTCGCGGCGATCGCGCCGCAGAGCTGCGGCATCTGCGCGATCGCGCCCTGCTGCTGCTCGGCTTCTGGCGCGGCTTCCGCGGCGATGAACTCACCCGTCTCCAGGTGAACCACCTGCGCCTGGTGCCGGGCGAAGGCATGACCTGCTTCCTGCCGCACAGCAAGAGCGATCGCCAGCACGCCGGCACCACCTACAAGGTCCCGGCGCTGTCGCGCTGGTGCCCGGTGGCTGCCACGGGTTCTACCCCGATATCACGGACGGTTCTAAAAGAGCTGCAACCTTCTGATCCTGCCTGGCGACCCTTCGCCGCATCCTTGGGTTGTGACGTCGCTCAATGTAGTCAAACACATCTGCTCGTGCTGCATCCAGTGTGGGGTAGCTCGTTCGATAGATCCGCTCACGCTTGAGCAGCCCAAAGAAGCCTTCGCAGGCCGCGTTGTCACCGCAATGCCCCACTGCGCTCATTGAACAGATCAGTCCGTTAGCCGCCAGATACGCCTGGTAGTCACCGCTGCGGAACTGGCTGCCACGATCCGAATACAGGATCACTTCATGACTTCCTTGCCGCTGCCACACCGCCATTTGTATAGCCCGCAGCACCATCTGACGGTCCTGCCGATCGTGCGTTGACCAGCCCACAATACGCTGGTCGTACAGATCCAATATGATGCACAGATACAGCTTGCACTGCTGGGTCTTGATCTCGGTGATGTCGGTGACCCACTTGGTTTCCGGCTCCAGCGCGACGAAATCGCGCTCAAGCAGGTTAGTCACCCTTGGTGGCGTCACGGCCGGACCTGCACGCTGCCCGCGACGCTTGCGCCGAGGCCAGCCCTGTAGGCCTTCTGCTGCCATCAGGCGCGCAACCCGGTTCAGGCTGGCACTTTCGCCTTCCTCAGCCAGGTCTTCGCGCATGCGACCAGCCCCCAACGTACCGCGGCTGTCTTCGTGCAGCTCGCGCATCCGTACAACCAGGCGCTCATTGTCGGCCTGCCGGGCGCTCGCAGGGCGCTTACTCCACTCGTAGTAGCCGCTGGCCGATACCTTCAGGCACCGGCACATCAGCCGAATCGGAAACTCATCGCGGCAACGTTCGATCACCTGATACCTCAGGATGATCCCTTTGCAAAGAACGTCGCCGCTTCTCGCAAAAAATCACGTTCCTTCTTCACCCGCGCCAACTCGCGCTTTAGTCGAGCCAACTCTTCGTCCCGTGGCGTCCCGGTGCCGGCGAAAGCGGCCGCTCCCGGATTCTGTGCCTCGCGCTTCCAGCGGGTCAGCAAGGTGTCGCGAATTCCCAGCTCCCGGGCCACCTGGGCGCAGCTGACACCGGGCTGGCTCGCCTGCTCAACCGCACCGCGCTTGAACTCGGCACTGAACTTCCTACGCTTTGACATGAACACTCCTCATGGCCTGAATCGACCTTCTTGTAAGTGTCCGTGAAAACGGGGGGGAACCCCTGTTCCTCGGTCATCGATGCGGGGTGTTTCATGTCGCGAGCTCCTAATGCTGTGTGTGGCCGCTAGGCCGGAAGCGAAGCGACCGGCAGGTCGCGTCAGCTTCTGGACGCAGGCCGAGCCGCCGCAGGGCCGTGCGGCGTCAAGGGAGCGCCCGCAGGGCGCAGTCGGACGGCCTGGTGCGGGATGGAGCGCAGCGACTGACACGGGGCCGGGAGCGGCCCTTGACGCGGCAAGCACGGTCCGAAGGCAGGGGAGAGGGAACCGCCGGCGCAGCCGGTGGGAGAGGGGCGCAGTCCCTCTCCGGGGGGTCGAAGTTGCGAGCGCAGCGAGGACAGGGGGGCGTAGCCCCCGCAACTGGCTCTTGCTCGTGCTGGTGGCAAGCGGAGCGCGCAGGCCTCGAGCTCGAGGCCGTAGACGTCAGCGATGGAAGCCCGGCAGGGTCGAGAGGGGCGCAGCCCGGCTCGATGCGCAGCACGACATAGCGACGCCGGCAAAGCCGGCGGGACTACATCATTGCGTTTAGGTGTTGCTGGCGAAATTAATCCTGCCGGCGGCCTTGCAGCAGCCCGGCGATCTGTACCGTGGTGTCATAGCGCGCTTCCAGGCGAGTTATGCGTTCCGTAAGGCCTTCGATGCGCTGCTGATGCTTGCTCACCGAAGTCGAAAGCTGCTCGACCTTATCGTTGAGCTTGATCGTTTCGCTGATGCCCTTCCAGAGCTTGTCGAGCGTACTCATTAGACCGCTGCCGATCGTTGGCCGGCCGCCGCTTCGAGCGCATCAAGCCTGGCTTCGGATGCCTTGATCGCTTCGAGTGAGGCATCGATAGCTTTGTGGGCGCGAGCGGCCGACGCGGCCAGTTCTTCAGCCAGAAGGTCGAAGGCCGGCGGAAGGTCGCCCAAGGCGCTCTTACGCATGTAATCGCTGGTGTTGAGGTTGACCCGCTGGGCACGCTTCTTGATCTGCTCAAGCTCGCTCGGCTTCACCATCGTGACCAAGCGCTCGGTCATGCGTTCGGTACTACTGGCCATGTCGATACTCCAAGCGGCGGTATGTGCATAATATTACCATACCTACCGTTTTGATGCGCGCGACGATGCGAATCGTCGCCGCGCCGGCGGTTTCTTCTGCCAGTCGGCGAGCTCGGCCAGGATGCGCGGCACGCCGAGCTTGTGCGCCAGGCGAGCCGCGGCGTCGAGCGTCTTGAAATAGCGGGGGCTTGGATCGTCGCGCATGCGCAGGGTGCGCTCCTGCGGACCCATGCGAACGCGCAGCATCCAGCCGAGCGGTGTCGGCAGCACGGTCGCCTCGCGAATGACGGCGGCCGCCGCGAATTCGCGCAGCGCGATTGGCGCGATCAGTTCCTCTTTCGGTACGGCGAAAGGCTTAGCCACGACTCACCAGCCACCAAATCAGCAGCAGCCCGACAATGATCTGGACAAGAGCCATAAACGCGCGCGTGACCCGCTTGGTTTGGCGTGGCCAGCTGTCCATGCCAAACCAAAGGATGAAGCTGGTCAGGAACGCGAAGATGCGGATCGGCCAGCCAACTAGCGTGGCAGTGAAGGGGCCAATAGCTGGTCCGGTTATCCATTGCATTGTGCAGACGGCGAGCACCGCCGCCATCCCCATGCCGATCGCGCGTAGTGCGCTATACCCAAGGGTGTCGCGTTCGGGTTCGGTTCCTCGCTGCCCAACGATGCCGAGCGGCTTGTTCACGGCAGTTCACCTAATTCGTGGGCGGCCTGGTCACGCTCGGCCGCGGCCAATTCAGCGCGCTGGTCGATAATGTCGCCGGCGATCGCCATGAACTCGCGATCGTTCTCGCCCTTGACGGTGAAGTGGGTGATGAGCTCGAGCAGTATCCGGGTGTGCTGGCCATCCATCCGATGCAGGATGGGGCCGAGCGCGACCGGGTAGTCGCTGCCGTTCCATAACGCCAGTACAACGTCTTGCAGTCCTCGCGCGGCGCCGTAGCGGCCGAGGATTTCGCGCCGGTAGCGTTTGAACGGGCTGGTTTCGGTGGTCATGGTGAAAGTTCTCCGTTCGGTGTCAGCCATGTCATTAGCCGTTGGGGTAAAGGCGCCGAGCTTCTTCCTCGCGCTCGTGATCCCACTTACGCCTTACCTCAGCGCGCGCCTCGCGCTGAGCCTCGGATAGCTCGACCAGGCCGGGGAAATTTTCATAGACCCACTCACCGGCGCGCCGGAGTTCTTCAGTTTCCCCGACCTGCGCGTAAGCCTTGACGATGGCGATGACCGCCGCCGTGTAGCGATCATCCAGCGGGCCGAGAATCTCGCCGATCGAAAAGGCATGAATCGGGTTGTAAACCGACAAGATGCACTTGGCGAGCGCAGTCTGCCCGCTGGTGCCGTCGTGCAGCTTCACCAGTTTCAGACCTTCGGTGTATGCGGTGCTCATGATGCGGTCCTCATGTTGATCGGACCCTACGGGTCCGGAGTCAAGTGTCAAGGTTAAAAAATCCGAACGGGAAACGGTGTTTCGTGTACGGATTTTTGCGTTTTTCCGGTGGCGTGTCCAGCGGGAACCGGGGTTCGATTCGACACAACTGCCGATTACGCGCAGCCCGTCGAACCGATGGTGTAGCCTTGCTGTACCACGCCTCGAGACTGCCGCCATGTCTACGACGATCCTTTTGCGCGACTACCTGCTGCCGTTCCTGCGCCGCGCGACTCGCTTGGGCTACGTTGGCTTCGCCATCGTGTTCGGCGCGTACTTCGTGCTGGCCACGCTGGGCTACCTGCTCGGCGACCCGCACGCGCAGACGACGACGGCCGGGCTTGCGGCGCTGGTGGCGCCGTGGCTGCTCGCCGCGTGCGCCGTCGCCGCGCTCGGCCAGCTGGCCGCCTCGATGGTCCGCGTTTGGCTGGAAGATCATGGCGGCCTGCCTCGTGGCCGCTGATTAACGGCTGGCCAGCGCGTCGAGCTTGCTGCGCAAGTCTCGACCCGCCCACCGGGCGGCATTGGTCATCTGCCGCACCCAGGCGTTGCGCGTCGGGCTCCACTTGAACGCCGCGCCCTTGAGCAGCCGCCCGGAGTGGTGGCCGACAAGGATCGGTTGCCCGAACGGAATCGCCTCGGCCATGCGGCGCGCGGTGCCGTAGGTCTGTTGCGCCTGGCCAGCCAGCGCGGCCGCCCGCGCCTCGAGGCGTTCGCGGCGATCCGCCTGCTTCTGCTCGTAGCGGTTCAAGGTCGGGGCCGCCTCGTCCTGGTCGCCGGGCTTGTTCGTGTCGTTGTCGATGCTGTTGTTCATGGCTCAGTCCTCCCATTCCAGAATCGCTACATCGCCCGTCGCCATGCCCATCACCGCGACGTCGGCCGGCTCGCACATCCAATCGCTCGCGCATTCCTCCCGTGCTGCCTGCTTGGCCGCTTCCAAATCCACGGCCTCGACTTTCGATATCCACGTTGACGGATGCACTCGATGAACGTCCCGGCAAAACGCGGTGTATGTGGTCACGTTATTCGTCATGTCGCGAGCTCCTATGCTGTGTGTGGCCGCTAGGCCGGAAGCGAAGCGACCGGCAGGTCGCGTCAGCTTCTGGACGCAGGCCGAGCCGCCGCAGGGCCGTGCGGCGTCAAGGGAGCGCCCGCAGGGCGCAGTCGGACGGCCTGGTGCGGGATGGAGCGCAGCGACTGACACGGGGCCGGGAGCGGCCCTTGACGCGGCAAGCACGGTCCGAAGGCAGGGGAGAGGGAACCGCCGGCGCAGCCGGTGGGAGAGGGGCGCAGTCCCTCTCCGGGGGGTCGAAGTTGCGAGCGCAGCGAGGACAGGGGGGCGTAGCCCCCGCAACTGGCTCTTGCTCGTGCTGGTGGCAAGCGGAGCGCGCAGGCCTCGAGCTCGAGGCCGTAGACGTCAGCGATGGAAGCCCGGCAGGGTCGAGAGGGGCGCAGCCCGGCTCGATGCGCAGCACGACATAGCGACGCCGGCAAAGCCGGCGGGACGCCCGGACCAATCAGTGGGTGAGGGAAACGTAGCCGATCATCATGCCGAAGATGGCCACGGCGATCGCCATGGTGCGGTAGCCGCGTGCAGCCTGTGCGCTAAGGCTGCGGCCGCGGAAAAACAGGCCTGCGGCGCCGATCAACAGGACGATGGAGAGAATGCCGATCGTGTGCGACATGGCGTTAGTGCCCCGCGCGTTGAAGGTGCCGGACCATGTTCGCGAGCTTGCGGCCGTCGATCAATTCGATCGGCTTGCCCGCGGCGAACGTCCAGGCCTGCCGAGTGAACGAGCCCGACGTGACGATTGCGATCGCCTGCGCCTGGTGGTGGATCATCAGCCCGAACATTTCGCGCACGTGCGGCGCGCCGACCGAGCGGGATTGCCAGTGCTTGCACTGCACGAGCGTTAGCTGCCCGCGTTTGCGCAGGCGAAGATCCACGCCACCGTCCGCGCCGCCCAGCCCGGTTTCCTCGATCCGGTAGCCCCAGCGGCGGAAGGCTTCGCCGACCAGCCGCTCGAAGTCGGTCCAGTGCATCGCGCGGATGCTGTCGAGGCCGGTCTGCCGGTCGAGCAGCCGCCGCCTGCGCCGATCGCCGCGGTACAGGCGCAGCGCGATTGACCAGGCAGCGCCGGCGGCGAGCGCAGCGAGCAGAAATGGTGCGTGCGTGCGCTCGAGCTCGAGCGCGACACCACGCCAGATGGTGTCGCCGGCGGCGCGCAGCAGCCAGGCGGCGGCGCTGTACATAGCGATGAAGGCGGCGGCGCCGCCGAGCACGTAGTGCGACCAGTCGGCGCCCGGCTTGATGCGATGCGGTCGCGCGTGCATCGGCGCTTAGCTCGCGACGGTTGCTTCGGGGATGCCGTCCTCGCGGCAACCTCGCACG
>NZ_CP049017.1:4475000-4744641 GCF_014236795.1 Xanthomonas theicola | reverse complement strand
TCATCCGCAAGGACTCGCTGCACATCACCGACGCCGACCGCGAACTGATCCGCGCCACCGTCGCCGCGCAATCCGCGCGGCACGTGCTGATCACCCACGGCACCGACTCGATGGTGCAGACCGGCAAGGTCTTGCGGGCCATCGCCGACAAGACCATCGTGATCACCGGCGCGCTGAACCCGGCGCGCTTCCGCGGCTCCGACGCGGAGTTCAACATCGGCTGCGCGGTCGGCGCGGTGCAGTCGCTGCCGGTCGGCGTCTACATCGCCATGAACGGGCAGATCTGGGACCCGCAGAAGGTGCGCAAGAACGTGGCCGCGAACCGCTTCGAACCCGCCTGAGTCGCCATGTCCAAGGCCACCCGCGCGACCCGGGCGCTGGACGCGGCCGGCATCGTCTATCGGCTGCACCCCTACGACTACGCCGCCGAGGCCGGCGCCAAGGGCCTGCAGGCCGCGCAGGCGCTGGGCCTGCCGCCGGAGCGGGTGCTGAAAAGTCTGATGGTCTGGGTCGACGCGCGCGCGGTCTGCGTGGTGGTCCCGTCCGATCGCCGCGTGCAGTTGAAGAAGCTGGCCGCCGCAGCAGGCGGCAAGGCGGCACGGATGATGGACGCCGCCGAGGCCGAACGCCGCACCGGCTACAAGGTCGGCGGCATCAGCCCGCTGGGCCAGCAGCGGCAGGCGCAGGTGCTGGTCGAGCAGGCGGCGCTCGGCCCGGGCAGCGTCTGGTTCAACGCCGGGCAGCGCGGGCTGCTGCTGGAAATCGACGCCGAGCAGGTGCTGGACGCGCTGCAGGCCCGCGCCTGCGACCTGTGCGGATGAGGCACCCGCGGCAGCCACAGGCATGTGCGAAGGAGCCGCGCGACCCGGATGCGCGGCCAGCCGCATCAGCGCGACGCAAGACCCGGCGCAATCGCCGCGGCGTCGCGGTGGGTGCGGGGCTGCGCGGCGATTGCGGGTGGCTTCAGGGGATCGGCCGCCGCTTCGGCCGCGATCGTTCCGATCGCGGCCGAAGCCGCTCCCGCAGGCATGCTTTGCCGACAGGCGCAGATGGCGCCCCGTGTGCGTGCTCCGTGCCGCCGGGGCATCCCGCAGCACTGCCAATCCGGTCCGGTCTGGACCGTGGCGCGCGGCGGCACCGTGCAGGCGACCGCCGCGCTTGGACGGTCAGTCCGTCGCGGTCACTCGGTCGGCGCGCTGTCCAGGCGCACGGTACAGGTCCGCATCGCCGCTACCGCCGGCACTGCTCACGGTCAGCGAACCGGCGCCGCTTCGGCTCGGCACCGCCACGATGTGGTTCCGTTCCGAGCCACTGCGGGCGCCAAGCACGGCGGCCACCGCAGCGTTGGCGTCGAGCAGGCCGGCGCCGCATCCCTGCGAGCACGAAAAGCTGGCGGCGGAGTTCTTGATCGCGGTCTCGACCTGCGCCGGCGTCAGCGGGCTCGGCGCGGCCGACTGCATCAGCGCGGCGACGCCGGCCACGTGCGGGGCCGCCATCGAGGTGCCGCTGTAGGACGCGTAGCTGGCGCTGCCCGGCGTGGTGGCGCCGTCGTTGAGCGTGGACAGGATGCCCGAACCCGGCGCCGAGATGTCGATGCCTGCGCCGTAGTTCGAATAGAACGCCTTGGCGCGCGATGAGGTGGTGGCGGCCACCGCGATCACGTTGGCACAATTGGCCGGCGCCATTCTGGAGACATTGGCGGCGCTGTTGCCCGACGACGCCACGACGGTGGTGCCGCGGCCGACCGCACCGTTGATCCCGTTCTGGAGAGTGATCGAGCAGGCGCTTCCGATGCCCAGCGACATGTTGATCACTTCCGCCGGGGTGGTGTTGGCCGGCACCCCGCTGACGGTGCCGCCGGAGGCCCAGATGATCGCGTCGACGATGTCGGAGGTATAGCCGCCACAGCGGCCGAGCACGCGCACCGGCAGGATCTTGGCATTGAATGCGGTACCGGCCACGCCCACCGCGTTGTTGGTCGCCGCGGCGACGGTGCCGGCGACGTGGGTGCCGTGCCAACTGGAGTCGGTCGGCGACGAGCCGAAGTAGCACTCGTTGGCCGCCGAGGTCCAGTCGCCCTCGTCGCTGGGGTCGGCGTCGCGACCGTCGCCGTCGCGGGAGATGAAATCGTCGCTGATGAAGTCGTAGCCGGGCAGGACGTTGGCGTTGAGGTCCGGATGGTCGGTGATGCCGGTGTCGATCACCGCCACAACCACGCCGGCGCCGGTGGCCTTGTCCCAGGCCGGGCGCACATTGATGCCGGCGGTGGTGGTGCCGAAGGCCCACTGGCTGGACAGGCTGGGATCGTTCGGGGTCAGCATGGCGGTCATGCGCTCGTCGACCTCGACGTACTCGACGTTGGGATCGGCGGCGAGCTGGCGCATCAGCGCCTCGGCCTCGACGCGGTCCAGCGGCCGGTCGGCCTTGACCACTTCCGGCCCAAGCGCCAGGCGGCGCAGCGAGGTCAGGCCCAGCGCGCGGCCGTTCTTGGCCGGCATCGCCGTCGCGGCGGACTGCAGCGTCGAACGCAGCGTCGACGAGGTGCTGGCGATGCCGACGGTGGCCGAATTGCGGCTCTTGACGATGAAGCGCTGCACGGTCGGCGCGGAGGAAAGCCCGGACAGGTTGACCTCGCCGGCGAACGCAGGCGTCGCCAGCAGCAGCGACATCAGCGCCGACGCGCCCATCAAGGTACGTTGCCGAGAACCACATTGCGAAATGTTGGACATTGGAACTTCCTTATCGTTGAGTGCCGACTAGCGGCAATGTTCCGCACCGCACGATGCCCCAACAACGGCTGAATCCATGCGCGGCACGAGGGCCCAGGCCGGCCCCTGTTGCCGACCGTTCATCGAAGCTAACCGAGTCCACGGGCCGATGGGCGGTGCTGGGCGGTAAATCCACCGTCCAAAATCCAGAACCGTGGTATTCATCAACGAACAGGCTCGCGCGCTATCGATTGCGCCGCCGCGCCGCCGGTCTTCTGCCGCGGAGCGACAGTCCAGCGGGCACTTGGGGGGGCATTTCGCCCGGCACGAGGAGGACGCTGCATCGGATCGCGCCGGCATACCCTTACTTTCCGGCGAACGGGGACAGACTGCGCGCGGGCGCAGGGCAGGCTGCACGCAGCCTGTCCCCGGCGTTTCAGGCCTGGAATGGAAGGCGCAGCGTCGCTGCGCCGACACGCTCAGCCCAGCCGCACCAGCCAGCCGTGGCGGTCGGCCGCACGGCCGTACTGGATGTCGGTCAGTTCCTGGCGCAGCGACAGGGTCACCGGACCGGCCGGCGCGGCCAGGTCGCCGACCGCGAAATCCTTACCCTTCAGTTGCCCGATCGGGGTCACCACCGCGGCAGTGCCGCAGGCGAAGACCTCGACGATCGCGCCCGAGGCCACGCCCTCGCACCACTCGTCGATGGTCACCTGACGCTCGACCACGGCCATACCGCGATCGCGCGCTAGCTGCAGGATGCTGTCGCGGGTGATGCCCTCGAGGATGCTGCCGGACAACGCGGGCGTCACCAGGCTGCCGTCGCGCATCACCAGGAACACGTTCATGCCGCCCAGTTCTTCCAGGTACCTGCCCTCGACCGGGTCCAGGAACAGCACCTGCGAGCAGCCCTGCGCCTGCGCCTGCTGCTGCGGCAGCAGCGAGGCGGCGTAGTTGCCGCCGCACTTGGCGGCGCCGGTGCCGCCCTTGGCGGCGCGCGCGTAGTCGGTGGACAGCCAGATCGCCACCGGCGCCACGCCCTTGGCGAAATAGGCGCCGGCCGGGCTGGCGATGACGTAGTAGCCGGCCTTCTGCGCCGCGCGCACGCCCAGGAACGCCTCGTTGGCGATCATGAAGGGGCGGAAGTACAGGCTGGTCTCCGGCGCCGAGGGCACCCACGCGGCATCGACCGCGATCAGCTGGCGCAGCGATTCGACGAACAGCGCCACCGGCAGCTCCGGCAGCGCCAGGCGCTGCGCCGAGCGCTGCAGGCGCTTGCCGTTGGCCTCCGGGCGGAAGGTCCAGATCGAACCGTCGGCGTGGCGATAGGCCTTGATGCCTTCGAAGATCTCCTGCCCGTAGTGCAATACCGAGGCGGCCGGGTCCAGCGCCAGCGGCCCGTAGGCGCGCACCTGGGCGTCGTGCCAGCCCTGCTCGCGGTCCCACTCGATGGCGACCATGTGGTCGGTGAAGTAGTTGCCGAAGCCCGGCGCGGCGAGGATCTGCGCACGCTGCTCGGCGCTGCGCGCGGTGGTGGACGGGATCAGGCGGAACTGCGAAGAAGGCTCGGTAGCGGACACCGGGGTTTCCTGTGGTAGTCGAGGGACGGCCGTGCCGCTGCACATTCCGGGCGCAGCAACTGCGCCTTGTCCCGGCCCCGGGTCGGCGCAGTCGCGCGCGAGTCAGAACATGCCGGTTTCGAGGCGGGCGGCCTCGGACATCATATGCCGGCCCCACGGCGGATCGAACACCAGTTCGACATCGGCCTCGGCGATGGTCGGGATCAGCTCCAGCTTGCTGCGCACATCGTCGACCAGGATCTCGCCCATGCCGCAACCCGGCGCGGTCAGCGTCATCTTCACTTCGACCATGCGCTGGCCGTCCTCGCGCGGCTGCACGCCGACCTCGTAGACCAGGCCCAGGTCGACGATGTTGAACGGGATCTCCGGATCGAAACAGGTGCGCAATTGCTGCCAGATCAGCGCTTCGACCTGCTCGTCGCTGGCGCCGTCGGGCAGATCCAGGCCCGGCGGCGGCTCCTTGCCGATCGCGTCGCCGTCCTTGCCGGCGATACGGAACAGGTTGCCCTCCACGAACACCGTGTAGCTGCCGCCCAGCGCCTGGGTGATGTAGCCGTAGCTGCCGGCCGGCAAGGTCACCGCGTCGCCCTGCGGCACCATGACCGCCGCGCAATCGCGTTCGAATTGGACAGGCTCGCTGCTGCGTGAGTACATGGAGGCGATATGGGGGCACGCCCCACCGGTGCAAGTCGCCCAGCTTATCCGAGTACGCGGGGCACGCGCCGGAGGGTATCCTGTGCGGATCATCCGGGAACATCGCATGCCGCCCTCCTCCACGCCGGCCAGGACTTCGCACTGGCTATGGCCCTTGTTGCTGTGCTTGGGCTGCTTCACCGCGCTGATCACCTGGTTGCTGGTCGCCTTGGGCCTGGGTCGCCAGTCGGGCTGGATGGCGGTGCTGGTGGCGCTGGAGGTCGCCTGGATGCTGCGCATGGGCACGCTGCCGCGCGGCAGGCTGCGCATCGTGGTGGCGGTGGCGGCCACTGCGCTGGTCATCGTCGCCGCCAACTGGGGCATCGCCGCGGCGCACATGGGCGCGGCGTTGGGTCTGGATGCATGGGATTCGTCGCTGAAGCTGGGCGCGCGCTATGCGTGGACGTTGAGCATGCTGGCCAACCGCCCCGGCGACCTGCTGTGGCTGTGCATCGGCCTGGCCGTGGCCTACGTCAGCGCGCGCTGATGGCGGCGGTCGCGACTGCCCGCAGCAGCAACCGATGCGCGGCCTGCGCAACCGGTCGCATCGGTTGGTTGCCGGCCACGCTCAATGCCCGCCGTCGAGCGCCTTCAACTCGCTGACCAGGGCGCCGGCCGCCTCGGCGCCGTCGCCGTACAACATGCGCGCGTTGTCGGCGTAGAACAGCGCGTTCTCGATGCCGGCGAAGCCGGTGCCCTTGCCGCGCTTGATCACGATGACGTTCTTCGCATTGACCACGTCCAGGATCGGCATGCCGTAGATCGGGCTGGCCGGATCGGTCCTGGCCACCGGGTTGACCACGTCGTTGGCGCCGATCACCAGCGCCACGTCGGTGCTGGGGAACTCGGGATTGATGTCGTCCATGTCGGCGATCAAGTCGTAGGGCACGCCGGCCTCGGCCAGCAGCACGTTCATGTGTCCGGGCATGCGCCCGGCCACCGGATGGATCGCGAACTTGACCTTGACCCCGCGCTCGATCAGCCGCTGCGCCAGTTCCCAGATCTTGTGCTGCGCCTGCGCCACCGCCATGCCGTAGCCGGGCACGATCACCACCCGCTCGGCGTAGGTCATCATCGCCGCCACGTCGCCGGCCTCGATCGGCTTCTGCGCGCCGCTGATCGCCTGCGCCTGGCCGCCGCCGCCGAAGTTGGAGAACAGCACGCCGCTGATCGGCCGGTTCATCGCCTTGGCCATCAGCCGGGTCAGCAGGATGCCGGCCGCGCCGACCATCATGCCGGCGACGATCAGCGCCTCGTTGCCCAGCACGTAGCCCTCGAACGCCACCGCCAGGCCGGTGAAGGCGTTGTACAGCGAGATCACCACCGGCATGTCGGCGCCGCCGATCGGCAGCGTCATCAGCACGCCCAGCGCCAGCGCGACCGCGAAGAAGGCCACGATCGCCACCGGGCCGAGGCCGATCGCGGCCCAGGCGCCCAGGCCCAGCATCGCCACGAACACCAGCAAGTTGAACGCCTGCTGCCCGGGAAAGGTGACGCGCTTGTCCAGCCGCCCATCGAGCTTGGCCCAGGCGATGATCGAGCCGGACAGCGAGATCGCGCCGATCGCCGAGCCGACGACGGCCAGCGCCAGCGTGGTCGCGTCGGGCTGGCGCGCGGCCAGCGCGGCGATCGCGCTCTGGCTCCAGTGCGAGGTGTCGCGGTGCGCCAGAGACGAGAAGCGCAGCAGTTCCACCGCGCCGATCGACGCGGCCGAGCCGCCGCCCATGCCGTTGTACAGCGCAACCATCTGCGGCATGTCGGTGATGGCCACTTTCTTGGCCGAGATCCAGGCCGCGCCGGCGCCGATCACGATCGCCAGCAGGATCAGGGGCAGGTTGTGCAGACCGGGCAGCAAGAACGTCGCGGCAACCGCCAGCAGCATGCCGAAGCCGGCCCAGTGGATGCCGCTGCGCGCGGTCTTGGGCGAAGCCATGCGCTGCAGGCCGAGCAGGAACAAGGTGGCGGCGACCAGGTAGCTGGCCTCGACCAGCCAGGACAGCGCTTCGGTGGTGCTCATGCGACCTCCCCGGCCAGCGCGGCGGCCGCGATCGCCGCCGGATCCCGCCGGTCGCCCGGCATCGGCGCCAAGGCCACGGCCGGCGTCGGCAGTGCGGCGGTCATGGCCGGTCTCCGGGCTTCTTCGAGCTCTTGAACAAGTCCAGCATGCGTTCGGTGACCACATAGCCGCCGGCGGCGTTGCCGGCGCCCAGCAGCACGGCGAGGAAACCCAGCGCCTTCTCCAACGTGGTGTCGGCATGGCCGAGCACCAGCATCGCGCCGATCAGCACGATGCCGTGGATGAAGTTGGATCCGGACATCAGCGGGGTGTGCAGGATCACCGGCACCCGCGAGATGATCACATGCCCGGCGATGGCAGCCAGCATGAAGATGTACAACGCCACGAACCCGTCGCTCATGTCTCGTTTCTCCCGGGCGCCGCGCCCGACCGCCGCAATCATAACCGCGTGCTGAATCCGTCGGCGATGGCCGCACGCGCCGCGCCGGGCGCATCGCTGCGGCGTCCCGTCAACCGCGGCGGCCGTGGCGCGTTATCCACGGCATCCCCGTGCAGGAAGCTAAGCTGTGCTGGTGAGCTCGCCCGCCCTCGATCCCCCGTCCACAGCTGCCGATGCCGCCGCGCGCGCGCCGCCGGTGTCGCTGGACGCATTCCTGGCCGAGATCGGCCCACGCGCGTTCCGCTTCGCCGAAGCCGGCCTGCGCCAGCGCGAAGACGCACTGGACGCGGTGCAGGACGCGATGGTGAAGCTGCTCGCCTACCGCGAGCGGCCGGCGCAGGAGTGGACGCCGCTGTTCTGGAGCATCCTGCGCCGGCGCATCGTCGACCTGCAGCGCCGGCGCGGCTTCCGCCTGCGCTTCTGGGCGCCGCCCGGCGAACGCGGCGAGGACGGCCACCCGGATTGGGCCGACACCGATCCCGGCCCGGCACAGCACCACGCGCAGCGGCAGACCCATGCCCGGCTGGTGGCGGCGCTGCGCGCGCTGCCGGCACGGCAACGCGAGGCCTTCACCCTGCGCGTGCTCGAGGAGCTGGACGTGGCCACCACCGCATGCGCGATGGGCTGCTCCGAAGGCTCGGTCAAGACCCACCTGTCGCGCGCCCGCGAGGCATTGCAGAAACGCCTGGAGAACATCCGGTGAGACCCGATACCCCCCAATCGACCGCCTTCGACGCGCAAATGCGCGCCCTGCACCGGGCCTCGCTGCAGGCATTGCCGGCGCCAACCCGGGCGCGGCTGCGCGCCGCCCGCCACGGCGCCGGTCAGGCGCACGCCGCCCCGGCGCGGCGCTGGGGCTGGCTGCTGGCGGCGGCGCCGGCGGTGCTCGGCACCGCATTCGGCATGCACCTGCTGCTGCGCCCGGCGCTGCCTCCGTCGATGCCCGCGGCGAGCGTCGCCAGTGCGCCGACGGCGACAGCCGCGAGCGCGGTCGCGCAGGGCGACACCGACGACACCGTGGCCGGCCTGCTCGAAGAAAATCCCGACCTGTACCTGTGGCTGGGCTCCGATACCTCGCTGGCAATGGAATGGACACGATGAACCGCCTGATCCGCATGTTCCTGGCGCTGGCCCTGCTGGCCGGCGCCCCGCTGGCGGCGTTCACCGCGCCACCGCCACCGCCACTACCGGATGCCGATACGGGCCCGCCGCTGCCGGACTGGGAGCACCTGAGCGCGCAGCAGCGCGAGTTGCTGATCGCGCCGATGCGCCAGCGCTGGGACGACGCGCCACAACAGCGACGCAGGATGTTCGAGCACGCGCAACGCTGGCAGACGATGACGCCAGAGCAGCGCGCACGCGCGCGCAAGGGTGCACTCCGCTACCAGGACATGACGCCGCAACAGCGCGAAGCAGCACGCGTGCTGTTCGAACGCCTGCGCGCATTGCCGCCGCAACAGCGCAGGGCGCTGCGCGACCGCTGGGACGCGATGACCCCGCCGCAGCGCGATGCCTGGATCAAGGCCAACACCGGCACCGGCACATCCGCGCCCCGCCGCGACCGGCCGCGTCCTTGAGCGTGGCGCGGCCGCGACCGCTGCAGCCGGTCGCCGCTGGCGTCGCTGGCGCAGCGGGCCGGAGAGGCTCCACGGCCGCCGCTGGCCGCAGTGCGGGCATGGACAGCGCCCGCGGTCCGGGCAAGCGCCGCGCTCAGCCGGTCCAGCGCGTCTTGGCCAGCAGTTCGTCGTCCCAGTCGTAGACGATCACGCCGTCCTTCAGGAACAGCGCGACGAAGTTGCAGACGTTGCGCGCATACATCTCGCTGGCGTGCACCGCGCCCATGCTGGCCAGGTCGAGCGGGCCGGCGACGAGCACGCCGCCGTGGTCGATGGTCTCGCCGGGCCGGGTCAGTTCGCAGTTGCCGCCGGTCTCGGCGGCCAGGTCGACCACCACGCCGCCCGGTTTCATGCCCTCGACCATCGCCGCGCTGAGGATCTTCGGCGCTGGCCGACCGGGTACCGCGGCGGTGCACACCACCACGTCGATGCTCTTGAGGTGATCGGCCAGACGCTGCTGCTGCTCGGCGCGCTCGACATCGGTCAGCTGCCGCGCATAGCCGCCCTCGCCCGCGGCACTGACGCCCAGGTCGAGAAACCTGCCGCCCAGCGACTCGATCTGCTCGCGCGTCTCCGGGCGCACGTCGAAGCCCTCCACCTGCGCGCCCAGCCGCTTGGCGGTGGCGATCGCCTGCAGGCCGGCGACACCGGCACCGACGATCAGCACCTTCGACGGGCGGATGGTGCCGGCGGCGGTGGTCAGCATTGGGAAGAAGCGCGGGGCCAGCTGCGCGGCGATCAGGGTCGCTTTGTAGCCGGCCATGCCGGCCTGCGAACTGAGCACGTCCATCGCCTGCGCGCGGGTGCTACGCGGCAGCCGCTCCAGCGGGAACGCGACCAGTTGCCGCGCCCGCATCGCTTCGGCGCGCGCCGGATCGGCCTGCGGCTGCAGGATGCCGACCACGCCGGCGGCGGACTTGAGCTGGTTCAGCGCCGCCACCGGCAGCGGCTGCACGCACAGCACCAGATCGGCATGGGCCGGGCTCGCGGCATCGGCGAGCTGTGCGCCGGCGGCCAGATAGGCCGCATCGACGAACCCGGCCGCGGCGCCGGCACCAGGCTCCACGTGCACCTGCGCGCCGAGCGCGCCGAGTCTCTTCACCGTCTCCGGCGTCGCCGCCACGCGGCGTTCGCCATACGCGGACTCTTTCACCACTAGCACCTGCACTGCCATGCGATTCCCCGGGCACTGTTGCAAACATGAGGACGGACAAGCCTCCGGTCTGGTGACAGAGGCTTGCATTTCAAGCACTCTGCTCACTGGTCGCATCTTACCCAGGGGATGGCCGAAATAAAATGAGGCTGCGCGTCCTTCACGCAGCGCCCGCATCACTTCAATCCCCTTGACCGTGGCATACGCCGTCTTCATCGATGTAAACCGCAGCGTGGCGCCGATTATCCGTTTCGGCTTGCCATGATGGCATTCGATTACGTCGTTCCTGTATTTGATCTGCCGGTGTTCAACATCAGATGGACATCGCTCCTCGCGTTTCAGCGGAGCCAGCACCCGGCCATGTGACGGAGCCCTGTCCGTATTGATGGGTCGCGGGATCTGCTTCTGCCTCACGTCGTTTGACACCCCCAGAAACAGGCATGCAGCTCAGCTGTCATGGCGTGCAGAGAGATAAAAAGCGTTGATTCGACCTTTGTCATCGACGGCACGATACGGATACCCCAACGCCCGTCGACTTTCATGTAAGTTCCGTCAACATGCCAGAGACTGAACCCGGAGGGATTGCGCCAGTGCCGCCAAGGATTCACATGCAGATGCCTCAGTAAAAGACGGCAATCCGCTCGCCACCACTGGCTGTTCGCAACAGTGCCGTTGTGCGGCCATGCTCGCCGCCTGCGCGGGTTGACCGCCGAGGCCGCCGACCGTACGGCGGTGAACGATAGCGAAACCGCCTCGGTAGCGGCCGTCCGGGCCGATCCGCTCGAGACGAAGGAACCGGGGCGAGAACCAAAACCCCGGCTCGCCGCGATCTCATGCATCCAGCAGCGCCGCCCGCGCCGGTTTCGCCGTCTGCTGTGACCTACCCCCAGACCCTGCACCTTAAGACCTTGAGTACAAAATTAGCCACGACCGCCGAGTATAGATTTCCTGGCCTGCACAGAGATTTATATGCACTTTTGCCTGTAGTGGCCGACTCGGCGGATTTTGCTCGTTCTTTCATTTCATCGCAATAATCCTTATGGACTTGCATATGCTTTACGCCCCAGCTTCCCCTTGCCCCACCTATTCGCTTGAACTCATCATAAGTATCGTCTATTCTTTGGCAGTGCGAATCAAAGTTTCTTTTATGCCTTATCTTGGGCAGATGATAACTGTAAGCCAGAGCATGAGCATAATCATCATTTCTTCTCGGCATAGGCTCTGAACCTACAGCTACCGACTTGATTCTACCGATGAACGCGCCAGCGTCGCGCATCGCCACATTAGACAGCGCAGATTCGCCAGAATAGGCGGGCGCGCCTGATTGAATAGCAAAATTATTTTGCATTTCCACTCTCATCGATCAATAATATCTTCATTATAAAACAAAACCAATGACCAGAAAAGCCTCTCGCGAGTTTCTTGCGATTGGCCTGACCGCAGACCATGCCGCGACCGCGCGGGCCGGCCCTAATGCAAGGTGGCGTTGTGCGGATCCAGGCGGTCGATAACGCCCTGCATCGCACTGTCGAAGGCGCCGTCGTTGATGTGGCTGCGCAGCCGGCCCAGCCGCACCATCACCGCCAGCTCCTCCGGCGAGGCCACGCAGAAGCGCACGCCGCGGCGATTGACGAACAGCAGCCGCGACGAGATCGGGCTCACCCACGACAGCTTGCCGGTCTGCACCTTGCCGTCGCGGTCGATGAAGTCCAGCCAGGTGCCGATCGCCATCGCGCGGAAGCGGTCGGCGTCGGCGTTGTCGAAATCGTCCACGGTGTCCGGCGTGGTCAGTCCCACCGGTTGCGCCTCCTGCAACGGCGGCGGCGGCAGCGCCACCGACGGCAGTTCCGGCAGCGGGCGTTCCAGCTCCGGGCGCGATTCGGCGACCGACTGCAAAGTGTCGTGCAGCGCGTTGATCGCCGCGGTGGCGGCCTCGGCATGCAGGCCGACGTTGGCGAACACCTTGTGCAACGGGCCTTGCCAGGCCTGCAGCCAGGGCTTGCCGACGATGTGGCGCTGCGCCTCGGCCGCTTCCTCGAGCAGGCCGTCGGCCAGCGCCAGCGCATCGCGCACGCCGGCGCCGTCCTCGCCCTCGCGCAGCACCGCCATGGTCAGGTGGTGCTGCCAGGGCTGGCGCAGGAAATCCTCCAGCGCCTGCGGCAGTTGCAGGCCCGGCAGCCGCACCTGCAGTTCGGCCTCGGCGCGCTGCCGGGCCAGTTCCAGCTTCTCCTGGCCGCGCTGGGTCTCGGCGGCACGGCGCTCGGCGATCTCGATGCGGCGCCGGTGCTGGACCAGGAAATCGCGGAATTCCTCTTCCAGGGTCAGGAAGATGGCCAGGTTCTCGTTGAACTCGGCGACCAGCCGATCGATGATCTCCTCGACCTTGCCCATCAGCACGCGCTCGGCCGGGCTTTCGCCGGTGTTGCCCTCGCAGGCCTCGGCCAGCGAGTTGAGCAGGCGCCGCGCCGGATGGGTCTTCTGCACGAACATGCGCCGGTCCAGCAGCGCGACCTTGACGAACGGCACCACCAGACGCGCGATCAGCTCGCGCGAGCGCCCTTCCAGGTCGCGTTCGTCGAGCATCACGTCGAACAGCATGCCAACCAGATCGATCGCGTCCTCGTCGACCGGATCCAGCCGCGCATGCGCCGGATCCACGCCGAACTGGGTGGCGTTGGACAGCACTTCGCTCTTCAGCCGCTGCGCCAGCGATTCGTCGTCGTCGCCGATCGCCGCGTGCAGCGTGGCGCTGGGCGTGGCCTGCAGCAGCGACAGCACCGACATCATCTCGCGCTGGCTCAGCGGCCGCTGCTGGCCGACCGCGGCGGTGGCCGCGGAGGTGGCGCTCTCGCGCACGCTGCGGGTCTGCTGCAGCAGTTCGTGCAGCGCCTCCAGCAAGACGCCCTGGCTGCCGCCGGGCAGGTTGGCGCCGGCCTCGGCGTAGCCGTCGGTGGCCTGCAGGCGGCCGCGGCTCTCGGCCCAGCGGTTGACGAAGCGGCTGGCCCAGGCCGGTGCGTAGTGCTCGTCGTACTCGCCCGCCTCGCCGGCGGCGCTGCCGTCCTCGCCGAAACCGGGGCTGTCGCCGCGGGCCTGGCGCTCTTCCGGCGCCGGCGCACGCTGCGGCGGCGGTGGCGGCCGTGGCCGCGAGATCTCCGGCATCACGCCGGCCCGCGCCAGGCTGTCGTCCAGTTCCTGGTAAAGCTTGCCGATGCCGGCGGTGAGGTCGCGCTCGCACAGCTTGATCAGCACCAGCCGCACTTCCGGGGCCAGGTCGCTGGTGGAAAAGGCGGCATGCACCGCGACGCCGATGTGTTCGGGGCCGACCGGATTGGTGTCGGCGTCCAGCTCCAGGCCGCCGGCGATCCAGCCCAGGCGGCGGTCGATACGGCTGAGCACCGGCTTCCATTCGCGCAGCAGCACGCTGGCCAGGTTGCGCACCGCCAGCCGCGATTCCAGCTCGTGCTCGGACACCAGGCTCAGGCCCTGGCCGTAGCCGGCCAGCGCCACTTCGGCCGATAGCGGCGTGCCCGCTTCCAGCGCCTGCCAGGCCTGGTCCAACTGCGCACGAAAGCGCGCGGCGATCTCGTCGCGGCGGCGGCGCAGTTCGCGCATGCCGTCCAGGAACAGCAGTTGCGATGCGCCCGCGCGCTCGGCGCGGTCGAACAGCACGTCGTCGAAATGCGCCAGCGCGGCGGCGAACGCCTGCCCCAGCACCGGCAGCATGCCGTCGCGCGCCCGCGTCAGCAACTGCGGGTCCCGCGCGGAATGTGCATACGGCGAGCTGGGGCTGAACGTCATGCGCAAAGGCTCCGCGCCGGCAGCGACGCTGGAAAGGAAGTGAATGGATATCGAGCGAACGCGGCCCGTGTCGCCGCTTTCGCATGGTAGGCAAGGAACCTGAACAACAACCGTGATGCGCTAGGCATTTTTCGCTCCGGAACGTGACCTGGTGTCGCATCCTAGGCGCTGTCGGTGTAACGCTGCCCTGCAACCGCCTGAACGCGTTCCCGCCGCCCGATGTTCAGGCCGCGCCGCGCTCCAGCCGGCCCACCGCGCCCTGCATCGCGCCGTAGAACGCGTCGTCGTCGCGATGCAGGCGCAACCGGCCCAACTGCACCACCATCGCCGGCGCCTCCGGCGATGCCACGCGCAGACGGCCGCCGCAGCGGTTGACGAACATCCGCCGCGACGGGATCGGGCTCATCCAGGACAGCTTGCCCGGCTGCACGCGCCCCTCGCGGTCGACGAAGTCCAACCAGAGGCCCATCGCCAGGCGCACGTCCAGCTCCTGCGCCGAGACCAGGCCGAGGTCGCCGCGCTCGCGTGCCAGCGAACGCTCCACCAACAACGGGCGACCGGCCTCCCGCGCCTGCCAGGCCTGTGTCAGGTGTCCGCGGAAGCGCGCCACGATCGGCGCGCGCTGCTGCTGCAGCAGTTGGATCGCCTCCAAGCAGTCGTTCCGGGCCGGCCCGGCGCGCTCGGCCATGCGGAACAACGCATCGGCGAGCGCCTCTGGCACGCCCCGGACCTGGCCGAGCAGGTCCCGAGTTGCGGCTGGGCCGTCGCGCCTCGGCATATTCGGCTAGTGTCATGGCAATGTGATACGCAAGCTCGAGTGAGACCGACGTCGATTTGGAAGTTAGCGGCAAGTCCGCAACGCAACTTGACCCCGCGCGCAACCGCGGCATCCGCTGCCGCTGCTGGGCGCACGACTATAATCCTGCGCCCCACCCACGGAATCGAGGCTATGCGCACATTTCACTCGCTGCAAGCGCTGGATGAGCGCCGCTCGGTGCCATCCAAGCAACTGGGCGAGCCCGGACCCGACGACGCGACCCTGCTGGCGATGCTGCGCTCGGCCGTGCGCGTGCCCGATCACGGCAAGCTGGTGCCGTTCCGGTTCCTGCGCATAGCCGGTCCGTCGCGCCTGGCGCTGGGCGAGTTTCTGGCCGAGCGCACGCTGCAGCGCGACCCGGACGCGCCTGCCGCCGCGGTGCAGAAGGACCGCGAGCGGTTCGCGCATGCGCCGCTGGCGATCGTGGTGATCGCGCGGCTGTATGCCGAAAAGGTGCCGGAGATCGAGCAGTGGCTGACCGCCGGTTCGGTCTGCTTCGCCCTGCTGCAGGCGGCGCAGGCCTACGGCTTCGGCGCGCAATGGCTGACCGCCTGGATGGCCTACGACGCGGCGGTGGCGACGCGGCTGGGCCTGGCCGCCAACGAGCGCATCGCCGGCTTCATCCATATCGGCACGCCGCGCGTGCAGGCGCCGGAGCGCGAACGCCCCGATCCGCGGCAACTGCTCAGCGACTGGACGCCGTGAACGCAGCGGCGCCGACGTCGCGGCCGCTGTATCTGGTCGACGCCAGCCTGTACGTGTTCCGCGCCTGGCACTCGGTCCCCGACGAGTTCCAGGATGCGCAGGGCTGGCCGACCAACGCGGTGCACGGCTTCGCCCGCTTCCTGCTCGACCTGCTCGAACGCGAGCGCCCGCTGCACATCGCGATCGCCTTCGACGAAGCGCTGGAAAGCTGCTTCCGCAATCGCCTGTACGCCGCCTACAAGGCCAACCGCGCGCCGGCGCCGGACGCGCTGCGACGCCAGTTCGCGCACTGCAAGGCGCTGTGCGCGGCACTGGGCCTGGGCGTGCTGGCCCATCACGACTACGAGGCCGACGACCTGATCGGCAGCGCGCTGCACAGCGTGCGCAGGACCGGCTTCCACGGCGTGATCGTGTCCGCCGACAAGGACCTGTCGCAGTTGCTGCTCGATTTCGACCAACAATGGGACTACGCACGCGGCCAGCGCTGGGACGCGGCCGGGGTGAAGGCCCGGCACGGCGTGCACGCGCACCAGATCGCCGACTACCTGGCGCTGACCGGCGATGCGATCGACAACATCCCCGGCGTCACCGGCATCGGCGCCAAGTCGGCGGCGATCCTGCTGGCGCATTTCGGCGACCTGGACACGCTGCTGGCGCGCGTCGACGAGGTCGCGTTCCTGCGCCTGCGCGGCGCAGCGCAGATGGCCGCGCGCCTGCGCGAGCAGCGCGCGCATGCGCTGCTGTGGCGGCAGCTGGCCACCATCGCGCTGGACGCGCCGCTGCATTCGGCCGCGCCCGGTTTCGCACGCGGCCTGGCCGATGCCGACATGTTGCACGGTCTGTGCGAGAC
This sequence comes from Xanthomonas theicola, assembly GCF_014236795.1. Classification (NCBI taxonomy): domain Bacteria; kingdom Pseudomonadati; phylum Pseudomonadota; class Gammaproteobacteria; order Lysobacterales; family Lysobacteraceae; genus Xanthomonas; species Xanthomonas theicola. The sequence continues at coordinate 4,728,265 of NZ_CP049017.1, read as the reverse complement.
GCTGCGCTTCGGCCCGCTGACCCGGCGCCGGCTGCTGCAGGCGGCGGGACTGGACGGTCCCGTCGGCTAGGCGTCGCGTCGGCGCGATGCGAATGACGCGCTTGGCTCTACACTCCGGGACAGCCAGGCCGCGCGCTGACGCGGCGCGCCACCTTCCTTCTTCCGAACCGAGCGAACGCCGCCCATGACCCGCCACGACTCTCCGCCCCGCGTCGTCTACGAAGGCAAATATCAGCGCATGGTGGTGCGCGGCAGCTGGGAGTATTCCGAACGCGTGCACGCCGGCGGCCTGGCCGCGATCGTCGTCGCGGTGACCCCGGACGACGACGTGCTGTTCGTCGAACAGTTCCGCGTGCCGCTGCAGGCGCGCACCATCGAGATGCCGGCCGGGCTGGTCGGCGACACCGACGCCAGCGAATCGATCGAGGTCTCGGCGGTGCGCGAGCTGGAGGAAGAAACTGGCTGGACCGCCGACCACGCCGAGGTGCTGATGATCGGCCCGACCTCCTCCGGCGCCAGCAGCGAGAAGGTCGCCTTCGTCCGCGCCAGCGGCCTGCGCAAGGTCGGCGACGGCGGCGGCGACGCCAGCGAGGACATCACCGTGCACTTGGTGCCGCGCGCGCGCGCCGCGGCCTGGCTGGTGCAGAAGATGGGGGAAGGCTACGAGCTGGACGCCAAGCTGTGGGCCGGGCTGTGGATGATCGAGCATCAGCTGGACGGCACCCCGCGTGGTTGAGCCGACGCCGCATGCCGATGCCGCGCCGTCCCTGCTCGGCGCCGGCGATCCGCCGCCGTATCGCGTGTACCAGGCGCAGGGCCGCTCGCCCTATCTGCTGATCGCCGACCACGCCGGGCGGCAGGTGCCGCGCGCGCTGGCCGACCTGGGCCTGCCGCAGCACGAACTGGACCGGCATATCGGCTGGGACATCGGCATCGCCGGCGTCACCCGTGCGCTGGCGCAGGCGCTGGACGCGTTCGCGATCATGCAGACCTATTCGCGGCTGGTGATCGACTGCAACCGGCCGCTGGCGGCGCCGGGCTCGATCGCCGAGGCCAGCGACGGCACCGTGGTGCCGGGCAACCAGGGCCTGGACGCTGCGGCCCGCGCGGCCCGCGCCGGCGCGATCTTCGCCCCCTACCATGCGCGCATCGGTGCGGAACTGGACCGCCGCCGCGACGCCGGCACCGCCACCATCCTGATCGCCATGCACAGCTTCACCCCGGCGCTGGCGGGCGTGGCCCGGCCCTGGCACGCCGGCGTGCTGTACCAGCGCGATGCGCGCTTCGCGCAGGCGCTGCTGGCCGAGCTGCGCGCCCAGCCCGGGCTGGTGATCGGCGACAACCAGCCGTATTCGGTCAGCGACGCCACCGACTACGCGATTCCGGTGCACGCCGAGGCGCGCGGCCTGGCGCACGTGGAACTGGAGATCCGCCAGGACCTGATCGCCGCCTCCGCCGGGCAGCGGCAATGGGCGCAGCGCCTGCTCAGCATGCTGACTCGGCTGCAAGCTGCCTTCACACCGGGCTGAGCGCAGGCTGCGCACTCTCGGTGCATCGCCGTCCGTTCGGACGCCCTGACGCTGCACGCACCGGACCCGCTCCATGCTCATCCGCCTCGGCTACGAGATCCGCTACCGTTTCCTGCAGCCGACCCCGCTGCTGGCCATGCTCGACATCCACGACAGCCGCCGCACCGACATCGTCCTCGCCGCTGCGCTGCAGACCGAGCCGGCGGTGCCGCTGCGCGGCTATCGCGACCAGTTCGGCAACGGCTGCACGCGCATCTTGGCTCCGGCCGGGCTGCTGACCCTGCGCGCCGATGCGGTGGTGCGCGACAGCGGCCTGCCCGACCAGTACCACTACGACGCGCCGCAGACGCCGGTGCAGGAGCTACCGGACGACACCTTGATGTACCTGCTCGGCAGCCGCTACTGCGAGACCGACCTGCTCAGCGGCCTGGCCTGGGACCTGTTCGGCAGCGCGCCGACCGGCTGGGCGCGGGTGCAGGCGATCTGCGACTACGTGCACGCGCAGATCGAATTCGGCTACGAGCACGCGCGGCCGACCAAAAGCGCCGCGCAGGCGCTGCAGGAAGGCCGCGGCGTGTGCCGCGACTTCGCCCATGCTGCGATCGCGCTGTGCCGCTGCATGAACGTCCCGGCACGCTACTGCACCGGCTACCTGGGCGACATCGGCGTACCCGCCTCGGCCGCGCCGATGGACTTCTCCGGCTGGTTCGAAGCGTTCCTGGACGGCCAGTGGTACACCTTCGACGCGCGCCACAACCTGCCGCGCATCGGCCGGGTGCTGATCGCGCGCGGCCGCGACGCCGCCGACGTGGCGATCAGCAATACCTTCGGCGACAACACGCTGGAATCGTTCGTGGTGTGGACCGACGAAACCGACCAGGCGCGGCTGGATCGGCGCCCGGCGGCGACGCCCATCGCGGCCGGCAGCGACGCCGCCGCGCTGCGCACGGAAGGCCTGTACCTGTAAGACTTGCACCCGCTAGGGCGAGGGCGCTGCTCGCCGCGATGATCGCGCTGGCGGCAACGGCCGAGCGCATGCCGGCCGCGACACAGCCCGGCAAGAGCGCGCAAACGGCACGCAAACGGCACGCCGCAGCATCGCCTGCCGTCGTTCACCGGCGTTTCGCCGTGTCCGTCCGCCATCGCTGTCATCCCCTCCTGCTGCTGCACGTCCCAGGTATTCCCGCAACACATCGCCACCGATCTGCCGGCGCAGTGGCGGGCCGACGCCAAGGCCAATTCAGGAAAGCCGCCAAGCAGGCCGAGAAAGCCGCCGAAGGCGGCGCGCGGGCCGACGGCGCTGGGCGGCCGGGCGGCAGCGCAGACGCCGGCCCGGGCGGTCGCGTCGGTGGTGTTCGGGCGCCGCGGCAGCAGCGACGTGGTGATGCTGCCGTTGTGGCGCGCGCGTGCAGGCCGCGCCCGGCATGCAGGCCCTGCTGCCCGACACCGCCGACGGCATGGTCATGGATATCAGCACCAGCAACGGCATCCGCGTGTGCTACCGCTATGTCGCCGATGCGCAGGATCCGGACCGCCTGCGCGCGCACATCCGCGCCGAGGGCCACGGCGCATCGCAGCGCGGCGCGGCGGGGTGTTCGAGGTCGGCCGCATGTACCGCCGTGTCCACCCGGCCAGGTGCCAGCGCTGACACCGCCGCGCGGCGCTTCGCGGCACCTGGCCGCAGGCGGCGCACCGGCTGCGATCTGCGACGATCGCGCGCGCCTGCAACGATGCCGCCCGCGCATGCCGCACGCCGCGGCATGGCCTGCAGGGATCAGGCGAAGGCGTCGGTGGCGCGCACCAGGGCGTCGAGGTTTTCCGCCTCGAACGCGGAATGGCCGGCGCTCGGGCTGATCTCCAGCGCCGCCTTCGGCCAGGCCTTGTGCAGATCCCAGGCGCTCTGCAGCGGACAGACCACGTCGTAGCGGCCCTGCACGATCACGCCGGGGATGTCGGCGATCTTCGCCGCGCCGCGCAGCAACTGGTCTTCCACTTCGAAGAAGCCGCCGTTGACGAAGTAGTGGTTCTCGATGCGCGCGAACGCCAGCGCGAACTGCGCGTCCTCGTGGCCGCTGACGAAATCCGCGTCCACGTGCAGGAAGCTGGTGGCGCCTTCCCACACGCTCCAGGCGCGCGCGGCGGCCAGCCGGGTGGCCTCGTCGTCGCTGGTCAGGCGGCGATGGTACGCGGAGATCAGGTCGGCGCGCTCCACCGGCGGAATCGCGGCGAGATAGTGTTCCCATGCCTCCGGGAACAGGCGGCTGGCGCCTTCCTGATAGAACCATTCCAGTTCCCAGCGGCGCAGCAGGAAGATGCCGCGCAGCACCAGTTCGGTGACACGCGGCGGATGGCGCTGCGAATAGGCCAGCGCCAGGGTCGAGCCCCAACTGCCGCCGAACACCTGCCAGCGCTCGATGCCCAGCGTGTGGCGCAGCGTCTCGATGTCGGCCACCAGGTCCCAGGTGGTGTTGTCGACCAAGTCCGCATGCGGCGTAGAGCGGCCGGAGCCGCGCTGGTCGAACAGCACGATGCGGTACTTGGCCGGATCGTGGAAGCGGCGCATCTTGGCGTTGCAGCCGCCGCCCGGCCCGCCGTGCAGCATCACCACTGGCTTGCCCTGCGGGTTGCCGCACTGTTCGTAGTACAGCGTATGGCGCGCGTCCACCGGCAGCATGCCGCTGGCGAACGGTTCGATCTCGGGATACAGCGTACGCATGCACCAAGCCTTCGGACTACGGAAAGCGGCGAGTCTAGCCGATTCGGCTTGACCACCTTCGCCGGCTCCGCCCGCGCACGTGACAACCGCCACAGCGTCCTTGTCCTGCAACGTATGCGTCTGCGCCCGCGGTCGCAGCTGCACGATCCTGCCCTGCTCCATCACCAGCATGCGGTCGGCGCTGGCGATGGTGTCGGGCCGATGCGCGACGATCACCTTGGTCAGTTTCAACTACCGCACCGCTTCGTTGACCAGGCGCTCGCGCATCACGTCGAGATGACTGGTAGCTTCGTCCAGGAACAACAGCGTCGGCTGCCGGTACAGCGCCCGCGCCAGGATCACCCGCTGCTTCTGCCCACCGGACAGCGAACTGCCCGTGTCGCCGATCAAGCCGTGGTAGCCCATCGGCATCGCCGCGATATCGTCGTGCACCGCCGCCAGCCGCGCCGCCGCCTCGCTCCGCTCAAGATCGAAATCCGGATCGAAAAAGCCGATGTTGCCGGCGAACAACCGGTCGTCCTGCATCACCGCGCCGACGATCGCCACCGACTCGCCCGGCTCGATCGCGAAACTGCAATCCTTGCGCACCCAAGGCTCGCCTTCGGCGTAGCGGAACGACAACCCCTCGACCTCGATGCGCGGCTCGGCCGGTGGCAGCGCCTCGGGTTGCGCGTGGTCGTCCTCCGGCGGGGTCGTCACGGTCTCGGCCAGGCGCTCGCCGTGCAGGCGCAGCATGCGGAACTCGACCCACTTGTCGATCAGCCCACTTGGAGTGGCTAACAAAACTCTGGAAGAAGTCGTAGGCAGATGATGGAGCAGGCAAGCGACAGCCAAGCCAGATGGATATCGATTCGACGTTCGAATCGGATGCGCAGCTTGCCCATGCCTGCGAACCAGGCGTGAGTGCGTTCCACGACCCAGCGATGACGCCCCAGGCGGTCGTTGCGCTCGACCCCCTTGCGAGCGATGCGTGGCGTGATGCCCCGCTCCTTGAGGTGATGGCGGCAACGGTCAATGGCGTCGGCCTTGTCGGCGTGGAGCTTGCCTGGCCAGCGTCGTGGGCGCGCTGGCTTGCCGGCGATCGGCGGCAAGGCATCGCCCATTCCTCGAACACCACCGCGTCGTGCCGGTTGGCTCCGGTGACGCAAAACGCCAAGGGAACGCCCTTGCGATCGACGATCAGGTGCCGCTTGCTGCCGAGTTTGCCGCGATCGGTCGGGTTCGGCCCGGTGTCGGCGCCCCCCGGGGGGAGGCCACGCTGGCCGCGTCCAGGCTGGCTCGGCTCAGGTCCAGCTTGTCGGCTCGCCGCAATTTTGCCAGCAGGACCTGATGCAGGCGATGCCAGAGGCCGGCGGCCTGCCAGTCTCGCAACCGCCGCCAGCAGGTCATGCCGCTGCCGTAGCCCCGTGCCTGCGGCAGTTCCTCCCAGGCAATCCCGGTGCGAAGCACATGGACAATGCCGTTGAGGGCTTGTTGATCGCTGACGCGCGGCCGCCCTCCTTTGGGCGAGCGCTTCGCCGGCGGAAACAAGGATTCGATGCGCTTCCACAGCGCTGCGGGGATCGGCGGTCTCAAGAATCAAGTGCAACACGTGATTTGAACGCTGCGATGTCCGCTTCCATTGCCTCGCTAGGCGTCTTCCAGCCAAGTGTCTGGCGAGGGCGAGTGTTCATCAGCAACGCGATGTGATTGAGGTATTCCTGGCTGACGGCGGATAGGTCCGCCCCCTTGGGCAGGAACTGGCGAAGTAGACCGTTGGTGTTCTCATTGCTTCCGCGCTGCCACGGTGCGTGCGGATCGGCAAACCACAGGTCGATGTTCAACCGTTCCATCAGCTCGGCATAGCGCGTCATTTCGGTGCCACGGTCATAGGTCAAGCTGGTTCGCATGGATGCGGGGAGCTTCTTCATCTGACGGGTGAAACCTTCCAGTTCGTCTGTGGCGGTACAGCCGTCCATCCGGCACAGCACCACAAAACGCGTCTTGCGCTCCACCAGGGTGCCAACACAGGAACGATTGAACGCTCCCTTGATCAAGTCACCTTCCCAATGTCCTGGGACCAACCGCTGTTGCACCTCTTCGGGTCGGTGCACGATCCGCGGTTCCTCAGGCACCCAGCTGCGTTTGGCGGCGGTCGTGCGCCGTGATCCCCGGGACGGCCTGCGCTGGCGCAACGCCTCCACAAGCTCCTTTTTCAGGCCGCCGCGCGGGTGCGCGTAGATCGTGGCGTAGATGGTTTCGTGACTGACGCGCTGGGCAGGATCATCCGGGGACATGAGGAGCAGCTTGGCAGCAATCTGCTGGGGCGACCAGCGCCACAGCACCAGATGATCGCGCACCATCTGGAATAAATCCGTTCCCGGTGTCAGCCGTCGCCGCCGAACGCTGTGCTGACGTCGTGTCCGGTAACGCATGGCCGCCTCTCGAGCACGGTAGACCGTGGCTTGCTGCCTGGCCAGCTCCCTGCTCGATGTCGACGGGCTTCTATCCAGCAGCCTGGATATCGAGCGTAAGCTCTGACCACGTCGCGTTTCGATTTGGAGTACCGCGCGCTCTTCTGCGCTCAGGTGGAGATAGCTTCTTGACATGCATACACCCTACTGGCTGAGAGGGTGTTGCGCTTGGAAGTTGAGTCTAAGGGATGCGTAGCTGATGTGGCTCAGCTGGAAGGGCAAGACATCGAATCGTTTCCATGTTTTCTCTCTCCGGTTAGGCTGAACTCCGATAAAATAAGTGAGTCTCCATCAAACGCATCGCACAAGAAAAACCCGCGAGAGGCAGGAGTGGGAGATTCAGGCATGTCTCCCTCCTGCAAGACGCCTAGAAATCTGTCGGATCTTCCCCACCTAAGCACCGTCGATAGCGTTTCATGATGTCCAGCTTCGATATCGATAACAAGGAATGGGCGATTTCCCATAAAGATGTGTGGGCGCTTCTCAAGAATGGGGTCTCCGACCTTTGAATATCCCGCTTCGCACATTAGCCATATACTTCTCTGGTCATTCGACTCAAAATCGCAGAGCCATCTTGCTATTTCATCAAGGAGATCATGTCGCCTTACCCAGCCGGTCTGTGGGGCGTTAGTTGCATCAGTTATTTCACTCAGCTTTGCATCAGGATCTGCTGACAGATTGTCGTTATTCGAGAATTTTCCTGGGGCGAATACGAAGGAGGAATTCGCATCTACGGCGATGCCTTCTTCTAGGGATGGTCTGAACAACTCCCTCTGATCCTGCGACAATCGTACAAAGCCCAACAGGACAACGACGATGCAATTGTCTTTCGGCGACGCGGAGTACAACGGCAAGCGCAAGCAGACGCGGCGCGAAAGGTTGCTGGCCGAGATGGATCAGGTGGTGCCGTGGAAAGACCTGCTGGCGCTGATCGCGCCGCACTATCCGAAGTCGGGCCATCCGGGCCGTCAGCCGTACCCGCTGGAGACAATGCTGCGCATCCACTTTCTGCAGCAGTGGTACGCACTGAGCGACCCGGGCGCGGAAGAAGCCTTGTACGACACGGCGTCGATGCGCCGTTTCGCCAGGATCGGCGGGTTGGATGAGGTGCCGGACGAGACCACGATCCTCAACTTCCGCCGGTTGCTGGAGACGCACGATCTGGCGCGCACGCTGTTCAACCGGGTCAACGCGCACCTATCGCGCAAGGGCCAGAGCCTGCGCGGCGGCACCATCGTGGACGCCACGATCATTGCCGCGCCCAGCTCGACCAAGAACAAGAACGGCGAGCGCGACCCGGAAATGCACCAGACCAAGAAGGGCAATCAGTACTACTTCGGGATGAAAGCGCACATCGGCGTGGACGATGAGTCCGGGCTGGTGCACCACTTGGAATGCACGGCGGCCAACGCCGCAGATATCACCCAGGCGCACAAGCTGCTGCACGGCAAGGAAGACACGGTATGCGGCGACAGCGGCTACACCGGGCTGGCCAAGCGCGAGGAGATGGCGAGCAAGCGCAAGCTGCGCTATCTGATCGCGGAGAAGCCCTCGAAGCTGAAGCAGATCAAGAGCAAGCGCGAATTGAAGTGGGCACAGCGCTGGGAGCACGCCAAGGCCAGCCTGAGGGCGAAGGTGGAGCATCCGTTCCGGGTGATCAAGCGCCAGTTTGGCTACGTCAAGGTGCGCTATCGCGGCCTGGCGAAGAACACGGCGCAAGTGCTGACGCTGTTTGCGCTGTCGAACCTGTGGCTGAAGCGAAAGCAGTTGCTGCCTGTCGTGGGGAGGGTGTGCCTGTAATCCGGGAAATACCCCGGAAATGCGCCGGAAACGGCGAAAAACCGAGGGTCTGAGCGCCGTGGGCGTGGTCGATATGGCTTGCCTCATCCTCCGACCGCGTTGATCAGACTATCCCTAGAAGATTCGCCTCAATGGCCTGTCTGGCCCGAGCAGACAGATGATCTATCCATCGTGCTGAGGAATGGGATGCAACTAGCGGTAGCTGTTTCATTTTCCTTGCAACTCCCAGCCAGAACCATAATTATCCCATCTATTGCCTTGTGGGTCGGTATAAGTCCAGTGCGGCGGCTTTCCTGCCGGATGAGTTCTATCGTCGTGCATCGATTCGCCTGTATCAGGTTTGTGGTAGGCACCTTCTCGGCCTCCTGGTCTTCCTCTCCCGCGCCATTCCCAACCGTCTGGCAAAGAATCAGGATCTTCGAAGTCGGACGGATTAGGGATGGTCTGAACAACTCCCTCTGATCCTGCGACAATCGTACAAAGCCCAACAGGACAACGACGATGCAATTGTCTTTCGGCGACGCGGAGTACAACGGCAAGCGCAAGCAGACGCGGCGCGAAAGGTTGCTGGCCGAGATGGATCAGGTGGTGCCGTGGAAAGACCTGCTGGCGCTGATCGCGCCGCACTATCCGAAGTCGGGCCATCCGGGCCGTCAGCCGTACCCGCTGGAGACAATGCTGCGCATCCACTTTCTGCAGCAGTGGTACGCACTGAGCGACCCGGGCGCGGAAGAAGCCTTGTACGACACGGCGTCGATGCGCCGTTTCGCCAGGATCGGCGGGTTGGATGAGGTGCCGGACGAGACCACGATCCTCAACTTCCGCCGGTTGCTGGAGACGCACGATCTGGCGCGCACGCTGTTCAACCGGGTCAACGCGCACCTATCGCGCAAGGGCCAGAGCCTGCGCGGCGGCACCATCGTGGACGCCACGATCATTGCCGCGCCCAGCTCGACCAAGAACAAGAACGGCGAGCGCGACCCGGAAATGCACCAGACCAAGAAGGGCAATCAGTACTACTTCGGGATGAAAGCGCACATCGGCGTGGACGATGAGTCCGGGCTGGTGCACCACTTGGAATGCACGGCGGCCAACGCCGCAGATATCACCCAGGCGCACAAGCTGCTGCACGGCAAGGAAGACACGGTATGCGGCGACAGCGGCTACACCGGGCTGGCCAAGCGCGAGGAGATGGCGAGCAAGCGCAAGCTGCGCTATCTGATCGCGGAGAAGCCCTCGAAGCTGAAGCAGATCAAGAGCAAGCGCGAATTGAAGTGGGCACAGCGCTGGGAGCACGCCAAGGCCAGCCTGAGGGCGAAGGTGGAGCATCCGTTCCGGGTGATCAAGCGCCAGTTTGGCTACGTCAAGGTGCGCTATCGCGGCTTGGCGAAGAACACCGCGCAGGTGCTGACGCTGTTTGCGCTGTCGAACCTGTGGCTGAAGCGAAAGCAGTTGCTGCCTGTCGTGGGGAGGGTGTGCCTGTAACCCGGGCAATACCCCGGAAATGCGCCGGAAACGGCGAAAAACCGAGGGTCTGAGCGCCGTGGGCGTGGTCGATATGGCTTGCCTCATCCTCCGACCGCGTTGATCAGACTATCCTTAGGTGCGGCGGGGCACTCATCCGATGTCGCTTCTTCCGATTGATGGGCATTGGGAAGTTCGCACCCCGCAAACTTGCACCATAGCCAGGCGGCGGCCCCTGTGCCAAGCGCCTTGGGCGCCACCTTGGGGCCAACCGGGTTGGGTGCAACACCGCATTTTGCAGGACCATAACGAGCTATGCAGGCATCAACAGTGGTGACGACTTGTAGCCCAAGCGGATCAACGAAGCTGTTGGGATCCCCGCCAACATAGGCATAGGTGGACAATCCACCCGCCAACCCAATCGGGTCACTCTGCCCATACCGCCCGGCAGCAGCCTCATAGTCCCGGAAGTAGTTCTGGTTGAGCCCGCTCGCCGCATCGTAGCGCTACCCAGGGAACCGCATGTCGAACACGAAGGCGGTGCCGTCCTGGTCCTGGTCCTGGTCCTGGTCCGGCGGGGTGGTACCGAAGGCTTCGCCTTTCAGGTCCCAGGTCCAGATCGCCACGTCGCGGGCCGGGTCGATCACTGCGCGCGGGGTGCCCAAGTGGTCGGGCTGGACGTAGTTGCAGGCAGGTCTTGGCTAGCACGCCCACCGGCACATCGTCCAGCCAGATCGCTTGCTGTATCGGTGCGCCGTTTGGGTCGTAGTCGCCCAGCAAGTGGCCGGCTTCGTCGTAGACGGTGGTGGTGGTGGTGGCCGCGCCGCTGCGCTGCACCTGTTCGCCACGGCCGTTGTAGCGGTAGGTCATGACCACTGCACCGGCACGGGTGACTCGGCTCATCGGGCCCGTGGCGTCGTAGGCGAACTCCCGCGCCGTGCCGCCGATGGAGAGGGTGTTGCCCGTCGCATCGTAGGTGCGCGCCGTGCCAGCCACCGCGCCCAGGCGGTGGCTGGTGGTCGGATAGGTGTAGCTCAGCGTCGTCGTGTTGTCCCGGGCACTGAGCCGGTTGCCGGTGGCGTCGTAGCTGTAGCCGTCGATCACGGTGCCGGTCGGGCCGTCCTTGAACGCGGTCAGCCGGCCCAGGGCGTCGTGGTCCAGGTTGACCTTAGATATCAAGCCGACTTGGACCAACATTTCCCTGTCCGTGTCCATGCGAAATAAGTCAGCGCAATTTCCAATATTTGCCACCCCCAATATACATTGCCAGTATGAGCATTCATGACCGAGACAACAAAATGCAACATTATCAGAGCAGGAAGCAAAAGAAACACCGCGACAACAAAATGTGACCATCTACTTGCCGCCACCAAGGAAGCCAATAGGTATGCGCACAGAGTGGCGCCAGGGAGAAAAATCACATAACGCACATACCACGAAACCCCTACCCCACTATCAATCAGGTGCTGATTGGCGCCAATAGTGGTATAGGCGAGCCCTAGAGCGACGCCGAATGATAATAAAATTACAATCCATTTTGCAATTTTCATTTGATCACCAGCCACAGCTGCATTCGTTATCGCGCGATGCGCCCACTGGGGATTGACCCAAGTATGACTGGATTAAGCTCTCAGAACCATCGCCGACCTGCGGAACATAATTCGGGTAAACGCCTCGCGGCCACAAAGATCCTCCATAAAACAAGGGACTTATCCCAGCCTCATTGAAAACTTTGCGATGATATTCATCAATCATGCTTCCGTATGGCTCTCGCACGACGCGTCCTTGCTCATCGCGAACCGAATAGCGTCTATCTTCACGAACAAGGCCATTTCTTATCTTATTCAATATTACACTTTCCGAATCGAAAGTGCGGCTTGTTAGCCACGCGTGCATCATTCCCAGTCTAATGGCATCGTTGATAACTGTATTTTTGCCTCTACAAGAATTTGCAGCCTGCCTGTAGTAACAAGAACCACTCTGATCGGCTAACGCCTGATAGTACTGACAGACAGAAGTATCTCCCGGACCATCGAAATCCCACTTCTTCAGTCCCAGTGGATCAACGCGGCTGAAAGGTGAAGATTCAACATAGGAAAACATTGAAATTCCGCCTGCGAAACCGATTGGATCAGGCTGGATATAGCGCCCACCGTCTGGCTCGTAATCGCGGAAGTAGTTGTAGTTCAGCCCACTGGCCGCATCGTAGCGCTGCCCCGGGAAGCGCATGTCGAACACGAACGCGGTGCCGTCCTTGTCCGGGTCCTGGTCGGGCGAGGTGTTGCCGAAGGCTTCGCCCTTCAGGTCCCAACGCCAGATCGCCACGTCGCGCACCGGGTCGATCACCGCGCGCGGGGTGCCCAGGTGGTCCGGCTGCACGTAGCGCAGGCTGTTCTTGGCCAGTACGCCTACCGGCAGGTCGTCCAGCCAGATCGCTTGTTGCACGGGTGCGCCGTTGCCGTCGTAGTCGCCCAGCCAGTGGCCGGCCTCGTCGTACACGGTGGTGGTGGTGGCTGCGCCGCTGCGCTGCACCTGTTCGCCGCGGCCGTTGTAGCGGTAGGTCATGACCACTGCGCCGCCACGGGTGACCTGGCGCATCCTGCCGGTGTCGTCGTAGGCGTATTGCCGGGCTGCGCCGCCGATGGCGGTGGTGTTGCCGCTGGCGTCGTAGCTGCGGGCGGTGCCGGCCACCGCGCCCAGGCGGTGGCTGTCGGCCGGGTAGCGGTAGCTCTGCGTCGTCGTGTTGACCCGGGCGCTGAGCCGGTTGCCGGTGGCGTCGTAGCTGTAGCCGTCGATCACGGTGCCGGTCGGGCCGTCCTTGAACGCGGTCAGCCGGCCCAGGCCGTCGTGGTCCAGGCTGATGATGGGGGCGGTGTTGCCCGCAGCGGTCAGGGCGCTGAGGTTGCCGGCCGGGTCGAAGGCGAAGCCGGTATTCAAGCCGTCGCGGCGGGTGTCGCTGACCGCCAGCGGGCGGTAGTCCTGGTCCAGCACGCGTTGCATCGGGCGGCCGTTGCCGTAGGAACAGCCCGCCACCGGGCCGAACGGGTAGTAGGTCGCATTGCCCAGCAGCACCTGCCGGCTGCCGCCAGCCGGGGTGACGCCCACTTCCGTGGCCTGGCCCTGGGCGTTGCGCACGTAGTCCACCACGGCGCCATCCGGATAGGTCAGCCGGCTCAGCTGCCCGGCCTTGGTGTAGGCGTAGCGCAGCACGTAGGTCTTGTCGCCGGTGGTCTGGACCTTGCGCACCAGCTCGCCGAAGCGGTCGTAGCAGTAGTCGGTGCGGCCGCTGGCGTCCTGCATCCGGGTCAGGCGGCCGATGGCGTCGGTCTCGCCGCGGGCACAGGTGCTCTGGCTCACGTCGTAGGTGTAGGCGACGTCGAGGCGGCTGGTTGGATAGGTCACTTGGGTCAGCCGGTTCAGGGCGTCGTAGCGGTAGGTGGTCTTGACGTTGCGCGCGTCGGTCTGGCTGGCGCGGTTGCCGGCGCTGTCGTAGGTGTACGTGGCGACGCCGGTGTCCGGGCTGGTCAGCTTGGTCAGGTCGCCCAGGCCATTGTAGGCGTAGGTGGTGTCCAGGCCCTTCGGGTCGGTGACCTGGGTCAGGTTGTCCAGCGCGTCGTAGCCGAACTTGGTCTCGGCCGCGATGCCGCCCACGTCTTGGAGCGTGCGCGCCAGGCGGTTGAGCGGGTCGTAGTCGTTCTGGGTCTTGTGCCCAAGCGCGTCGGTGACGGCGGTGGTGTTGCCGTTGGCGTCGTAGCCGAAGTCGGTCGGATCGCCCTTGGCGGTGGCCTGCGTGGCCAGTTGGCCGAGCTGGTTGTAGACCCGCGACAGCGTGCGCTTGAGCGTGCCCGATGCGTCCTTGATGTCTTCCTTGACCCGGTTGCCGGCGTTGTCCAGCGTGTAGTGCAGCGTGTTGCCGGCGTTGTCGGCGATCTCGGTCAGGCGGTGCGCCGCGTCGTAGGTGAAGGCGGTGAACGCGCCGTCCGGCTGGGTCACCTGTTTGATCTGCCCGGTCAGCCAGTAGGCGAGGCGGGTAGTGCGGTCGCTGCCAGCGTCGGCGCCGCGCACGGTGCTGGAGGCGAGCCAGCCGCGCGGGTGGTAGGTGGCGTCGGTGATGGTGCCGTTGGGGTCCTTCACCGACAGGACGCGGCCGGCGCCGTCGTAGGCCAGGACCTCGGTCACTTGGCCCTGGGCGTTGCGGACGTTCCACAGGTCGCCCTTGCGGTGCGGGCAGGTGGCGGGGGGGGGGGGGGGGGGGGGGGCGCAGCTGGCGGCGTCGCTGGGGTAGTAGGTGAAGGTGGTCAGGTCGTCGAGGTCGCTGCGCGGGCCGTCGATTGCGGTGACCAGGCCCAGCAGCGGGCAGCGGCCGGCGTCCAGGTCGGCCTGCTCGCAGTAGGCGGTGGTGGCGGTGCGCGTGGTGCCGGTGGCGGGATCGACGCGGGTCTGGGTCAGCACCTGGCCGCGCGCGTTGTAGGTGAAGGTGGTGCGGGCGATCAGGGCATTGGCCGCATCCAGGGTGCGGGACTCGGTCGGCTGCCGGAAGCTGGCGTGCCAGTCGGTCTGCACGGTGCGCCGGGCGCCGCCGCTGCCGGCGGCCTCGATGCGCTGGGTCTGCAGGCCGCGCGCGTCGTAGGTGTATTGGGTGAGGTTGCCTTCGAAATCGGTCCTGCTGGCCGGATACCCGTTGCCGTCGTAGCTGCGCGCGGCGGCGGTGTTGGCGCAGCCGTCGCACGGGGCGTCCAGGGCGCTCAGCCGCGCCACCCGGTGGCTGGCCATGAAGCCGTAGCGGCGCACCTGGCCCAGGCTGTCGGTGATGGTGCTGCCGCCGTCGGCGTCGAACTGCAGCGTCACCCGGTCGGCAGTGCCGGTTGCGTAGTCGCCGTGCACGCTGAGCACGCCGCGCCGGTTGCCGTCGTAGCCCCAGCTGGCATAACGGGCGCCGCGCTCATCGGTGATGCCGGTCAGCAGGTGCGGCTGCGACACCCCGCCGGTCTGTCCGGCTTCGTTGTAGTGGTAGCGGCGCGTGGCGCTGCCCGCGCCGTCCGGGTAGGTCACGCCGATCAGGTCGTCGTCCTGGTAGGCATAGCTGAGGGTCATGCCGGCGCTGTCGGTCAGGCCGGTCAGGCGTCCGTCGGTGTAGGTGAAGCGCAGGGTGCGGCCCTGCGGGTCGCTCACCTGCTGCACGTCCGGCGACATCCCCGCGCCGGCGGCATAGGACAGGGTCTGCACAAAGCCCTCGCGGCTGGTGATCGACAGCAGCCGGCCGAATTGGTCGTAGACCTCGACGCTGTCATCGGCGCGCCGGTAGCGGGCGATGGCCAGTTGGCCCTCGGACAAGGTGGCGCTCAGCCGTTCCGGCACGTCGGCATCGCCCACCCACGCCCCGTCGACCAGGGCGAAGGTCTGGATCGCGCCGTTGGGGCGGTAGGCGCGCAGGCCCACGAGCGTGCCGCTGGCATCCAGCACCGGTTCCAGCCGCGCCGCGTAGTTGTGGGTCCAGCCCACCCCCAGCGGCAGCGCGCGGCTGTCGGCCACGCGGTGGCTGTTGTAGGTGCGCACCAGTTCCAGCGGGAAGACGCCGCCGCCGCGGTAGTCCGTTGCGCGCTGGCGCTTGTTGCCGGTGGCGCTGGCGATCGGGTTGGACCGGTTGCCGCCGTCGGCCGGGCAGTCGCTGTCGCACTTGGGCACTCCGCATTGCCCGGTCTGCGGGTCGGCCAGCCACCCAGCGGGCACGGCGGCACCGTGCCGAACGGGCCGTACACCGGCGTGTCCACTATCTCCACTGGCAGCCAACGGTTGAACTGCCGGCGCTGCAGCGTGCCGCGACACACCCGTTCGCCGAGGCCGTTGTCCGCGCCGATGGCGACCGCCGTGTAGCGGTGCGGCAGCGCGCTACCGGCGCGGTAGCCGTCCAGGCGGCGCTGCAACTCGCCGGTGACGCAGGCCTGCTCGCCGCTCGGGTAATGCGGCTGGCGCTGGTCGAACCGCGAGTCCAGCCAGTAGGTCTCGGCGTGGGCCGGACCGAACAGCGCCCACACCACGAGCACCGCGGCGGCACGCCGCCAGGACAGAACGCGTCGCATTGCCAGATCCCCATCTGTGGGCAGGGGTGGTGCGTCAGCTGCACCCGTGCCGCCGTGCGTTGGACTGCTGCTTCCCCGGTGCCGCGCGCGCCCTGCGGCGGACGAAAACCTAGATGCCCCACGCCGGGCGGGGAAATCAACGACAGTGCGATGACAGCGCCCACTTGTCTACGAATCCGGACATCCACCAGACAGCAGCGCACCGCACACGATGTTCGAACCGCAAGCGTCGAAACAGCACAGCCGAATCGTTTCGGGAGTTGCCTGGACAAGGCACGCCAGGCGGGAGCCGGGCATGCCACAGGCACTGCTTACTCGGATCAAAGGGTAACCTACTGCAGCCGCTGCCCCAGCGTCACGCGGTCGCGTCCCTCCAGGTCCTGGGCGGTGTCAACCTGCGTCAGGCCGGCCTGCCGCATCAACGCACGCACGGCCGCGCCCTGGTCCCAGCCATGCTCCAGCAACAGCCAGCCACCCGCCAGCAGGTGCGCCGGCGCGGCGGCGGCGATCAGGCGGAGGTCGTCCAGCCCGTCGGCACCGGAGGCCAGCGCGCCGGCCGGTTCGTAGCGCAGGTCGCCCTGCGCCAGGTGCGGGTCGCCGGCGGCGATGTAGGGCGGGTTGCTGGCGATCAGGTCGAAGCGCTGCCCGGCCAGCGGCGCCAGCCAGCGGCCATGGGCGAAGGCGACGTTGTCCAGGCCGAGCGTGCGCGCATTGGCCTGCGCCAGCGCCAGCGCCGCCTCGCTCAGGTCGGTGGCCAGCACCTGCGTCTGCGGCCGCTCGCTGGCCAGCGCCAACGCGATCGCGCCGCTGCCGGTGCCCAGGTCGGCGATGCGCCGGCCCGGCGCCGCGTCCACCCGTTCCAGCGCCAGCTCGACCAGCCGTTCGGTGTCCGCGCGTGGGATCAGCGTGGCCGGGCCGACCGCCAGGTCCAGGGTCCAGAAACCGCGGCGGCCGGTCAGGTAGGCCACCGGCTCGCCCTGCGCGCGCCGCGCCAGCAACTCGCCGAAGCGCTGCGTGGCCGGCGCCGGCAGCGGGTCGCGGGCGTGTGCGAACAACCAGGCGCGGTCGCGCTGCAGGGCGTGGATCAGCAAGGCCTCGGCGTCGGCGTGATCGATCTGCGCGCAGGCCGCACGCAGCAGGGACTCGGGGGTGGAGGCGTTCATCGGCGTCACGATGCCGCAGCGGTCCGGAAAAGCCAACGTGGTAGAACCGCGCCAGCCCTCGTTTCCCGCACAGCGCAGCAAAGACCCAGACTTGGTTAGCGATAGAATAAAACTATCCATTCAATTCCATCAATCGATTTGAGATATCCATCGATCTTTCCTATGATGCGCCGCGTTGCATCCCCCGCCCCCCCCTTCGCAACCACTGAGGAAACTCCATGTCTTTGATCAACACCCAAGTCCCCCCGTTCAAGGCCAACGCTTACAAGAGCGGCGAATTCATCGAGGTCACCGACGCGGACCTGAAGGGCAAGTGGTCGGTGCTGATCTTCATGCCGGCCGCCTTCACCTTCAACTGCCCCACCGAAGTGGAAGACGCCGCCGACAACTACGCCGAGTTCCAGAAGATCGGCGCCGAGGTCTACATCGTCACCACCGACACCCATTTCTCGCACAAGGTGTGGCACGAGACCTCGCCGGCCGTCGGCAAGGCGCAGTTCCCGCTGGTCGGCGATCCGACCCACCAGCTGACCCGCGCGTTCGGCGTGCACATCGACGAGGAAGGCCTGGCCCTGCGCGGCACCTTCGTGATCAACCCGGAAGGCGTGGTCAAGACGCTGGAGATCCACGACAACGCGATCGCCCGCGACGTGACCGAGACCCTGCGCAAGCTCAAGGCCGCGCAGTTCGTCGCCTCGCATCCGGGCGAAGTGTGCCCGGCCAAGTGGAAGGAAGGCGAAAAGACCCTGAAGCCGTCGCTGGATCTGGTCGGCAAGATCTAAGCCGCGCCCGCACTCCCATCTCCGCCGTTCGGCGGAGTGGGGGTGAACCGCAGCCCGCGTCGCGGTCGGCCAGCCCGCCTCACGCCAGCCAGCCACCGGCAGCGCCGGCTGCGGTTCACCCCTCCTCCCCATTCCCTCCGGTGATCTGCCCCTGCGGCAAACGCCTCACCTTCGCTTTGCCCATCGTCAGGAGTCCGCCATGTTGGATGCCGATCTGAAAACCCAGTTGAAGGCCTACCTGGAGCGGGTCGTACGGCCCATCCACATCACCGCGTCGGTGGACGACGGCGCCAAGTCGCGCGAGATGCTCGACCTGCTCGACGACTTGGTGCTGCTGTCCGACCAGATCCGCCTGGACGTGCACCGCGACAGCGGCGAGCGCACCCCGTCGTTCGCGCTGGGCAGCCCCGGCCAGGACATCCACCTGCGCTTCGCCGGGTTGCCGCTGGGCCACGAGTTCACCTCGCTGGTGCTGGCGCTGCTGCAGGTCGGCGGGCATCCGTCCAAGGCCACCGCCGAGGTCATCGAGCAGGTGCGCAACCTGCCCGGCGAGTATGTGTTCGAAACCTATTTCTCGCTGTCGTGCCAGAACTGCCCGGACGTGGTGCAGGCGCTGAACCTGGCCGCGGTGCTGAACCCGAACATCAAGCACGTGGCCATCGACGGCGCGCTGTTCCAGGACGAGGTCGAGGCGCGGCAGATCATGTCGGTGCCCACCGTGTACCTCAACGGCGAGGTGTTCGACCAGGGTCGCATGAGCCTGGAGCAGATCGTGGCCAGGCTCGACACCGGCGCGGCCAAGCGCGACGCGGCCAGCATCGCGGCCAAGGCGCCGTTCGACGTGCTGGTGATCGGCGGCGGACCGGCCGGCGCGGCGGCGGCGATCTATGCGGCGCGCAAGGGCATCCGCACCGGCGTGGCGGCCGAGCGTTTCGGCGGACAGGTGCTGGACACCATGGCGATCGAGAACTTCGTGTCGGTGCAGGAGACCGAAGGCCCGAAGATGGCCGCGGCGCTGGAGCAGCACGTGCGCCAGTACAACGTGGACATCATGAACCTGCAGCGCGCCGAACAGCTGGTCGCGGCCGGCGCCGACGGCCTGGTCGAGATCAAGCTGGCCAATGGCGCATCGCTGAAGAGCCGCAGCGTGATCCTGTCCACCGGCGCGCGCTGGCGGCAGATGAACGTGCCCGGCGAAGAGCAGTACCGCAACAAGGGCGTGGCCTATTGCCCGCACTGCGACGGCCCGCTGTTCAAGGGCAAGCGCGTGGCGGTGATCGGCGGCGGCAACTCCGGCGTGGAAGCGGCGATCGACCTGGCCGGCCTCGTCAGCCACGTCACCCTGGTCGAGTTCGACGCCAAGCTGCGCGCCGACGAAGTCCTGCAGCGCAAGCTGCGCAGCCTGGGCAACGTGGACGTCGTCGTCAACGCGCAGAGCACCGAGGTCATCGGCGACGGCAACAAGGTCACCGGCCTGGTCTACAAGGACCGCGTCGGCGGCGATGTCCATCGCGTGGCGCTGGAAGGCATCTTCGTGCAGATCGGCCTGCTGCCCAACACCGAGTGGCTGCAGGGCGCGGTGGCGCTGTCGCCGCGCGGCGAGATCGTCGTCGACGACCGCGGCCAGACCTCGCTGCCCGGGGTGTTCGCCGCCGGCGATGCCACCACGGTGCCGTACAAGCAGATCATCATCGCCATGGGCGAAGGCTCCAAGGCGGCGCTGAGCGCGTTCGACCATCTGATCCGCAGCAGCGCGCCGGTCGGCAACGCGGTCGCCGAAGCGGCCTGATCGGCCTGCCCCCCGCGCCGCGACCCGGCGCGGGGTCTATGCTGTTTCCCAGCACAGCCTGCACCGCCAAGGAACTGCCGATGAACCTGCGTGATCTGAAATACCTGGTGGCGCTGGCCGATCACAGACACTTCGGGCGCGCCGCGTCGGCCTGCTTCGTCAGCCAGCCGACGCTGTCCACGCAGATCAAGAAACTGGAGGACGAACTGGGCGTGCCGCTGGTCGAGCGCGCGCCGCGCAAGGTCATGCTGACCCCGGCCGGGCGCGAGGCGGCCAGCCGCGCGCGCGGCATCGTCGCCGAGATCGAGCAGATGAAGGAAGCGGCGCGCCGCAGCCAGGATCCGGAGGCCGGCAGCGTGCGCCTGGGGATCTTCCCCACTCTGGGCCCCTACCTGCTGCCGCACGTGGTGCCGCGCATCCGCAGGCGCTTCCCACAGTTGGAACTGCTGCTGGTCGAGGAAAAGAGCGACCCGTTGCTGACCCAACTGCGCGAGGGCCGGCTCGACGCGGCGGTGCTCGCGTTGCCACTGCAGGACGAGCAACTGCATACCGAATTCCTGTTCGAGGAGCCGTTCCTGCTGGCGGTGCCGGAAGGCCATGCGCTGGCCCGACGCGGCGCGCTGAGCCTGGACGACCTTTCCGAGCAGCGCTTGCTGCTGCTGCAGGACGGCCACTGCCTGCGCGAACAGGCGCTGGACGTGTGCCACCTGTCCGGGGCGATGGAAAAGGCCGAGTTCCAGGCCACCAGCCTGGAAACGCTGCGGCAGATGGTCGCCGCCAACGTCGGGGTGACGCTGCTGCCGCTGCTGGCGGTCAAGCCGCCGGTGGCGCGCTCGGAGAACATCGCCCTGGTCCGCTTCCGCGCCGACAAGCAACCCAGCCGCCGCATCGCCATGGTGTGGCGGCGCAGTTCGGCGATGGCCGCGTTCCTGGAACAGCTGGCGGCGCTGTTCAAGGCGCTGCCCGACGGCCTGCTGACGCCGGACGCGGCGACGGCGCCCAAGGCGGTGGCGGCCTGAGCGGCGAACGCGGGCGACGCGGCAGGGATCACCAGGCCGCGTTAGCGCAATCGCTGGCACGCCTGCGCGTTCGTGCAGCAAGGAAAGCCCTCCATGTCCGCCATCGGAACCATCGTCAGCCGCCACCGCAACAATGCCCTGCTTCTCTGCCGACGATCGGCATCGGCGTGGCGCCGCCGGCCTGCGCCTTGCTGCTGTTCCATGCGCGGCCGCACCGACCCGCCGCCCCATCGTCTACACACGGATCGGCATACACTGCCCGGCCCCGCCCCGCCGGCCCTGCGCGGCGCCTGCCCGCGCCTTGTCCGCGACCATGCGGCGCATGCCGGCGCGCCGGCATCTCCCGTTCCTGTTTCCCGCCGAGAGCACATCACGATGACTGCATCGCATCCCTCCAAACTCGCCCAGCTGCGTGATCTGTCCGTGGTGGTCGCCGACACCGGCGACTACGACGCGATCAAGCGGCTCAAGCCGGTGGACTGCACCACCAACCCGACCCTGGTGAAGAAGGCGCTGGACCTGCCGGTCTACGTCGACCTGATCGACGAGGCCCTGGCCTGGGCACGCAGCCAGGATGGCGACCGCACCGCCCTGGTCGACGAGATCGCCGACCGCCTGACCATCGGCGTGGGCAGCAAGCTCAGCGCGCTGGTGCCCGGGCGCGTGTCCACCGAAGTCGATGCCGACCTGGCGCACGACACCGCCGCCACCATCGCCAAGGCGCACAAGTTCATCGCCATGTACGCCGAACGCGGCGTATCCAAGGACAAGATCCTGATCAAGGTCGCCGCGACCTGGGAAGGCATCGAGGCCGCGCGCCAGCTGCAGAAGGACGCCATCGACTGCAACCTGACGCTGATCTTCAACCGCACCCAGGCACTGGCCTGCGCCGAGGCCGGGGTGTTCCTGATCTCGCCGTTCGTCGGCCGCATCCTCGACTGGTACGTCGCCGCCGGCCAGAAGCCGGCCAGCATCGACGAGGACCCGGGCGTGCAGTTCGTGCGCGGGGTCTACGCCGAGTTCAAGAAGCGCGGTTCGCAGACGGTGGTGATGGGCGCCTCGTTCCGCTCCACCGCGCAGATCGAGGCGCTGGCCGGCTGCGACCGCCTGACCATCTCGCCCGAGCTGCTGGAAAAACTGGACGCCGACCACGGCGCGCTGCCGCGCAAACTGTCGCCGGGCCAGGTCGACGGCGCGCCGATCGCGCCGATCGACGCGCAACGGTTCGCCGCCGACCTGGCCGCCGATCCGATGGCGACCGAGAAGCTTGCCAGCGGCATCGACACCTTCGCCAAGGACCTGGACGCGCTGCGCCAGACCCTCCGCGGCAAGCTCGCCAGCTAAGCAGGACATCTACGCCCAACCTTCTGATCTTGCGGAAGGCGGGTGCCGCGTTACCGCGGCGTTACTTTCAATGGGTGACGGTCGTCCCCGAACGGTTCGCACGACGGCGACCGGTCACTGACGTGGCCGCCGCCGGCGCGCGAGGCCTGCTCCGCGTCCCAGACACCATCGGACGCAAGGGATACAGCTCGTCCAACTGCACAGTCAGCCGGTGCGCCGACTCATGGCACACGCACATGAGCATGCAAAATGGCGCCAGGACGAACGACGCCAGCGCCAGCGCGATCACCGTCTGCGGTGCTGGTTGCCCGAAGGTCAGGACTCCCCAGGTGACAACCCATGGCGCGCAGGCGAGCGCAAAGAAGCCGATCGCCGCCTTGCGGAAGTCGCGGATGCCCAGGCGGTTCTTCACACCTTCGAAGCCTCTGCCGTCGGGACGCAACCGCACCATCCCACCCACAAGCTTGCAGTCGCCCAACATCCGCAGGGGATTGCCGCGGCGCAGGGCCTCGGCAATCCAGGCATCGTCCAAGGTTGCGCCGCATGCTTCCCGCACCGCGATCTGGAGCGCGGTCGGACCCGCCTTGGTCCACTTGCCATTGCGGGTAAGCGCGTACAGTCGCTGTGAACGCTGCCTGGAATGCCGGAGACTGCCGTCGCGGAAGCGATACCAGAGGAAGAATAATGCGATCGGACAGAACACCCAGAGCAACCAAGGTGCATGCTCGAGCAAAGCTTTCACGTACATGGGCGCAACTCCGTAAATCCAAGATATTTCCAGCATTCACTGGTTACGTCTCAAGGAGTGCGACTGTTCCTCAGGTCTCCAGCCCGATCGGGCAGCTGACCCCGGTGCCCCCCAATCCGCAGTAGCCGCCCGGGTTCTTGGCCAGGTACTGCTGGTGTTCGTCCTCGGCGTAGTAGAACGGCGGCGCCGGGAAGCGGATCTCGGTGGTGATCTCGCCATAGCCGGTCGCGCGCAGGCGCTGCTGGTAGGCGTCGCGGCTGGCGACCGCCGCGTCGTACTGGGCCTGCGTGCTGCAGTAGATCGCCGAGCGGTACTGGGTGCCGGTGTCGTTGCCCTGGCGCATGCCCTGGGTCGGATCGTGGCTCTCCCAGAAGGTGCTCAATAACTGCTCGAACCTCATCGCGTGCGGGTCGTAGACCACCAGCACCGCCTCGGTGTGGCCGGTCTGGCCGGAGCAGACTTCGCGGTAGGTGGCGTTGGGCGTCTGCCCGCCGGCGTACCCGACCGCGGTGCTGAACACGCCCGGCAGCGTCCAGAACGTGCGCTCGGCGCCCCAGAAGCAGCCCAGGCCGAACTGCGCCCGTTGCATGCCGGCGAAGGCATCGCGCAGCGGCTGGCCGTTGACGTAGTGGCGGTTGTGCAGCGGCAGGGCGTGCGCACGGCCCGGCAGGCTCTCGCCCTGGCGCGGCAGACGCTGTTTGAAGGCACCGATTCCCAGCATGGCCCAGCTCCCGAATCTGTGGCGGATGCGTTGCTGGATGGCGCCGACACGCCGCGCTTTCAAGCGCCGCCGCCACGGCCGCGGCATCGGGTTCAGACCATCGGCAGGGGCCCGCAGGCGCCGCGGACAGACCTACGCCCGCCTACACCGCCCGCGTGACCTCGCCGCCCAGGCCCAGCGCGCGCAGCACCTCCTGCGCCCGGTGCAGGGCCGCATCGGCCACGCAGACCTGCACCACGCCGAACAGCGGCAGCTCGCCCATGCCGCCCAGCAGCGACTCGCCGAACACGAAGGCGGTGATGCCGGCGTCCTCCAGCGCGTGCTTGGCCAGGTGGGCGTCGATCAGGTGGTTGGCACGGTAGGCGATCTGCATGGTCGGGCGCGCGCGGGTCTGCGGCCAGGATACGGGCAGCAGCGCGGCACGATAAACTGGGCGCTTCCCTGCATTCAGCTCCGGCATGTCCACGACCCCCAACACCACCGACGCCGCCGTTGCGGCCGAGAAGAAGGACTTCATCCGCCAGATCGTCCGCGAGGACCTGGCCAGCGGCAAGCACGCGGCCGTCCGCACCCGCTTCCCGCCCGAGCCCAACGGCTACCTGCACATCGGCCATGCCAAGGCGATCTGCCTGGACTTCGGCATCGCCGCCGAGTTCGGCGGTCTGTGCAACCTGCGCCTGGACGACACCAACCCGGCCAAGGAGGACCCCGAGTTCGTGCGCGCGATCCAGGACGACGTGCGCTGGCTGGGCTTCGACTGGGCGCAGCTGCGGCATGCCTCGGACTACTTCGAGGTGTACTACCTGGCCGCCGAGCAGCTGATCGCCGACGGCCACGCCTTCGTCTGCGACCTGTCGGCCGAGCAGGTGCGCGCGTACCGCGGCACCCTGACCGAACCGGGGCGCGACTCGCCGTTCCGCGAGCGCAACGTGGCCGAGAACCTGGACCTGTTCCGGCGCATGCGCGCCGGCGAATTCCCGGACGGGGCGCGTACGCTGCGCGCGAAGATCGACATGGCCAGCGGCAACATCAACCTGCGCGACCCGGCGCTGTACCGGATCAAGCACGTCGAGCATCAGAACACCGGCACCGCCTGGCCGATCTACCCGATGTACGACTTCGCGCATTCGCTGGGCGACGCCATCGAGGGCATCACCCACTCGCTGTGCACGCTGGAGTTCGAGGACCACCGCCCGCTGTACGACTGGTGCGTGGACCGCGTGGACCTGGCCGGCCGGCCGCAGTTGCTGCAGCCGCTGCTGGACAAGGGCCTGCCGCGCGAGGCCGCCAAGCCGCGCCAGATCGAGTTCTCGCGGCTCAACATCAACTACACGGTGATGAGCAAGCGCAAGCTCACCCAGTTGGTGAGCGAGCAGTTGGTGGACGGCTGGGACGACCCGCGCATGTACACCCTGCAGGGCCTGCGCCGGCGCGGCTACACCCCGGCCGCACTGCGTCTGCTGGTGGATCGGGTGGGCATCAGCAAGCAGAACTCGGTGATCGACTTCTCGGTGCTGGAAGGCTGCCTGCGCGAGGACCTCGACGCCGCGGCGCCGCGGCGCATGGCGGTGATCGACCCGCTGAAGCTGGTACTGGGCAATCTGCCGGAAGGCCACAGCGAGACGCTGCGCTTCTCCAACCATCCCAAGGACGAGTCCTTCGGCACGCGCGCCGTACCGTTCTCGCGCGAGCTGTGGATCGAGCGCGAGGACTTCGCCGAGGTCCCGCCCAAGGGCTGGAAACGGCTGCTGCCGGGCGGCGAAGTACGCCTGCGCGGCGCCGGCATCGCGCGCGTCGACGAGGTGCTCAAGGACGCCGACGGCCGGATCGTGGAGCTGCGCGGCTGGCTGGACCCGGAGTCGCGCCCCGGCATGGAGGGCGCCAGCCGCAAGGTCAAGGGCACCATCCACTGGGTCAGCGCCGCGCATGCGGTGGAGGCCGAGATCCGGCTGTACGACCGCCTGTTCTCGGTGGAGAAACCGGACGACGAGTCCGACGGCAAGAGCTACCGCGACCACCTCAACCCCGACTCCAAGCGCAGCGTGCGTGGCTACGTGGAACCGGCCGCGGCGCAGGCCGCCGCCGAGCAGGCGTTCCAGTTCGAGCGCAGCGGCTACTTCGTGGCCGACCGCCACGACCACAGCGCGGCCATGCCGGTGTTCAACCGCAGCGTGACCCTGCGCGACACCTGGACCGGCAGCCAGGGCACGACGTGATCGCAGCGTCATCGCCGGCGGTGGCGGCGTCCCGCGTCCTGCGCCACCCGCTCGCGCGGCTGGCGTTGCTCGCCGCGGTTCCGGCCCTGGCGCATGACCGCTGGCTGCCGTTCCGTGGCGGATGCCGCTGGTCGGCCTGCTCGGCCTGGGCCTGGTCTGGTTGGAGACGCGCTCGCTGCAGGCCTGCGGGCTGCGCCGGCGCTCGCCGCTGGCATGGCGGGGCGGGGCGCTGCTGCTGTGCGTCCTGGTGGTCGGCGTGGTCGCCCCCTGGCTGGAACCGGTGGTCGACCGGCTCACCGGCACCGCCCCCGACTACAGCGGATAGGGCGCGCTGCGCGGCGACCTGGCGGCGGCGCGCCTGGCCGCGCTCGCCTGGCTCAGCGCGGCGATCGGCGAGGAACTGGTGTTCCGCGGCTTCCTGCCGCACCAGCTGAGCACGCTGATCCGCCGCTTCCGCGCCGCCAGCGCGGTCGCCGCGCCGCTCGGCGCTGTTGCATTCGGCCTGATGCACGCCGGCCAGGGCCTCTCCGGCATCGTGCCGACCGGGATCGTGGGCAGCCTGTTCGGCGACGCCTACCTGCGCTCGGGCCGCACCTCGGCGCGATGGTGCTGGCGCACGGGCTGATCGACAGCTGGGGCGTCGCCACCCGGTATCTGGGCCGGCACTGACATCGCGCCTGCCTGGGCGCCGGCAGTGCGGCAGCACCTGGCCACGCGCGATACTGCATGGGACCAATCGAAACAGGGCACGCCATGCGCGCACCGGTGTGGGCGGGGATAGGCAGCGGCATGGCCGCAGGCGCCCTGTGGGGACTGGTGTTCCTGGCCCCGCAATTGCTCGCCGGGTTCTCGCCGCTGCAATTGTCGGTGTCGCGCTACCTGGCCTACGGCGCGGTCGCCGCGCTGATGCTCGCACCACACTGGCGCGCCGCCACCGGCGCGCTCGGGGCGCCGGAATGGTGGGCGTTGCTGCGGCTGAGCCTGCTCGGCAACATCGTCTACTACGTGTTGCTGGGCAGCGCGGTGCAATGGGCCGGCGGCCCGGCCACGGCGCTGATCATCGGCCTGCTGCCGGCGGTGGTCACCGTGCTCGGCGCGCGCGTGGCCGGAGCGGTGCGGCTGCGGCGCCTGGCCGCCCCCTGCGCGCTGTGCATGCTCGGGGTGGCGCTGGCGGCGGCGCAGAGCCTGGACGAACAGCGCCATGCAGCCGCCAGCCTGGGCGGGCGCGCGGCCGGGCTGGCCTGCGCGGCCGGCGCGCTGGCGTGCTGGGCGGCGTACTCGGTCAAGAACGCGCACTGGCTCGCGCGCCGGCCCGACATCTCCGGACGCGACTGGTCGCTGCTCACCGGCGTGGTCACCGGCGCGCTGGCGCTGGGGCTGGCGGTCCCGGCGTTCGCGTTCGACCGCGACGTGCACGCAGCCGCGGACTGGACGCGGTTCTGGGGCATGGCGATGGTGCTGGCGGTGTTCGCTTCAGTGATCGGCAACGCCTGCTGGAACCGCGCCAGCCGGCTGCTGCCGTTGACCCTGGTCGGGCAGATGATCGTGCTCGAGACCGTGTTCGCGCTGCTGTACGGCTTCGCCTGGGCCGCGCGCTGGCCGACCGCGCTGGAGGCGGGGGCCATCGCCTGCCTGCTCGGCGGCGTGCTGTGGTGCGCCTCGGTGCACGTACAGCGGCGCCCGGCCGCGGCGCTGCCCGGGCCGTGAGCGCCGTGGCCGTGCCCGCCGCGAACGCCGGGCACGGCGGCACGGGCTATCCAAATCGCGCCGACAGGCCCTAGGATCGGCCAGCACCTCCATAGGAGTCCGCGATGAAACGCTTGGTCCTGCCCCTGCTGTTGCTGCTGGCCGCCTGTGCCGGCCCGATCCCGAGTTCCACCGCCAACCCGCCGGTCGCCGACACCGGCGCTCCCCCCGCCCGCGGCCTGCCGGTGAAGGTGGACGGCAGTTGCCGCAGCGACGCCGACTGCGCGGTCAAGAACGTCGGCAACTGCTGCGGCGCGATGCCGGCCTGCGTCAACCGCGACAGCCCGACCGACCCGCAGGGCGTGCTGGCGCAATGCCAGGCCAGCGGCCGCATGAGTGTGTGCGGCGCGCGCGCGATCGCCGGCTGCCAGTGCGTGGCCGGGCAATGCAGCGCCCGAGGCGCGCCAGCCGATACACTGCGCGCCCCCGCAGCTGCCGAACCCGTCCACTGAATGCTCTACGCGCAAGTCCACATCGCCCTGCCCGCCTGGATCCACGACGCGGTCGATCCGCAGGCCGTCTATCCCGACGACGCCGACAAAGTGGCGCTGGCCGTGGAACTGTCGCGGCTGAACGCGGAAGCCGGCAGCGGCGGTCCGTTCGGGGCGGCGGTGTTCGGGCCGGACCACCGGATCATCGCGGCCGGGGTGAACCGGGTGGTGCCGCAGACCACCTCGCTGGCGCATGCCGAGAACATGGCCTACATGCTCGCCCAGCAGCGCCTGCAGACCCCGCGGCTGAACGCGGTGCTGTCGCCGGTGACCCTGGCGACATCGGCGCAACCGTGCTGCCAGTGCTACGGCGCCACCATCTGGGCCGGCATCGATCGCCTGCTGATCGGCGCCAGCGCCGAAGACGTCATGGCCTTGACCGCGTTCGACGAAGGCCCGCTGCCGGTGGACTGGATCGGCGAACTCGAGCGCCGCGGCATCGCCGTGGTGCGCGGCCTGCATCGCGATGCCGCCTGCGCGGTGTTGCGCCGCTACGGCGAACTCGACCGCCCCCGCTACTGACGCCGCTGGCGAAGGCCGTTTCCGCATGTCCTCCCTGAACGGCTTGCTGTGCTATTGCCGGCAAGGCTTCGAGCCCGAACTGGCGGCCGAACTGAACGACCGCGCCGGGCGTGCCGGCCTGGCCGCCTACGCGCGCACCGAGCGCAACAGCGGCTACGCGCTGCTGGTCTGCGACGCGGCCTTGCCACCGCGCGCGCTGCCCTGGCGCGGGTTGATCTTCGCGCGGCAGAAGCTGCGCCTGCTGTGCGAACTGCACGACCTGGATCCGGCCGACCGGATCGGTCCGATGCTGCAGGCGCTGGCCGGGCGGGCGCGCTTCGGCGACCTGTGGGTCGAACACCCCGACTCGGACGAAGGCAAGCAGCTGTCCGGCCTGGCGCGCAGTTTCGGCAACGCGCTGCGCCCGGCGCTGCGCAGGGCCGGCCTGCTCAGCGACGAACCGCAGCCGAAGCTGCCGCGCCTGCACGTGTGCTTCCTCGCCGGCACCCACGCCTTGCTGGCCATCGCCGACAGCGACGACAGCGCGCCGTGGCCGCTGGGCATCCCGCGCCTGAAGCTGCTGTCGGAGGCGCCCTCGCGCTCGGCGCTGAAGCTGGAAGAGGCGCTGCTGGCGCTGCTGACCGCAAAGGAGCGCGAGGCGCTGCTCGTGCCCGGCATGCGCGCCGCCGACCTGGGCGCCGCGCCCGGCGGCTGGACCTGGGTGCTGACCCGCCAGCGCCTGCACGTGACCAGCGTCGACAACGGCCCGTTGCACCAGCGCGTGCTCGACAGCGGCCTGGTCGAGCACCTGCGCGCCGACGGCTTCCACTGGAGGCCGCCGCAGGCGCTGGACTGGATGGTCTGCGACATGGTCGAGCAGCCGCGCCGCGTCGCCGAACGCATGGGCACCTGGTTCCGCGAGGGCTGGTGCCGGCATGCGATCTTCAACCTCAAGCTGCCGATGAAGAAGCGCTGGGACGAGACCCGACTGTGCCTGGACCTGTTCGCCGAACGCGCCGACCGCCCGCTGCAGATCCGCGCCAAGCAGCTGTATCACGATCGCGAGGAGATCACCGTGCTGGCGATGCCGGCCTGAGATGGCGAGAGATCTCTGCGCCTGATGCCTTTGTAGAAAGCGACTTCAGTCGCGACGAACGCAGCGGCGGTCCCACCGGTATCGGACAGCGGTCGGGGCCGAAGCCCGTCCTACAAGGCATCCTGCCGGCTGACTGCAGTTCCCCCGCAGGCGCGATGCCGGGCCTCGGGCCAGCCAGCCTCACGCGCTGCTGTTCCCTATGCGCCCGACGCGCGCTTCCAGAACCCGTGCATGAGCATCGGCAGCCTACCGGCCAGGCCCAGCAGCGGGCCGCGCAGCAGGGTCAGGTGCATCTCGTCGTTGGAGAACAACCGGTTGATCGCATCGAACCCGTAGGCCGCCACGGTGTTGTCGCTGCGGCGGCCGCGCGCCCAGCGCGCCAGCCGGTGCGGCGCCGACCAGTCGACCCGCCGCGCCTGCGCCTGGCGCACCTGCGCGGCCAGCGCGGCGACGTCGCGCAGGCCGAGGTTGACGCCCTGCCCGGCCAGCGGATGCACCACGTGCGCGGCGTCGCCCAGCACCAACAGGCGGCCGCGGTGGTAGTCCTGGACCAGTTGCCGACGCAGCGGGAAGCCGATCCGCGGCGACAGTGCGCGCACCGCGCCCAGCCGCGCGCCGAAGGCCTGGGTCAGCTCGGCGCCGAACGCGGCATCGTCCAGCGCCAGCACCCGCGCCGCCTCGGCCTCCGGTAAGGTCCATACGATCGAACTGCGGCCGTCGGCGAACGGCAGGAACGCCAGCGGCCCGCCCGGCAGGAAGCGCTGCCAGGCGGCGTCCTGGTGCGGCAGCTCGGTATGCACGAAGGCGACCACGCCGCGCTGGCCGTAGTCGTGCGCCGGCGCGTCCAGCCCGGCCAGGCCGCGCAGCGTGGAATCGCCGCCATCGGCGGCGATGGCCAGGCGCGCATCGAGGCGGCTGCCGTCGTCCAGGCGCAGGCGCACACGCGCCTGCGCCGATTCCACCGCCTCGACCCGCGCCGGACAGTGCAGTTGCACCCCGGCCGCCGGCAACGCCGCCCACAGTTGTTCCACCAGCAACGCGTGCTCGACGATCCAGCCCAACTGGTCGCGGCCCAGCGCATCGGCGTCGAAGGCCAGCTCACCGCCGCCGCCGGCATCCCAGACGCGCATGCGCCGGTACGCACAGGCACGCCGCGCCAGCACCTGCGGCCACACGCCGAGCGTCTGCAGCAGCGCTGCATTGTCCGGGGCGAAGGCGTAGACGCGCAGGTCCGGCGCGGCCGGCGCCCAGCGCGGCGGCTCACGGCGCTCGACCAGCGCCACCGCCAAGCCTTCGCCGGCCAGCGCCAACGCGCAGGCGGCGCCGACCACGCCGGCGCCGGCCACCACCACGTCCAGCGGGCCGCGCCAGCTCATGGCCTCCCCTCCCGGCACAGTTGCGGTACTTCGCCGCGGAAGCCCATCGCGCCGCCGACCAGGAACGACTGCAGCGGCGCGGCCTGCGCCGCCGCCAGCAGGCCCAGGCTGCGCAGCGGGCGCAGCAGCGGCGCCGGATTGGCGGTCAGCCGCGCCAGCCCGCCGGAGAAGGCGACGGTGCGCTGGCGGTCCTGCTCGCGACGCTGCACGTACTGCTGCAGCAGCGCCGGCGCGCCCGGATCGGCGCGGTCGCGCTCGATCAGCTCGGCCAGGGTCAGCGCATCGCGCAGGCCCAGGTTGAAGCCTTGCGCGCCGAGCGGATGCAGGGTCTGCGCGGCGTTGCCGAGCAGCACCGCGCGCGCATCGGTCAGGCGCTCGGCCAGCACCTGCACGATCGGGTAGGCGCTGCGCTCGCCGCTGCCCAGCAGGCGGCCGACGCGCCAGCCCAGCGCGTCCTGCAGGCGCTGCAGCCAGGCGGCCTCGTCGAGCGCGGCCACCGCCTCGGCCTGCTCGGCGGCGACCGCGTGGACCGCGCCGTAGTGGCGGTCGCCGCGCGGCAGCAGCGCGGTCGGGCCGTCGTCGCGGAAACGCTCGTAGGCGGTCCCGTCGGGCTGGCGGCTGCCGCGCACCTGCGCCACGAACAGGGTCTGGCGGAAATCGTGGCGGCCCGCGTCGATGCCCAGCGCGCCGCGCACCACGCTGGCGCTGCCGTCGGCGCCGACCAGCAGGCGCGCCTGCAGCACCTGGGCGGCGCCGTCCTGGACGATGCGCAGATGTCGCAGCGACGGAGCGTCGCCGGCGTCCAGCGCCAGGAACTGCGCCGGCCGGTAACGGCGCACGTGGGCCGCCTCGGCCAGCCGCGTCTCCAGCGCCTCGCCGAAGTCGCGCGCCACCACCACCTGCCCGAACGCCTCGCGCCCGTAATCGGCCGCGGCCAGCGGCACGCGGCCGAAATCGCCGGCGCGGCTGACGTGGATGCGACGGATCGGCCCGGTCGGCGCACGCAGCCGCTGCATCACTCCCAGCGCGCCGAGCGCGTTGACCGTGGCCGCGGCGAAGCTGAGGTTGCGCTGGTCGAACACCGGCGGCAGCGCGCCCGGCGGCGCGGCCTCGACCAGACCCACGTCCACCGCCAGACGGTCCAGCGCGATGGCCAGGCTGGCGCCGACCAGGCCGCCGCCGACGATCACTACGTCGTGTGGTTTGCTCATCCGGTCATGATACGACCGGCACCCGCATCGCCGGTGATCGGACTGCGGCGCCCACGCCATCGGACCGGCACCAGCGCCGATCCGTCCATGATCGAGCGGAACGCCCAGCAATGGCCGGGCGACTGGCTGGCGACCAGGGAAGAGGTGCCGGGCTGGGCCTGACCCTGGCATCGACCGATCTCGAGAGCGACGTCGACCGGGCCCTGCTGTCGTATTGCGGACGCGCCACGCGTGCGCCGCGGCGCACGCGGCGCACGCGGACGCGCCG
Organism: Xanthomonas theicola; assembly: GCF_014236795.1. Taxonomy (NCBI): domain Bacteria; kingdom Pseudomonadati; phylum Pseudomonadota; class Gammaproteobacteria; order Lysobacterales; family Lysobacteraceae; genus Xanthomonas; species Xanthomonas theicola. The sequence continues at coordinate 4,695,752 of NZ_CP049017.1, read as the reverse complement.
TCTCGCTTCCGTGCGCCGCGCTTCCAGTAGAATGGCGGTCTCCGCACCGGTGCCCGCCCGCCATGACGCCCTCCAGTCACCGCCTCCCCGCCCTGCTCCTGCTGGCATCGCTGCTGGCCGCGACCCGCATCAACCACTTCGGCGCGATTCCGGACGCCTCCTGGGCGGTGTTCTTCATCGGCGGCTTCTACCTGCGCGGCTGGACCCGCTGGGCGTTCCCGCTGCTGATGGCGCTGGCGGTGCTGGTCGACTACCTGGTGATCCGCGGCCAGGGCCTGAGCTTCTGGCAACACTATTGCGTGTCGCCAGCCTACTGGTGCCTGATCCCGGCCTATTTCGCGCTGTGGTCCGGCGGCAATTGGCTGGCACGGCGCTACCGTGGCGCCGACTGGCGCGCGCTGGGCCTGGCGGCGGCCAGCCTGGTGCTCGCGGTGGCGGTGTGCCACCTGATCGCGCAGGGCAGCTTCTATTGGATCAGCCGCAGCGTGCCGAACCCGACCGTGGCCGGCTGGTGGCGGAACTACAGCGACTGGCTGCCGCCGTATCTGGGCAGCGCGGCGCTGTACACCGCGCTGGCCGCGGCGATCCAGTCGGGCGTCGAACAACTGGCGCGGCTGGGCCAGCGCGGCCAGCCCGTCGGCCACTGAGCCGGGTCATCGCCGGCGATGGGCAACCGTCTTTCCAAGATCTATACCCGCACCGGCGACGACGGCAGCACCGGCCTGGGCGACGGCAACCGGGTCGGCAAGGATTCGGCGCGGGTGGCCGCCTACGGCACCGTCGACGAGGCCAACTCGGCGATCGGCGTGGTCCTGGCCAGCCCGCTCGCCGACGACGTGCGCAGCCTGCTGACCGCGATCCAACACCAGTTGTTCGACCTCGGCGGCGAGCTGTGCATCCCCGGCCACGCGGCGATCCACGACGCCGACGTCGACGCGCTGGAACGGCACCTGGACCGCTACAACGACACCTTGCCGGCGCTGCAGGACTTCATCCTGCCGGCCGGCGGCGACGCCGCGGCGCGCTGCCACTTGGCCCGCACGATCGTGCGCCGCGCCGAGCGCGAGACGGTGGCGCTGGCGCGCCAGGACACGGTACGGCCGCAGGCGGTGCGCTACCTCAACCGACTGTCCGACCTGCTGTTCGTCTTGGCGCGGGTACTGGCCAGGGCCGACGGCCAGGGCGAAGTGCTGTGGCGCCACGACCGCCGCCAGGCCTGAGCGACAGCGGCGGCGCGCGGACCGGGGGGGGCATGCTGATCTACACCCATCCCGCCTGCCTGGGCCATGAACCGGGCCCGGCGCATCCGGAGCGGCCGGAGCGGCTGCTGTCCATCACCGCCGCGCTGCGCGAGGCCTTTCCGGAACTGGAATGGCGCGAGGCGCCGCTGGCCAAGCGCGGCGACCTGGCCCGGGTCCACGAACGCGAGTTGATCGACAACGTCCTGGCCGATATCGACGGCAAGCGCATGCTCGACGTGGACACGGCGATCTCGCCGGGTTCGCGCGCCGCGGCGCTGCGTGCCGCCGGGGCCGGGTTGGCCGCGGTGGACGCGGTGATGCGCGGCGAGACCGACACCGCGTTCTGCGCGGTGCGCCCGCCCGGCCACCATGCCACCGCCGCCACCGCGATGGGCTTCTGCCTGTTCAACAACGTCGCCGTGGCCACCGCCCATGCCCGCGACACGCACGGACTGGAACGCATTGCCATCGTCGATTTCGATGTGCATCACGGCAACGGCACCCAGGCGATCTTCGAGCGCGACCCGCGCGTGCACTACCTCAGCACCCACCAGTCCGGACTGTTCCCGCATTCGGGCGGGGTCCACGACCGCGGCGTCGGCAACGTGCACAACGCGCTGCTGCCGCCGGGCAGCGGCGGCTTCCGCTTCCGCAACACCTGGGCCGACCAGATGCTGCCGCTACTGAACGCGTTCAAGCCGCAACTGCTGCTGATTTCGGCCGGCTTCGATGCGCACATGCGCGACCCACTGGCCGACCTGATGCTGGAAACCGAGGACTTCGTCTGGCTCACCGCGGAACTGCGCGCAGTGGCCGAACGGCATGCGCGGGGCCGGGTGGTGTCGTTGCTGGAGGGCGGCTACGACCTGCAGGCGCTGCGCGAATGCAGCATCGCCCACGTCGACGCGTTGCGCTGAACCCGCGCGGGGGGCGGGGGATGAATCCGGCCCGCTGCCCCGGGGCACGCCTTCATTGCCCCCATGCATGGGATGGGGCAAGCTAGCGGTCGTTTTAGCCCGATACCTGACGCGCGTGCGCCGAGCCCTCCGCCTGCTCCCCCTTCCGTTCAGCATCGCCCTCTGCCTGCCGGCGATGGCGGCCGACAAGCCGCCCAACTGGGGCCTGTGTCCGACCGCGGACGTGCTGCCCAAGTTCGACGATGCGCCGCGGATCGATCCAAAGCTCGCGGCGACCCGCGACCAGCAACCGACCGATATCGAGGGCGACCAGCTGTCGGGCACCACGACCGTCCCGAACTACACGGGCAACGTGGCACTCAAGCGCGGCGATCAGTTCATGGGCACCGACAGCCTGCGCGTGGACACCGAGACCGGCAACTACATCGCCGAGGGCCACGTGCGCTACCAGGACGCGTCGATCCGCTTGGTCGCCGACCGGGCTGAGGGCAACCAGGATACCGGCAGCCACAAGATCAGCAATATCCGCTACCAGCTGATCAACCGCCGCGGCAACGGCAAGGCCGACTCGGTCGACCTGCAGGGCGCGCTGGGGCAGATGCACAGCTCCACCTACACCACATGCGATCCCTCGCAGCGGGTGTGGGAACTCAATGCGCCGGAGATCGACGTCGACAACGACGAAGGCTTCGGCATCGCGCGCAACGCGATCCTGAGGATCGGCAACGTGCCGGTGCTGTACGCGCCATACTTCAAGTTCCCGATCGACGATCGCCGCACCAGCGGCTTCCTGTTCCCGGCGATCGGCTTTTCCGGGCGCAACGGCTTCGACTACCTGCAGCCCTACTATCTGAACCTGGCGCCGAACTACGACGCCACCCTGTATCCGCGCTACATGAGCAACCGCGGCTTCATGTTCGGCGGCGAGTTCCGCTATCTGTACGACGGCGGCAAGGGCGAGATCCAGGCCGCGTACCTGCCCAGCGACAAACTACGCGACAAGGACCGCGGCAAGTTCGAGTACCAGGGCTATCACAACCTGGGGACGCACTGGCAGGCGCGCGGCTCCATCGCCTGGGTCAGCGACGAGCGCTATACGGAAGACTTCTCCAGGCGCCTGCTCGGCAACTCGGTGTCCAACCTGCAGAGCACGGTCGGCGTCTACGGCACCGGCGAGACCTGGACCGGCGGGGTGATGGCCGACCGCTGGCAGCTGACCGACTACACGCTGACCGAGGACGCGCTGCCGTACAACCGTCAGCCGCGCGCGTTCTTCAATTGGGGCCAGCCGCTCGGCACTTTGTTCGAAACCGGTATCTACGCCGAAGCGGTGCGCTTCGTGCACGACGACATCCATGCCAAAACGCAAGACGGCACCTACGAGCGCACCGGCGTAATCACAGAGAAGCCCGGCGGCACGCGCCTGGACCTCAAGCCCTACATCGCGCTGCCGCTGGCCGGCGCCGCCTGGTTCCTGAGGCCGGCCCTGGCCTGGCGCTACACCGCCTACCAGTTGGACAAGGACCTGGCCGCGACCCTGAACGGCAGCACCACCCCGTCGCGCAGCCTGCCCATCACCACCGTCGATGCCGGCGTGTACTTCGACCGCGACACCGCGTTCCGCGGCACCCGCTACCTGCAGACCCTGGAACCGCGGCTGTTCTACCTGTACACGCCGTACCGCAACCAGAGCGACCTGCCGATCTTCGATACGCGCGAGTTCACCTTCAGCTGGGGCCAGCTGTTCCGCGATTCGCGCTATACCGGCGCAGATCGCCAGAACGACGCCAACCAGATGACGCTGGCGCTGAGTTCGCGCCTGCTGCGCGAGGACGACGGCAGGGAAAAACTGTCGGTCAGCGCCGGCCAGATCCTGTACTTCAGCGATTCCAGGACCAGCCTGCCGGGCAGCGACACCACCATCGAGCAGGGCAAGTCGGCCTGGGTCGCCGACGCCAACTATATGATCAACGATCGCTGGACGCTGGGCACCACCTACCAGTGGGATCCCAAGTACCGGCGCAAGGACCTGGCCAGCTTCCGCACCCGCTACCTGTTGCCGGGCGACGGCATCGTCAACCTGAGCTACCGCTTCCGCCGCGATCTGCTGGAGCAGACCGACCTGTCGTTCCTGTATCCGATCAACCCCACCTGGAGCGTGGTCGGCCGCCACTACTATTCGCTGGCGGACCACAAGCCGCTGGAAGTCATCGCCGGCGTGCAGTGGGACAGCTGCTGCCTGAGCGTGCGCGCGCTGGCGCGGCGCTACGTGCGCAACCGCGAAGGCGACCTGGACACCGCGCTCCAGCTCGAGTTCGTGCTGAAGGGACTTTCCTCGCTGGGCCAGGACACGAATCGCGTTTTGCGTCGTGCTATTCTCGGCTACAACCGCGACGATCTGTACTTGGTCCCGCCCGGCAACACCACGACCAATCCGGACGATTACGATCCGAACCTGATTCCATGACCGATACCCTTTCTGCTGTCCTCGCCGCCTTCCTGGCGATCGTCGGCGTATCCGCTCCGGCCGCTGCGCAACAAACCCAACCGCTGGACCGCATCGCCGCGGTCGTCGACGAAGATGTCGTGCTGCAGAGCGAGCTGGATCGTGCCGTTCGCAACGTGAAGGCGCAATATGCCGGCCGCGAAGCGCAGCTGCCGCCGGACAACGTGCTGCAACGGCAGGTGCTCGAGCGCCTGGTGCTGGTCAAGCTGCAGGTCGCCCGCGCCAACAGCACCGGCATCCGCGTCGGCGACGACGAGCTGAACCGGGCCATCGGCAGCATCGCCCAGCAGAACGGCGCCGACGTGGACGGCCTGCGCAAGAAGCTCGCCGCCGACGGCATGTCGTTCGACGATTTCCGCAATTCGGTGCGCGACGAGATCACCGTGCAGCGCCTGCGCCAGAGCTTCGCGCAGAGCCGCATCAACGTCAGCGAGAGCGAAGTGGACGCGGCGCTGGCGCAGCAGGCCGCCACCGGCACCCAGTACCACCTGGCGCACATCCTGGTCGGCCTGCCGGAAGGCGCCACCGCCGACCAGATCAAGACCGGCCAGGGCAAGATCGACGGGGTCAAGAGCCTGATCGACAAGGGCGAGATCGATTTCAGCGCGGCCGCGGTGCGCTATTCCGACAGCCCCAACGCGCTGGAAGGCGGCGACCTCGGCTGGCGCAGCCTGGACGAGATCCCGAACGCCTTCGCGCAGCTGATCCGCGACATGAAGCCGGGCCAGGTCGCCGGCCCGCTGCGTGGCCCCAGCGGCTTCCAGCTGCTGAAACTGGTCGAGGTCCGCGACGCGTCGGCCAACCCGGAAAAGAAGACAGTCACCGAATACCACGCCCGCCACATCCTGGTGCGCATCAACGAAGCGCAGCCGGACGCAGCCGCCAAGGCCAAGATCGACACCCTGCGCGCGCGCATCGCCGGCGGCGCCGACTTCCAGGCGGTGGCCAAGGAGTCCTCCGAGGACGCCAACAGCCGCGGCCAGGGCGGCGACCTGGGCTGGTTCCCTGCCGACGCGTTCGGCCCGGATTTCGGCCGCCAGATCGAAGGCCTGAACGACGGCCAGATCTCGCCGCCGTTCCGCACCGAGGCCGGCTGGCACATCGTGCAGCGCGTGGCCACGCGCCAGACCGACGTGACCAGCGACACCCAGCGCGCCCAGGTCCGCGAGACCATCGGCCGCCGCAAGCTCGAAGAAGAGTACAATCGCTTCCTGCAGGAAATGCGCGGCGAAGCCTATGTGAACCTGCGCGTCGGCGCCGACAATGCCGCCGCGCCGGCCGCGGACAGCACCGCGCCGGCCGCACCGGTGCCGGCCGCCACCAAGCCCTGAGCGGTGCCGCCCTCGCTCGCGCTGGTGCCGGGCGAGCCGGCCGGAATCGGCCCGGAACTGTGCGTGCGGCTGGCCCAACAGCCGCGACGCGATTGCCGGTTGCTGGCCTTCGCCGATCCCGCCACCCTGCGCGGCGCCGCCGCCGCGCTGGCGTTGCCGCTGCAGTTGCTGCCCGAATCCGCCCGCGCCCAGGTCCCCGGCGACCTGCGCCTGCGGCCCGTCGACAACCGCGTACCCAGCCGCTTCGGCCGCACCGAACCGGCCAACGCCGCCGCGGTGATCGACGCGCTGACCCAGGCCGCCGACGCCTGCCTGCGCGGCGAATTCGCCGGCCTGGTCACCGGCCCGGTGCACAAGGCCGCGATCAACGCCGGCGGCATCGCCTACACCGGCACCACCGAGCTGCTCGCCCGCCACGCCGGGCGCGAGGTGGTGATGATGCTGGCCAACGACGTCGTGCGCGTGGCCCTGGCCACCACCCACCTGCCGCTGCGCGCGGTTGCCGATGCGCTCACCCCCGCCTTGCTGGAACGCTGCCTGCGCATCACCCACGCCGCGCTGCGCACCGAGTTCGGCATCGCCGCACCGGCCATCGCGGTGCTCGGGCTGAATCCGCACGCCGGCGAGGACGGCCATCTCGGGCGCGAGGAGATCGATGTCATGCATCCGGTGCTCGACGCATTGCGCGCCGAAGGCATGCGCCTGCGCGGTCCGCTGCCGGCCGACACCGCGTTCCTGCCGCAGAAACTGGCCGGCGTCGATGCGGTGCTGGCGATGTACCACGACCAGGGCCTGCCGGTGCTCAAGTACAGCGGCTTCGAGCAGGCGGTGAACCTGACCCTGGGCCTGCCCTACCCGCGGGTGGCGGTCGACCACGGCACCGCGCTGGAGTTGGCCGGACACGGCGTTGCCGATCCGTCCAGCCTGTTCGCAGCGGTCGCGCTGTGCGCGCAGTTGGCCGCGCGCAGGTCGCTTCCGTAGGAGCGGCTCCGGGTGGCCTCGAGCCATCCCCGCCCCCCATCCCGATAAGATGCACGCATGACTTCCTCCCTCGGCTTCGACGCCCCGGCCAAGAAATCGCTCGGCCAGCACTTCCTCAGCGACCGCCACTACATCGACAGCATCGTGCGCGCGGTCAATCCCAAGGCGGGCGACCTGCTGGTCGAGATCGGCCCCGGCCAGGGCGCGATCACCTTCCCGCTACTGCGCCGCCATGGGCGCCTGACCGTGATCGAATTCGACCGCGACCTGATCGCGCCGCTGACCGCCGCGGCCGCCGGGGTCGGCGAACTCACCCTCCTCAACCGCGACGTGCTGTCGGTGGACTTCGCCGGACTGGCCGGCGCCGGCCGGATCCGCCTGCTCGGCAACCTGCCCTACAACATCTCCTCGCCGATCCTGTTCCATGCGCTGGACCACGCCGCGGCGATCGCCGACATGCACTTCATGCTGCAGAAGGAAGTGGTCGAGCGCATGGCCGCCGCGCCGGGCAACAAGGTCTACGGCCGGCTCAGCGTGATGCTGCAGGCGTACTGCGAGGTGACCGCGCTGTTCGTGGTGCCGCCGGGCGCGTTCCGGCCGCCGCCGAGGGTGGATTCGGCGGTGGTGCGGCTGGTGCCGCATGCGCCGCAGGACATCGGCATCGCCGATCCGCGGCGCTTCGCCGACGTGGTGCGCGCGGCCTTCGGGCAGCGCCGCAAGACCTTGCGCAATGCGCTGGGCGGGGTCTGCGATGCCGCCCAGTTCGAGGCGGCCGGGGTGCGCCCGGACGCGCGCGCCGAGCAGCTGGAGGTCGCCGATTTCGTGCGCCTGGCCAACGTGGCGCAGGCATGAAGCGCGCATCGCACCGGCGTCCGTGTGCGCCCCGACCGCCGCCACGAGACAGTCGATCCTGCGCAGGGTCGCCGCACGATCGAACGCGCTGCCGGACTGCGCCGCGCGCGTGGACGGCCGCAGGTCCCTTCCTGCGCCAGCTTTGCTTACACTGTGGGCATGAACGATGACGCCCCCTACCGGATCGAGGTCGAAGTCTCGCCCCGATTCCTCGACAACCAATCGGTGCCGGAGGACGGACGCTACGCGTTCGCCTACACCATCCGCATCCACAACCGCGGCCGCGTCGCTGCGCGGCTGATCGCCCGGCACTGGGAAATCACCGACGGCAACGGCCGCGTGGAACGCGTGGACGGCGACGGCGTGGTCGGCGAACAGCCGCGGCTGCGGCCCGGCGAGGACTTCCGCTACACCTCCGGGCTGATGCTGGAGACCGAGCACGGCACGATGCGCGGCCACTACGACATGCAAGCCGACGACGGCACCCATTTCGTCGCCCAGGTCGCGACATTCGTGCTGACCGTGCCGCGGACCCTGCACTGATGGCGTCGGCATGAGCGTGTGGGCCATCGGCGACCTGCAGGGTTGCTACGACATCACCCAGCGGCTGCTGGAGAAGATCCGCTTCGACCCGGCGGTGGACCGACTGTGGTTCTGCGGCGACCTGGTCAACCGCGGCGGGCAGTCGCTGGAAACCTTGCGCCTGGTGCACTCGCTGCGCGCGCACAGCGTCGTGGTGCTGGGCAACCACGACCTGTCGCTGCTGGCGATCGGCGAACGCAGCCCGGACGAGCAGCGCAAGGTCAATCCGGACCTGCAGCGCATCGTGCTGGCCGAGGACCGCGACGAGCTGCTGACCTGGCTGCGCATGCAGAAGCTGCTGCATGCCGACCGCGAACTGGGCTGGATGATGATCCACGCCGGCCTGGCGCCGAAGTGGACCACCACCCTGGCCGAGAAGCATGCGCGCGAGGTCGAGCAGCAGCTGCACGGCAGCGGCTACCGCAAGCTGTTCCGCAACATGTACGGCGACCGCCCGGCCTGGTCGCCGGGGCTAACCGGCTATGACCGCGCGCGCGCGATCATCAACCTGTTCACCCGGGCCCGCTACTGCACTCCGCGCGGACGTATCGCGTTCGAGGAGAAAGGCACCCCGGGCACCCAGGCGCAGGGCCTGTACCCCTGGTTCGAAGTGCCTGGCCGCGCCGAGCGCGACCTGAAGATCGTCTGCGGCCACTGGTCGACGCTGGGCCTGACCATCACCCAGAGCGTGCACGCGATCGACACCGGCGCGGTGTGGGGCGGCAAGCTCACCGCGCTGCGGCTGGACGGCGAAGACCTGCAGATCGTGCAGGTACCGGGACGCCCGGTCGAAGGCCCGCCGCCGGTGCCCCGCGCGCGGCCGCCGCGGCGTCGGCCCGGCCCCGGACGCGGCGCGGGTGCTGCGGCAGCCACACCGCCATCGCCCGCTCAGGACTAACAGCTGCTCGCGGCAAGCGGGCTGCGCATGACCACCGCACATTTCGGTCCAGATCCGACCTCTGCAGGAGCGGCTTCAGCCGCGACGGGCACTACCGGTAAAGCCCGTCGCGGCTGAAGCCGCTCCTACAAAACTCGGCTCAAGACTGCGCCGACGGCAAGAACCTGCCCCGGAAACTTCCTGCCGCTACTGCGATGCCAGCTGTGGCAGAAGCCCCGCAACAGCCTCACGGCCCTCCAAGCACCAACACGACTGCGCTACGGCGCGCCGCGCCGGCACCGGTAATCCACGAACTCGAACGCCAGCGCGTGCCTGGCATCGGCCGCGTGCGGCTGCCGCGCCACGACCTCCCACTGCGCCGGATCGAACGCCGGGAAATGCGCATCGGCGCGCTCGACCAGCGTGTCCACGTGGGTCAGGTACAGCATGTCGGCGCGCGGCAAGGCCAGGGCGAAGATGTCGCCACCGCCGATCACCGACAGTTCTTCCGCCCCGCTCGCCTGCGCCACCGCGATCGCCGCCTGCAGCGAAGCCACCGCCTGCATGCCCGCGAACGGCACCTGCCCCGAGCGCGTCATCACCAGGTTCAGGCGCCCCGGCAGCGCGCGCCCCAGCGACTGCGCGGTCTTGCGCCCCATCAGCACCGGCTTGCCCAGGGTCAGCGCCTTGAAGCGCTTCAGGTCGTCCGGCAAGCGCCACGGCAGGTCGTTGTCGCGGCCGATGGCGTTGCCGCGGTCGAGCGCGGCGATCAGGCTCACTCGGGCCCCGGGACCGGGGACCGGGGACTCGCACACATCCGTCTCTACCGAGACCGCGGCTTTTTCCGGGTCCCCAGTCCCCAGTCCCCAGTCCCGGCGACTCATACCGCCACCGGCGCCTTGATCGTCGGATGCGGGTCGTAACCCTCGATCGCGATGTCGTCGTAGGTGAATCCGAACAGGTCGGTGACCGCGGGATTCAGGCGCAGCGTCGGCAGCGGCCGCGGCGTGCGCGCCAGCTGCTCGCGCGCCTGCGCGACGTGGTTGGAATACAGGTGCGCGTCGCCCAGCGTGTGCACGAAATCGCCCACGCCCAGGCCGGTGGCCTGCGCCACCATGTGGGTCAGCAGCGCATAGCTGGCGATGTTGAACGGCACGCCGAGGAAGATGTCGCCGCTGCGCTGGTACAGCTGGCAGCTGAGCCTGCCGTCGGCCACGTAGAACTGGAACAGGCTGTGGCACGGCATCAGCGCCATCTGCGGCAATTCGGCCACGTTCCAGGCACTGACCACCAGCCGCCGCGAATCGGGATTGCGCTTGATCTCGTCCACCAGCCATTGCATCTGGTCGATCTCGCGGCCGTCCGCACCGGTCCAGCGCCTCCACTGCTTGCCGTACACCGGGCCGAGTTCGCCCTGCGCGTCGGCCCATTCGTCCCAGATGCCGACCTTGTTGTCCTTCAGGTAGGCGATATTGGTCTCGCCCTTCAGGAACCACAGCAGTTCATGCACGATCGAGCGCAGGTGCAGCTTCTTGGTGGTCACCAGCGGGAAGCCGGCGTCGAGGTCGAAGCGCAGCTGCCAACCGAACACGCTGCGCGTGCCGGTGCCGGTGCGGTCGGATTTCTCCGCGCCGTGGTCGAGCACGTGGCGCAGCAGGTCCAGGTAGGCCTTCATGCCTTGCCCTCCGCCGCCGTGGGCGCCGGCTGCAGCACCGGCGCGCGGCGCGAGCGCCACAACAGGAACAGGCCCAGCAGGATCAGCGGCGTGCTCAGGATCTGGCCCATGGTCAGCCACTGGAACGCCAGGTAGCCGATCGGCGCATCCGGCACGCGCACGAACTCCACCGCGAAGCGGAACACGCCGTACAGCAGCGCGAACAGGCCGGACACCGCATAGCGCGCGCGCGGCCGCAGCGAGAACGCCCACAGCACCGCAAACAGCACCAGACCTTCCAGCGCCGCCTCGTACAGCTGCGACGGATGCCGCGCGAACCTGTCGAGCGCGCCGCTCGCGTACTGCGCCTGGATCCGCGCCAGCGGCCAATCCTGCAGCTCCGGCGTCCGCGGGAAGATCACGCCCCAACCGGCCTCGGTGAACTTGCCCCACAGCTCGCCGCCGACGAAGTTGCCGACGCGGCCCAAGCCCAGCCCCAGCGGCACCAGCGGCGCGACGAAATCCATCGTGTCGAAGAAATGCAGGCGCGACTTGCGCGACCACCAGGCCGCGGCCGCCAGCACGCCGATCAGGCCGCCGTGGAAGCTCATGCCGCCGTCCCACACCTTGAAGATCAGCAGCGGGTTGGCGAGGAAATCGCCCAGCGCGTAGAACAGCATGTAGCCGATGCGCCCGCCCAGCACCACGCCGAGCATCGCGTAGAACAGCAGGTCGGAGAACCCCTCCATGTCCACGCCGGGCAGGCGGCCAGCACGGATGCGTCGGCGTCCCAGCCACCACGCCGACGCAAAGGCGGCCAGGTACATCAGTCCATACCAATGCACCTTCACCGGGCCGAGCGAGAAGGCGATGGGGTCGATCTGGTGGAGATAGGTCATGCGGGAACGTCGGCCGGGGGTGAAGGGCGTCTATTCTGCCATCGGCACCGGCCACTGCCGCGGTCGCGATCCACACGGGCGACGCTAGGCTTCATCTGCCGGCAGGCGCAAGCGTCTGCCATCGGCGCCGGCCACTGCCTCGATGGCGGCCGGCGCCGATGGCGCTGCGCTTCATCTGCCGGCATGCCCGGCCGCCGCCGGCGCGGCGCCATGCCGCGCCGGCACTCAATCCAGCCGTTGCGGTCGATTCGGCAGTTCGTCGCGCTCGGCCTGACCCGGTTGCGCCGGAAAATGCGCGGCCAGCAGCGCCGACACCGCCGCGACCCCGGCGATCACTGCCTGCTCGGGCTGGCCTGCGCGCATGTCGCGTTCGATCACCGCGCAGACCTGGCGCCATTGCGCCGCGTCGACGCATCCATGCAGGCCGCGGTCGGCCACGATCTCGATGCGATGCTCGGCCAGCAGCAGGTAGATCAACACGCCGTTGTTGGCCTGGGTGTCCCAGGTGCGCAACTGCGCGAAGGCTTGCTCGGCGCGGGTGCGCGGCGCCATGCCGCGCAGCGCCGCCGCCGGCGCCAGCGCCGATTCGACCGCGAACATCACCTGCCCGCGGTGCAGGCGCTCGCCGGCGGCGATCGCCGCGCCGATGCGCTCCAGGCTGGCGTCCGGGAACAGGGTGTGCGCCGGCGGCGCGAACAGATGGCGCAGCAGCCGCATCACCAGCTCCCCGAGGCGCCGCCGCCTCCCGAACTGCCGCCGCCACCGCCCCAGCCGCCGCCCGAACTGCCACCGCCGCCCCAACCGCTCCCACCCCAGCCGCCGAAGCCGCCACCGAAGCCACCGCGTCCCCAGCCACCGCCGCCGACCGAGCGGCCCGGGGACATGCCCGACAGCAGGCCCAGCACCAGCCCGATCGCGCCGGTCAGCACGCCGACGAACAGCGACAGGCTCAACAACAGGCCGACGCCGCCGCCGGCGACCGTGGCCAGCACGCCGCGCAGCGGCCGTGGCGCGCGTGCGAACAGCAGCTGCGCGACGAAGGCGGCGAACAGGCCACCGAAGAAACCGAGCGGCAGCCTGCTGTCCGAACCCGACGCGGGCGCATGCGTGCTCACCGGGGCCGGCAAATGCTCGCCGTCGATCAACTTGACCAGCATCGCGGTGGCCTCGGCGATGCCGCCGCCGTAGTCGCCGGCACGGAACCGCGGCGCCAGATACTCCTGGATGATGCGATTGGCGGTGGCATCGGGAATCGCGCCTTCCAGGCCGTAGCCGGGCTGGATGCGCACGCGCCGGTCCTCCTTGGCCACCACCAGCAGCACGCCGTCGTCCACGCCCTTGCGGCCGATCTGCCATTGGTCGAACACCCGCTGGGTGTACTGCTCGATCGTGTCCGGCGCGGTGCTGGCGACCACCAGCACCTGCAACTGGCTGCCCTTGCGTTGCTGCAACTGCAACGCCTGCTGCTCCAACTGCTGGCGCTGGGCCGGCTGCAGGGTCCCGGTGGTGTCGACCACCGGCGTGTCCAGCGGCGGGATCGCCGCCTCGCCGGCCGCCTGCGCCCAGGCCAGCAACGGCAGCAGCGCCAGCAGCAGCGTCCCGATCCAGGCGCGCCGGCCACGGCGCGCCTGGCGGAGGTGGATCGTCGCATCGCTCATTGCAGACTCCTGCCCCGGCATAGGCGCGCGGCGGCATCGAAGGGAAGAAACCGCCGCGGCGGCCAGCGCCGCGCTGCGGTGCCGGCCGCCGCGGCGTGCTGCGCCTACTGCGCCGGCGCCGGCTGCGGCGATGGCCGCAGTTGCGGCGGCGCCGGCCGGGGGCCGAAGTTCACCGCCGGCGCCTCGCTGATCTGCGCCTCGTTGGCCACGCTGAAGTTCGGCTTTTCCTTGTAGCCGAAGATCTTCGAGATGATGACCTGCGGGAACGAGCGGATGTAGGTGTTGTAGTCCTGCACCGTCTGGATGTAGCGGCCGCGGGCCACGGTGATGCGGTTCTCGGTACCCTCCAACTGCGCCTGCAGATCGCGGAACGACTGGTCGGACTTGAGGTTGGGATAGTTCTCGGTGACCACCAGCAGCCGCGACAGCGCGCCGGACAATTCGCCCTGCGCCTGCTGGAACCGCTGCAGCGAGGCTGCATCGTCGGCGTTGACCTGAACCTGGCCGACCCGCGCGCGCGCATTGGTCACGTCGGTCAGCACCTGGCGTTCCTGGTCGGCGTAGCCCTTGACCGTATTGACCAAGTTGGGGATCAGGTCGGCGCGGCGCTTGTACTGGTTCAGCACCTCCGACCAGCCGGCCTTGACCGCCTCATCCTTCTGCTGGATCGCGTTGTAGCCGCACCCGGACAGCAGCGCCGCGACGGCGGCGAGGAACAACGAGCGGGACAACAGGCGCATGGCGGTCTCCGGCAGCAAAGGGGCGCAGCTTGCCACGCCTGCCGTGAAAACGCAGCCGCCAGGCCGCGCCAGCGCTTACCGCGCACTACGCCGCCGGGCCGATCACCACTGGCCGGCGCCGGGCACGTCGTGCGCGGCGGCGCGGCGGCGCATCAGCAGGTTCAGCCACTCCACCAGCACCGAGAAGCCCATCGCCGCGTAGATGTACGGCTTGGGCACGTGCACGTCGAGGCCGTCCAGGACCAGCACCACGCCGATCATCAGGATGAACACCAGCGCCAGCATCTTCACCGTCGGGTTGGCGTCGATGAAGCGGCCCAGCGGGTTGGCCGCCAGCAACATCACCGCCACCGCCAGCAGCACCGCCGCCACCATCACCGGGATGTGCTGGGCCATGCCGACCGCGGTGATCACCGAGTCCAGCGAGAACACGATGTCGATCACCGCGATCTGCGCGATCACCCTCCAGAACACGCCCGAGGCCTTGCGGGTGGTCGGGTCGGCGTCTTCGCCGCCGGTGATCAGCTCGCGGATCTCCAGCGTGCCCTTCACCAGCAGGAACGCGCCGCCGACCATCAGCACCAGATCGCGCACCGAGATGCCCATGCCGGCGACGCTGAACAGTTCGCCCTGCATCCGCGCCAGGAACGCCAGCGACACCAGCAACGCGATACGGGTCAGGCACGCCACCGCGATGCCGAACTTGCGCGCCGCCGGGCGTTGCGCCTCCGGCAGCTTGCCCACCGCGATGGAGATGAACACCAGGTTGTCGATGCCCAGCACGATTTCCAACGCGCTCAGCGTCAGCAGCGTCAGCCAGGTGTTGGGGTCGGCAAGGAGCTCTAAAACCATGGAGTCGAATCCTTTAACGGTAAAAAAGACAGGCTGGCGTCACAGCAGGCGCGGCAGCAGGATCAGTCCCCAGCACAGCAGCACATTGGCCAGCATCAGCAGCACCGCGGCCGAGCCCATGTCCTTGGCGCGCCCGGCCAGTTCGTGGTGCTCCGGCCCGTAGCGCTCGATCACCGCCTCGATCGCGGAGTTGAGCAGTTCCACCGCCAGCACCAGCAGCAGCGAGCCGATCATCAGCGCCTGCTGCACCGGCCCCTGCCCCAGCCACAGCGCCAGCGGCGCCAGCACCGCGAACAGGCACACTTCCAGCCGGAACGAGGATTCGTGCAGCCAGGCGGCGCACAACCCCTGCCAGGACCAGCGCAGCGCCATCAGCATCCGGCGCGGACCGCGCGGCAGGTGTCCGAATTGGTCGGCCATGCGTCAGCCCCGGCCTGGGGAACGGGGACGCGACAGCGACGGCCGGAAGAGATCGGTCATGAGGGCGATGGCGAAGCGGGCTGAACGCCGATTTTGCCACAAGGCCCGGCGCGGCACTGCGCCGCCTCGGCGCGCCGGACGGACTTGCCTGCGGCGCATCGCCCGCGGCACCATCGCCGCTCCGTCGCACCCAGGAGGCATCCCATGTCCAGTCCGCCGTTGCGCGCCGCGCTGCTCGCCATCTTCCTGCTCCTGCTGGGCCTGCAGCCGGGCCTGGCGCGCACCCCGCCCACCACGCCGAAGATCCCCGAACAGGTCTCCAGCCCGGCCTGGGAAGCGGACATGCAGCGCTTCGCCCAGGCCGATGCCGCGCATCCGCCCAAGCCCGGCGGCGTACTGTTCGTCGGCAGTTCCTCGATCCGCTTCTGGCAGTCGCTGGGCAGCGACTTCCCCGGCGTGGACACGCTCAACCGCGGCTTCGGCGGCTCGGAGATCCGCGACAGCAGCTGGTATGCCGAGCGCATCGTGGTGCCGTACCGACCGCGCCTGATCGTGTTCTACGCCGGCGACAACGACCTCAACAGCGGGCGCAGCCCGCAGCGGCTGCGCGACGACTTCCTGGCCTTCGTGGCGCGGGTCCGGCGCGACCTGCCGGGCGTGCGCATCGCCTACATCTCGATCAAGCCCAGCCCGGCGCGCGCCGCGCTGCTGACGCAGGCGGCCGAAGCCAACGCGCTGATCCGCAAGGCCGCCGCCGGGCTGAAGCAGGTGGACTTCATCGACGTGTACACGCCGATGCTCGACGCCGACGGACAAGCGCGGGCCGAACTGTTCGGCAAGGACCGCCTGCACATGAACGCCGCCGGCTATGCGCTGTGGCGCGACATCGTGCGGCCGTACCTGAAGCGCTGAACCGCGGCGCGCGCGGCGGACGTCCGCGATTCAACCGGTCCGGCCACTCACCCGACCGGATCGAAGCGCACGGTGGCGGTGGTGCCGCCGCCCTCGGCGCTCTCCAGCCCG
The DNA here is from genome assembly GCF_014236795.1 of Xanthomonas theicola. NCBI lineage: Bacteria > Pseudomonadati > Pseudomonadota > Gammaproteobacteria > Lysobacterales > Lysobacteraceae > Xanthomonas > Xanthomonas theicola. The sequence continues at coordinate 4,679,219 of NZ_CP049017.1, read as the reverse complement.
ATCCGCCAGCCGAAGCGCTCGCACAGCCGACGCACGATCGACAGGCCCAACCCGGTGCCCTGTGGGCGATCCGGCTCGGCGCGGAAGAACGGCTCGAACGCGCGCCGCAAGGCATCGTCGGACATGCCGATGCCGGTATCGCGGATGCGGATGCGGTCGGCGGCGACCTCGACCTCGATGCTGCCCGCGTCGGTATAGTTGCAGGCGTTGCGCAGCAGATTGCTGACCACCACGTGCAGCACCCGCGGCGGCGCGTGCAGGCGCGCGGCGTCCAGTACCTTGACGGTCAGGGTCACCGGCTTGGCGACCAACAGCTCGCGCGCGTTCTCGGCCTCGTACTCGACCACGTCGGCGACCTCGAACGTCTCGCTCTGCGGCTCCACGTCGGCCTCGCGGGCCAGGATCAGGAACGCATCGATGACCGCCTCCATGTCGCGGCCGGCGCGCTGGATGCGCTGCAGGCTGCGGCCCAGCCGCGGCGGCAGGTCGGGGGCGGTCATCGCGATGTCGCTGGCGACACGGATCACGGTCAGCGGCGTGCGCAGCTCGTGGCTGGCGTCGCGGGTGAAGTTGCGCTCGCGCGAGACGTGGCCGGTGACGCGCAAGGCCAGCGCATGCAGCGCCGCGGCCAACTGCCGCGACTCGCCCTGCACATCGGCCGGCAGGTTCTCCGGCGCCAGGTCGGCGGCGCACGGATGCCGCGGGTCCCACTGCGACACGTGCCGCGCCAGCCAGTTCACCGGCGACAGCAGGCGCCGCGAGGCGCGGTGGGTCAGCCATCCCACCACCACTACCGCGATCAGGGTCAGCAGCGCCGGCACGATGCCGAACCAGAACGCCAAGCGCTGCGCCTGCGCGCGCAGGAACACCAGGTACAGCCGCCCGGCCTTGGTCTCGTCGACCAGCACCATCTCGCCGTCGGGGCGGTGCTCGTGCAGGCCCAGTTCCAAGCCGCGCAACTCCGCCGGCACCGCCGCCTCCAATCGCCCGGCCGGCACCAGATAGCCGCGCAAGGTGTGGCTGTTGGGCGGCGGCTGCGCCGGGGATTGCGCGTACAGGCGCCAATAGTGCGTGGCTTCCTGGCGCATCACCGAACCCACCAGCGAGTGCTGCACGACCGCCACCACCAGGTAGCTGCCAAGCGCGACGACGCATCCCGCAAATACGATGCGGGCAATCAGGGCGAGGCGGATTTTGCGCGGCAAACCGTGCGGCATTACAGCTTCCGTGTTTTTGCCGCCATTATAGAAATGCGGACGCTGAATCCGCCGTGCAAGCAGGCCCCGCTCCTGAGGCCCGCCTGCCACATGGCACGGACGGCGGCGCTCAGCCCATCGGCTGCGCGATGTCGGCGATGCGGTAACCGGCGCTCTGCACGGTGTGCAGCAGCGGCCGGTCGAACGGCTTGTCGATGATCTTGCGCAGGTTGTACAGATGGCTGCGCAGGGTGTCCGAATCCGGCAGGCCGTTGCCCCAGATCTCGCGCTCGATCTCCTGGCGGGTGACCACACGCGGCGACTCGCGCATCAGGATGGTCAGCAGGCGCAGGCCGATCGGCGACAACTGCAGTTCGGCGCCGGCGCGGGTCGCGCGCATGCTCACCGGATCCAGCACCAGATCGGCCACCTTCAGCACTTCCGAGCCCACTTGGCGGCGCTCGCGGCGGATCAGCGCACGCAGGCGCGCTTCCAGTTCCTGGATCGCGAACGGCTTGGTCAGGTAGTCGTCGGCGCCGAAGCCCAGGCCGGTGAGCTTGTCGTCGAGCGTGTCGCGCGCGGTCAGCATCAGCACCGGCGTGGACTTGCGTGCGTCGTTGCGCAAACGGCGACACACTTCGATGCCGTCCAGGCGTGGCAGCATCAGGTCCAGCACCACCACGTCGTAGCTGTTCTCTGCCGCCAGGCGGTAGCCGTCCAGGCCATCGCAAGCGTAATCCACTTCGAATCCGCGGCCTTCCAGGTACTCGCCGATCATTTCGGAGATGTTGCGGTTGTCCTCGACGACCAGAACGAGCCCGGAGGTTTCCTTGGTCTGACGCATAGAGCTTCCTCAGTCTTCAGCTTTGTGAAACATGCCGGAAACCGAGTGGTGACAGTGTGAAGAACGCTTCATGTGCCTGACCAGGGAAAAATCACTCGTCGATCAACGGCTTGAGCTTGGGCCACACGTTCTCCAGGACCTTCGGCTGGCCGGCGGCAGTGGGATGCAGGCCATCGTCCTGCATCAGTGCCGGATCGAGCGCCACGCCCTCCAGCAGGAACGGCAACAACCCGGTCCGGTACTGCTTGGCCAGGTCCGCATACACCGCGCGCAACCGCTGCCGGTAGGCCGGTCCGTAGTTCGGCGGCACGTCGATGCCGAGCAACAGCACCTTCGCGCCGGCGTCACGGCTGAGCACGATCATCTTCTCCAGGTTGCCGCGCAGTTCCGCCGGCGTCAGCCCGCGCAGCGCGTCGTTGCCGCCGAGTTCGATCACCACCACCGCGGGCCGGTGCTTGAGCAGCAACGCCGGCAGCCGGGTCAGCGCGCCGGAGGACGTCTCGCCGCTGATGCTGGCATTGACGACCGCCGGCGGCGCCTGCATCTGTTGTCGCAGGCGGCGCTCCAGCAGCGCCACCCAGCCGGACTGGACCGGGATGTTGTGCGCGGCACTGAGGCTGTCGCCGACCACCAGCACCGGCCCCGTCGCACCTTTGGCACAGGCGATGGCGGGCAGCAGCAGACACCATGCCAGACAGGCCAGGAGCCAGGCGCTGCGCGTCCAGGCAGGCGTTCCTTTCGTATCGTTGCCACGCATCCGGAGATTTCCTCATCGACAGTCTGGCCCCCACTCCGCGCACCGGCATCGCGATCGACGTACGCGATGTCGGCAAATCCGTCAGCGGACCGGAGGGCACGGTCCACATTCTCGACAAGGTCGGATTGACCATCGGTGAAGGCGACAGCGTCGCCATCGTCGGCGCCTCCGGTTCCGGCAAGACCACCCTGCTCGGCCTGCTCGCCGGCCTGGACCTGCCGACGCGCGGGGAGATCGTGCTCGCCGGGCAGTCGCTCAACGCGCTCGACGAAGAAGCGCGCGCCGCCCTGCGCGCGCGCGAAGTCGGCTTCGTGTTCCAGAGCTTCCACCTGCTGCCGTCGCTGACCGCCGCGGAGAACATCGCGCTGCCGCTGGAACTGGCCGGGCGCGAGGATCCGGTGCGGGTGCGCGAGGTGCTGGAGGCGGTGGGCCTGAGCGCGCGTGCGCGGCACTACCCGCGGCAGCTGTCCGGCGGCGAGCAGCAGCGCGTGGCGCTGGCGCGCGCGTTCGTGGCACGGCCGCGGATCCTGTTCGCCGACGAACCCACCGGCAGCCTCGACCAGGCCACCGGCCAGCAGATCGGCGACCTGCTGTTCGCGCTCAACGCCGGCAGCGACACCACGCTGGTGCTGGTCACCCACGACCTGCGTCTGGCGCAGCGCTGCGAGCATCGCTACCGGCTCGACCGCGGGCGCCTGCTCCAGGCCGAAGCGGTGGCCGACGCATGAACGTGCTGCGCCATGCCGCGCGCGCGCTGCGCCGCGAGCTGTTCGCCGGCGACCTGCTGACCGTGTTCGCCGCGCTGGTGCTGGGCGTGGCGGTGATGACCGCGGTCGGCACCCTGGTCGATCGCGTCACCCTGGCGCTGACCGGCAGCGCCGCCGAGGTGATCGGCGGCGACCTCGGCGTCACCGGACGCCAGGACATTCCTGCCGCATTCGCCGAGCAGGCGCAGCGTCGCGGCCTGCGCAGCGCGCGCCTGGTCAGCTTCTCCAGCGTGTTGTTCCATGGCGACGCCAGCCAGATGGCCAACATCAAGGCGGTCGGCGCGGGCTATCCGTTGCGCGGCGAACTGCTGGTGGCGCGCCACGCTGCCGGCGCCGGCAGCGAACGCGCCGGCCCACCGCCGCGCGGCCAGGCCTACGCCGATCCGCGGCTGCTCGAGGCGCTGGGCCTGAAGCTCGGCGATGCGCTGGAATTCGGCGCCGGCACGCTGCGCGTGACCCGGGTGCTGCGCGCCGAGCCGGACGCCTCCGGCGAACTGATGCAGCTGTCGCCGCCGCTGCTGGTCAATCGCGCCGACGTCGATGCCGCCGGCCTGCTCGGCCCCGGCAGCCGCGCCTCGTACCGGTTGATGTTCGCCGGTACGCCGGGCGAGATCGCGGCGCTGCGCAAATGGCTGGCGCCGCGCGCCAAGGCGTTCCGTCTGGTCGGCATCCAGGACACCCAGCGCGGCGTGCGCGGCGCCTTCGACCGCGCCGGCCGCTTCCTCGCCCTGACCGCGTTGCTGGCGGTGCTGCTGGCCGGCGTCGCCACCGCGCTGGCCGCCAACCGCTTCGCGCTGCGCCGCATCGACACGGTCGCCGTGCTGCGCTGCCTGGGCGCGCGCCAACGCGACATTCTCGGCGCGCTGGCGCTGCAATTGCTGCTGCTGGCGATCCCGGCCTGCGCGCTCGGCGTGGGCCTGGGCATGCTGGCGCAGATCGGCCTGGTCGAGGCGCTGGGCAGCCTGATCCCGAACCGGCTGCCGCTGCCGCAGGCGACCCCGGCGTTGGCCGGCGCCGGCATCGGCCTGTTGCTGCTGCTCGGCTTCGGCCTGCCGCCGCTGCTGCGGCTGCGCGACGTACCGCCGATGCGGGTGCTCAACCGCAGCTTCGCCGCGCTGCCGCCGACCTCGCTGCTGGTCTACGCCGCCGCGTTGCTGGCGACCGTGGTGCTGGCGGTGTACGCCACCGGCGACGGCGTGCTCGCGGCCTGGGTGCTGGGCGGGCTGACCCTGCTGGCGGCGCTCGCCGCGGTGGTCGGCAGCCTGCTGCTGGCGCTGCTGCGGCGCCTGCAGTCACGCCTGCGCGGACCGTGGAAGCTGGGCCTGGCCGCACTGACCCGGCGCCGCGCGCTGAGCGTGGTGCAACTGGTCGGCCTGTCGCTGTCGCTGTGCGCCTTGCTGCTGCTGGCGGTGATCGGTCCGGGCCTGCTCGGCCAGTGGCGCGACCGGCTGCCGGCGGACACGCCGAACTACTTCCTGATGAACATCCAGCCCGACCAGGCCGAGCACGTGCTCGGCACGCTGCGCGGGCTCGGCGTGACCGACCCGGCGGTGGAGCCGTTCAGCACCGGCAAGCTGGTGGCGATCAACGGCAAGCCGCCGCAACGCCAGGACCAGGGTCCGGAAAACGACGGCGAGGGCGACGCCGCCGACCGGCCGATCAACTTCTCCTGGCGGCATGCGTTTCCCGCCGCCAACCGCTTGCTGTCCGGGCGCTTCTGGGCGGCCGGCAGCACCACGGCGGAAGCCTCGGTGGAGGAAGCCTGGGCGCAGCGCTACGGGCTCAAGCTCGGCGACCGCATCACCCTGCTGCTCGGCGAGCAACAGCGCAGCTTCACCGTCACCAGCGTGCGCAAGGCCGACTGGGATTCGTTTCGGGTCAACTTCTTCCTGCTGCTGAACGCCGGCGCGGTGCAGGACGCGCCCTACAACCTGATCTCCGCGTTCCACCTGCCGCGCGGTTCCGCCGCGCAGCTCAGCGGCCTCAGCCGCACCTATCCGAACGTGTCGCTGCTGGACATCGACGCGATCCTGGGACGAGTGCGCGAGGTGATCGACCAGGTCGCGCAGGCGGTGCAACTGGTGATGGGCTTCAGCCTGCTGGCCGGCGCGCTGGTGCTGCTGGCGGCGCTGCAGGCCACCGCCGGCGAGCGCCGCTACGACAGCGCGGTGCTGCGCACGCTGGGCGCGCGCCGCGGCCAGCTGCACGGCGCGGTGCTGGTGGAATTCGGCGCGCTCGGCCTGCTCGCGGCGATCCTGGCGGTCGGTGCGGCGGCGGGGATCGGCGTGGTCGTGGCCAAGCAGGCATTCGACCTGGCGCTGGCACCGCCCTGGCCGGCACTGCTGCTGGGCGGGGCCGGCGGCGTGCTGCTGAGCCTGCTCGCCGGCTGGTCGGGCACGCGCCGCATCCTGCGCACGCCGCCGGCGCTGGCGCTGCACGAGCCGTGAGCGCGCCGGCACGGACACGGCGGGGGCGCTGATTCCGGTCGCCGCAGCGACCGGCTGCCTGCGATGCCGGTTGCGTTCACTGCGAAGGCCTTGTCGATCTGCGCAGCGGTCGCCGGCTTGCCCGGCCGCAACGCCTCGGCCGATCGCCGCTCCGGGGCTTCGCTCGCGGTTGCGCATTGCAATCGGCGACATGACCAGGCCGCATACGCAGGGCCTTGTTTGTGCGGACAGGGCGATGGATTCCGGCACTGCTGGACGCTGCATTTGCAATGCGGCGGTTCAGCCTGTCCGAACGCACACCCGGACGAAGGGTGCGTCGCCACGCGTGCCAACCTCGAGAGGCCAGCTGCATTTCAATGGCGACGACCAGCCATTGCGCGCGGAACATGGGCCTGCTTGCTTACCAGGGCATGCGATCGCTCGACCTGATCGGGCCGCTCGACGTCTTCGGCATGGCCAACAGTCCGGCCGCAGGCGAACTGTCTTATCAGCTGCATGTCGTCGGCCTGGATGCTGCCCCTGTTCGCGCTGAAAACAACCTCATCGTCCTGCCCACCTGCACGCTCGAGACGCGCCACCGCTGGACACCTTGCTCATCCCCGGCGGCATCGGCAGTCGCCGTTTGGACAGCGATACACGGCTGCTTGCATGGCGGCGCCAACGCGCCGCCACGACACGCCGCATGGTCAGTGTCTGTACGGGCATCTACATCCTCGCGGCGACCGGCCTGCTCGACGGCCGTCGCGTCACCACCCACTGGCGCTATGCCAGCGAAGTGGCACGCCGCTATCCGGCGCTGGATATCCAGCCGGATCCGTTGTTGCTCCGCGACGGCCGCTTTGCCACCTCCGGTGGATTGACTGCCGGCATGGACCTGGCGCTCGCCCTGGTCGAAGAGGATCTCGGTGCGGCCGTTGCGATGGAAGCGGCGCGCGACCTGGTCATGCACGTGAAACGCCCAGGCAATCAGGCGCCGTTCTCCATGCTACTGGCCGCGCAGATCCGCGGCGCCGGACGCATGGCCGGCTTGCTCGAATGGCTACTCGATCATCTCCCTGAAACGCTTAGCGTGGAGCGCATGGCCGAATTCTTGGCGATGAGCCCGCACAATTTCCGCCGCGTGTTTGCTGCCGCGTTTGCCACCACGCCGGCACGTTTCGTCGAACGGCTGCGCCTGGAACAGGCGCGTCTGCAGCTGACGTCCAGGGAGGGATCCATCCAACGCATCGCCAGGGTGGTCGGCTTCAACAGCGCGGACACGTTCCATCGTGCATTCCGCAATCGCTGCGCCATCACGCCTGGCGAGTATCGGCAACGCTTCGGCAGTGAAGCGATTGGCCGGATCTGTCGGCCATTTGGTTGCTCTCCGCCAAGCATGCCCCTAGACTCCTGCGCATGCATCCGACGCGCCGCGTCGTGGGGCGCGTGCGGGCGCATGGCGCCGTGCGGATGATTCCGCGGAACGACCAGGATGAATGAATGAAGTGGGTTCTCGCTTTTTGCCTCTTGGTGGTCTCGGCTGCGGCCGGCGCCGTGATCATCAGGGCGGACGTGGAGGATGCCGGCTATCGGGTCCCGACGTCGGCGTTGCCCGCCCTGGTCGACTTGCCTGGTGAGGGACAGGGCGTTCTGATCGCGCCGCAATGGGTGGTAACCGCCGCGCACGCGGCGCCCATGCAGAGGCAAGGCATGGACGAGCAAGTCTCCATCGGCGGCGCGGCACGCGAGGTCAAACGTGTCGTGACCTATCCCGGCTACGAGAAACTGCCCGACCGGCTGATCCAGGAGGCCCTGTCAACCGGCGACCTCTCCAAGTTGGCCGCCTTTCTCGCATCGTCCAACGATATCGCGCTGATCCAGCTCGCATCGCCGGTGACGGATGTGGCCCCCATCGCGCTCTATCGCGGCGACCAGGAAGTGGGAATGACCGCCGAACTGGTGGGCAAGGGCGCCTCGGGCAATGGCAGCGCGGGACAGGAACTCCGCAGCCCGCATCGCACCGTCCTGCGCCACGCCTTCAACGTGATCGTCGGCGCCGACCAGCGCTATGTCTGGTATCGGTTCGACTCGCCACCGTCCGCCCTGCCGCTCGAGGGCATCACCGGAAGCGGCGACAGCGGCGGTCCCCTGCTGATCGGCGACGGGAGTTCGAGGCGCCTGATCGGCCTGGCGTCCTGGAGCAAATACCCGCCGGATCATCCCTTCTGGAAGACATGGACACCGGATCGTCCATTCGTGGAAGGCCTCTACGGTCAGATTGTGCATGCCGTGCGCATCTCTCGCTACATCCCATGGATAGAAAGCGTGATCTCCGCATCTGCCGGTCCCCGTCCCCAGCAGCAGGCAGCGGAGGCCAACAGCCCATCCAGCGCAGTCGCTACGCGAACCCCTGATCTCTGACGCTGCAAACGACCTTCCAGAACGCTGCGGCCCGGCGCGCCGGGCGCGCTGCATATGCCGTTGCGTATAAGCATCATCCGAATCGTTGCTTCAGCGCGCGCCTGGCGCTGCCTGCAGTGAGATCGACGCCGCGTGCGATACACGCGGCGTCGCATCCTTCGTAGACCAGGCCAGAGCATGGCGCGCGCACCCACCGCAACACGGCCTGCCCCCGCCGCGGCGCCGGCGGTCCGCATCGAACCGTTCGCCGCGCCGTTGGGTGCGCAGGTGCTCGGCCTGGACCTGTCGCAGCCGCTGGATGCGGCCACGTACGCGCTGCTGCATCGCGCGCACCGGCACTACCACGTGCTGGTGTTCCGCGATCAGCGCATCACCCCCGGCGCAGCAGGTGGCCTTCAGTCGCCGCTTCGGCCCGCTGCAGCTCCACGTGCTGCGCCCGTTCCAGTTGCCCGAGCAACCGGAAGTGCTGGTGGCGTCCAACGTCAAGGAGAACGGCCAGCCGATCGGGCTGGGCGACGCCGGGCACTGCTGGCACTCGGACCTGTCGTACAAGCCGACCCCGAGCCTGGGCTCGATGCTGCTGGCGCAGGAGTTGCCAGCCGAGGGGGCGGCGACACCTCGTTCGTCAACCAGCACCTGGCCTGGGACACGCTGCCGCCGGAACTGCAGCGCGGTCGACGGGCGCCTGGCCAAGTACGAGGAACGGCGTGCGCGCAATCCGTGGCGCCCGGCGCTGACCCAGGCGCAGATCGACGCGGTGGCGCCGGTGCGCCACCCGGTCGTGCGCACCCATCCGCAAACCGGGCGCCGCGCGCTGTTCGTCGGCGAGCCTTTCACCACCCGCATCGTCGGCCTGCCGCAGCACGAAAGCGATGCGCTGCTGCAGGCGCTGTTGCACACACAGCGCCGATCCGCTGGTCTACCGGCATCGCTGGCAGGCGCACGACATGGTGTACTGGGACAACCGCTCGGCCACCCACCTGGCCGGCGGCACCCCGGACCAGCTGCGCCGGCGCCTGCACCGCACCACCATCGAAGGCGACGTGCCGTTCTAAGCCAACGCCTACACCAACACAGCGCATACGACGCTGTCCCGCAACGTCGCCCTCCCCCGCAACGGAGCGACGCATGACTGCTTTCGATTCGCCCGCTTTCCTGGCCGCCGCGCTGCTCGCCATCGCGCTGCTGCATGGCCAGCCCGTGCAGGCCGAAGACCGGCTGCGCATCGCCGAGCAATACGGCATCGTCTACCTGCTGCTGGACATGGCCCAGGCGCAGAAGCTGATCGAGAAGCACGGCAAGGCCGCCGGCATCGTCAGCGCAGTGGAGACCGTGCAGCTGTCCGGCGGCGCGGCCGCCAACGATGCGCTGCTGTCCGCTTCGATCGACGCGGCCGCCGCCGGCGTCGGCCCGCTGTTCACGCTGTGGGACCGCACCCGCGGCCGCCAGAACGTGCACGGCGTGGCCTGACTGGGCAACTTCCCCTACTCCCCGATCAGCAACGATCCGCGGATCAAGACCCTGAACGACTTCGGCCCGCGCGACCGCATCACGGTGCCGACGGTCGGCGTATCGGTGCAGCCGCGCGTGCTGCCGATGGACGAACCGTTCGCCGCGCTGGACGCGCTGCCCCGCCAGCCCATGCAGGAACAGGTGCTGGAGCTGTGGGACCAGGCCCGCTTCACCCTGCTGTGCGTGACCCACTCGATCGACGAGGCCTTGCTGGTCGGCAACCGCATCGTGTTGCTGTCGTCGCATCCGGGCCAGGTCCGTGCCGGACTCAACAGCCATGGCTTCGGCTCCGCCAGCGTCGGCAGTACGCCGTTCCGGCATGCCGCGCAGCGCATCCACCGGCTGTTGTTCGATCCGCCCGGCGACACCGGCAGCGAGGCCGATGCCGATGTCCAGGCAACGGCGGTCGCCAGCAACGTGGCGCTGTTGCGCCGGCGCGCGCCGTTGCGCGAGGCCGCGCCATGAGCGCAGCCGCCCGATCCGCACCGAATACGAACGCCCGTGGCGCCCTATGTCGCCGCCGCGCCGCGGCCGCTGGCGCGGCGGTAGTTGCCGGACGGGTTGCGCCAGACGCTGGTGCTGGCCGCGCTGGCCGGGCTGTGGGAAGCAGCCGCGCGCTGGCTCGGCGACGACCTGCTGCTGCCAGGCTTCGTGCAGACCGCGCGCGCGTTCGCCGAGGGCCTGTGGTCGGGCGAGTTACTGGGCTGCGTCGGCGCCTCGCTGCGCCTGCTCGCGCAAGGCTATGCGCTGGGCGTGGTGCTGGCACCGCGCTGGCGGTCTCGACCCGGATCGGCCGCGACCTGCCGGGCACGCTGACTGCGATGTTCAATCCGCCGCCGGCGATCGCCTTGCTGCCGCTGGCCTTGCTGTGGTTCGGCCTGGGCAACGGCAGCCTGGTGTTCGTGCTGGTGCACGCGGTACTGTGGCCGCTGGCGCTGAACACCTATGCCGGCTTCCAGGGCGTGCCGGAAACGCTGCGCATGGCCGGGCGCAACTACGGCCTGCGCGGCCTGCGCGGCCTGCGCTACGTGGTCGCGATCCTGGTGCCGGCCGCGCTGCCGGCGATCCTGTCCGGGCTGAAGATCGCCTGGGCCTTCGGCTGGCGCACGCTGATCGCCGCCGAACTGGTGTTCGGCGCCACCTCCGGCCAGGGCGGCCTGGGCTGGTACATCTTCCAGAACCGCAACGAGCTGTACACCGACCGCGTTTCGCCGGGCTGGCCATGGTGATCCTGCTCGGCCTGCTGATAGAGGGCGCCGGCTTCCGCGTGCTGGAACGGCTGACCGTGCGCCGCTGGGGCATGCAGCGCTGAAGCGGGGGACGACCCGCGCCGGCCCGATCCGTGCAGGCGCGCGGAACTTGACTGGCGGCGCCGGCTTCGCCCAGCATCGTGGCGACTGCCGCTGGCGCACCGTCGTGCCCAGGTCGGCCACCGCCCGGTCAGCATCGGCGAGCGCAAGAATCATGCCGGCGAGCGACAGCCCACTACAGAGCGTACCTGAGCGGTGAGCGAGATGCTCGCCCGCAACGGCGTGCCGTACCTGGCATGCATCCTGGCCGAGACCCGCAGCGACCCGTACTACATCGCCACCGCACCGACCCCGCAGGCGCTGGATGGGCTGGGCAGAAGCCTGCGCGAGCGCAACAACGTGCGCGGGCAAACGGAAGACCCGGTCGCGATTCTTGCGGTGTGGTACGAGGAGTGCGAGAACGAAGTCGCCGCGTTGCTGCGGGCCGCGGAGATCTCCCGGCTCAGCCACTGCTGGCAGCGCGGCCTGATCGAGTCGCGCAATCCGCAATGGTTGGACCTGAGCGGGCTGTCCATCGGCTTCCCGCTGATCGTCACCCTGCCCGAGCACAAGGGCTTGAGCTACCACCTGGTGACCGACCTGTAGGCCAATGCCGCAGCGCAATGCGTGCGTTGGGCAACGAAAAAGGAAAGGCGCCAATCCCGGCCGCCTTCCCACCCCCTGGCGCTGCGCCGGCAGCGGCGTTCAACGCTCGGCGGGCGCCGGCTCCACCCATTGCGCGAACACCGCGGCGACCCTGGCATCGGCCACCGGCTTGCCCTGCTGCACCGCCTCGGCCTGATCGAACAGCGGCACGATCATCGCCATGCCGTCGAGCTTGCTCTTCAGGTGCACGCCCGGCGGCTTGCCAAGGGACGCGTCCCAGTGCGCGCGCACCTTGGCCCAATAGCCCTGCGTCGCCTTCCAGTAGGCGTAGGCGGGTTTGAAGTCGACATCGCTGGTCTTGACGTAGTCGTTGAAGCCGAATTCGCGCGCGATCGGCTGCTGGCTGCCGTCCGGCTTGCGCAGCACCTTGGTGTTGAACTGTTCGTGGGTCCAGCCGGCCGGGGTCAGCGTATGCCGGTTGATCACCGCCAGCGCGTTGTAGTCGCTGCGCTTGGTGTATTCGCGCCGCGGCAGCGGACGCCAGCTCAGGTCGCTGGTCCAGGTCGGGTGGCCGTCGGCGTAGTCCCAGCGGCCGGTGCCGCAGTAGCGCGGCGCGTCGCTGACTTCGTACACGCACTGGGTCCAGGCGCCGCGGGTCGCCGCGGCGGCGAGCGGGCGCACCTGCCAGGTCTGGTCGGCGCTGAATTCGAACCGCTGAGGCGCCTCGTAGCTCCAGTCCTGGCGCCAGTGCTTGGTCACGTGGCCGCTCTTGCTGTCGACCAGCAGATGCTGCAGCACCACCTTGCGCGGGCGGTCCTCGACCACGATCACCACTTCGTTGGCGCCGCTGCGCATCGCCGGCGCGCGCTCGTAGCCGGGCTTGAGCAGCACGGTCTCGTCGAAGGCGAAATCGACCAGGTACTCGCCCTGCATCGCCAGGATGCTGGCGCGGTCGCGCTGCGGATCGGCGTCCTGGGCGTGGGCGAGGCGGGTACCGGCGAGCAGGAGCAGGAACAGGAGCGGTGATTTCATCGTCGTGGTTGGTTGCGGTGGCTGAGGAAGGAAGAAATATGCATTACAGGCGCAGCAGCGGCCATGGCCGCTCCGGATCGGGGCGCGCGGCGGGCCGGCCGGCGCGGGCGCAGCAGCAGTCGTCGACCAGCACTTCGCCTTCGGCCGCTTCCAGCCGCGCGATGCGCCGGGCGATGCTGGCGCCCAGCGGCGACACGCTGGCGACGCTGGCCGCCAGTTCGCCGTCGCTAGCGTGCAGGCGCAGCGCCCGCGCGCGCCAGTTGTCGCCGCTCAGGCGGCCGGCCACGCGCCGCCACAAGCGTTCGGCGACACCGGCATCGGCACTGCCGCCGTGGATCGCCGGCAGCGCCGACAGCAAGGCGTCCCAGGCCACGAAATCGCTGTCCGGCAGCAGGTACAGGCGCCAGCAGCAGCGCTCCTGGCGATCGTAGAAGCACAGGCTCTCGAGCAAGCCGTCGCTGTCCACGCCCAGTTGCGCGCCGACGCGCAGCGCGTGGTTCCAGCCCATCAGTTCCGCGCCCAGCTGGGCGCGGTACAGGCACAGCACGGTGCCCAGCGCCGCCAGCTGCGCCGGACGCGGCAGCGGCGCGGATGCGGCGATCCGGGTCGCGTCGGTACACGCTGGCGAGGCCCTGCGCATGCGCCGCTACCAGTCCAGCGCCAGGCTGACCGAGACGTTGCGCCCGGCGCCGGTATAGCGGTCGAGCACCGCGCTGCTGGCCAGGGTCGCGCTGGGCAGGTTGTTCCAGTCGATGTAGCGGCGATCGGCCAGGTTGAACACGCCGACGTTGAGCCTGGCGCCGGGGGTGAAGTTCCAGTGCGCGAGCAGGTCCAGCGTCGCGTAGCCGGCCGGCGCGTAGTAGCTCGCCAGCGCCGGGCGCTTCTTCTTGGCCACGAAGGTGCCGACCAGCTGCGCGCCCCAGCTGTCGCGATCGTAGGCCAGGCCGAACACGCCGCGCAGCGGATCGATCGAGTTCAACGGCGCGTCGTCGGTCTTGTTGTCGCCGCGCGCGTACGCGGCGCTGGAATGCAGCGACCAGCCGGCCCAGCGCGCGGCCAGCGCGCCCAAATCAACCCCGGCCTTGGCCTCCACGCCCTCGATCACCACGTGGTCGACGTTGCGCGACTGGTACAGCATCAGGCCGTCGGCGTTGTAGCCGACGAAGCTGTAGGACTCGATGAAGTCGCGGTAATCGTTGTAGTAGCCGCTCAGGCCGACATACCCGGCCGCGGCGGTGTAGCGCAGGCCGAGCTCGGCGCCCTTGCTGGTCTCCGGCTTCAGGTCCGGATTGGCGATCGCTGTGTAGCCGAACTGCAGGTTGGTGAAGCCGATGTTGACATCGTTGTACGGCGGCGCGCGGAAGCCGTGCGCATAGTTCGCGTACAGCGACCACGCGTCGTCGATGCGCCAGATCGCGCCGAGCTTGGGCGAGACGTTGCGGTCGGTGACCTTCTCCGCGGCCACGCCGGGGTTGTCGACCGCGAAGATCGCATCGACCTGCGGCGAGAGCCGGTAGTCATCCACGCGCAGCCCCGGGATCAGGCTGAAGCGGCCGTCGGCCAGGCGCATCTCGTCCTGCAGGTAGGCGCCGGCCTTGGTGGTCTCGGTGACCGGGAAATCGCGCACCGGGAACGTCTCCACGCCCACGGTCTTGCTGATCGCCCCGGTCTTCAGGTTCTGCGCGTAGCCGTCGCGCTTCTCGTGGGTGTCGCTCCACGACAGGTCGATGCCGTAGCTGACATCGTGGACCACGCTGCCCTGGTCCACCTGCTTGTGCAGGTTGGCCTGCAGCCCGTACAGGCGCTGGTCGAAGTCGTGTTCCATGTGCCGCAGGGTGTTGTTGCTGCGGCGCTCGTCGGTGCGCTGCAGGCTCTCGCTGTCCTGCCGGTACAGCTGCCACTGCAGGTCGTCGGCGAGCGGCGCGTCGAGCTGGTCGATCTCGTGCCCGAACGACACGCGGGCGCGGGTCTGGTGGTCGCGGCCGCGCTGCGACAGGATGCTGGCGGTGACGTTGCTCAGCGCATCGATGCTCGCGTAGTCCTCGTTGCCTTCCACGGTCAGCTTGAAGCGCTGGTTCGCACTTGGCGCATAGACCAGCTTGCTGAGCAGGCTGCGGCCGTTGCTGCCGAGCGGATTGGGCGCGGTGCGCGCCGCGCCGGTGCTGCGGTTGTCGCTCTGGTTCTCGGTTTCCTGGCCCTGGCGGTGGCTGACCGCGGCCATGCCGCTCCAGCGCTCGCCGCCGAACGCGACCAGCGCGCCAGCGGACAGGCCATCCCATTCGCTCTCGTAGCCGAACTTCAAGCCCACGTAGCTGTCCTTGCCCGGCGCCAGGTAGTCGGCCGGATCCTTGGTCACGTAGGCGACCACGCCGCCGAGCGCGTCCGAGCCGTACATCGCGCTGGCCGGGCCGCGCACGATCTCGACCCGCTTGAGCGTTTCCATGTCAACGAGGTTGCGGTTGGCGTTGAGATAGCCGCCGAAGCTGAAGGTGTCCGCGACCGGGATGCCGTCGGTCTGGATCAGCACGCGGTTGCCGTCCAGGCCGCGGATGCGGATGCCGCCGATGCCGCTGAAGCGGCCGCTGTTGCCGGTGACCGAGACGCCGGGGGTATAACGCAGCAGATCCTTCAGGTCGTACACCAGCTCCCGGTCCATCTGCTCGCGGTCGATCACATCGACGCTGCTGGGCACCTCGACGATGGCGCGCTGGGTGCGCGTGGCGGTGACCTGCAGCCGGTCGAAGTCGCGCGGCGTGGCGGAACTGCCGGCATCGGCGGCGGGGGCGGCGTGCGCGCAGCCAGCCAGGGCCAGCCACAGCGCGCCGGTGAGCGGAGCGGTACGGATCATGGAAGTCATCGGTCAGTGGCGAAAGACCACGGCCCGCGCCGGCACGCAGGCCGGCGCACGCGCCGAGGGGACAGAAAACGGTGGCGACTGCGGGCGGCCGCGGCGGACCCATCGGGTCCAGCCAGGTGGCGGCAGTGTCGAGCGGGTGGCCTGGCCGCGCGCTGCGCGGCCGGGCGGGTCACTTGGTCAGGATCAACTTGTCGTTGCTGGTATGGCGCAGGCGGTAGACGCGGTCGCCGTGCTGGATCAGCACCTCGCGGCGCCCTTTCAGCAGCGCCTCGCTGCCGATCGTCTCTTCGGCCGGGACCGCGCGCGGCAGCGCGCGCCCGCGCAGGCTCAGGGTTTCGGGGTGACGCAACAGGACGGGTTGATCGGTCATGGTCGAGCTCCGTACACAGGGGTCGATACGGATGATAATGATTCTCAATAATTGCGCAAGAGCCTTCTCGTTTGCGGCGATTCAAGATACGAATCGAACGGCAGATTTCGACAGTTACAACAAATGATATGTCGCACGCGCTTCGGCCAGCGGCGTTCCTCCCGCTCCCCACTCGCGCCTGGGCCAGCGCTGCGCTCAGGCCACCGCAGCCTCGACCTGCGCCCACCACGCCGGGTCCTCGCGCGCGCCCAGTTGCAGCGCATCAAGGTTCTCCAGCAACTGGGCGACGCGACTGGCGCCGAGGATCACCGTGGACACGTGCGGGTTGCGCAGACACCAGGCGATCGCCAGCGCCGCCGGCGCCACGCCCTGCGCGGCAGCCAATGCGGTGAAGCGGCGCGCGCGTTCCACGCGGCGCTGCGCCGGCGGCCCGATCACCTCGTCGTGCAGCCAGGCGTTGCTCGCCTGGCCCAGCCGCGATGCCGGGTCGATGCCGTCGTTGTACTTGCCGGTCAGCAGGCCCGAGGCCAGCGGCGACCAGATCGTGGCGCCCAGGCCGAGTTCGGCGTACAGCGGTGCGTATTCCTGCTCCACGCGCTGGCGGTGCAGCAGGTTGTACTGCGGCTGCTCCATCGACGGCCCCTGCAGGCCGAGCGCCTGCGCCACCCGCGCCGCCTCGCCGATGCGTTCGGCCGGCCACTCGGAGGTGCCCCAGTACAGCACCTTGCCCTGGCGGACCAGCGCGTCCATCGCACGCACGGTTTCCTCCACCGGTGTGTCGGCATCGGGGCGATGGCAGTAGTACAGGTCCAGATAGTCCACCCGCAGCCGCTTCAGCGCGGCATGGCAGGCATCGGTGACGTGCTTGCGCGACAGCCCGCGCTGGGTCGGACGCGGCGTGGCGACCGCGCCGAAGTACACCTTGCTGGACACGCAATAGCCATCGCGCGGCAGCCGCAGGTCGGCGATCACATCGCCCATCACCTGCTCGGCGCGGCCCTGCGCGTAGACCTCGGCGTTGTCGAAGAAGTTGACCCCGTGGTCCCAGGCGGCGGCGATCAGGTTGCGCGCTTCGTCGCGGCCGATCTGCCCGCCGAAGTTGATCCAGGCGCCGAACGACAGCGCCGACAGCTGCAATCCGGTGGCGCCGAGGCGACGGTAGTGCATGCGAGAACTCCTTCCTGCTGTATGGGCCGGCGCGCGGCCGGCGGAGGGCCACACAGTGTAGCGAGGTCGCCGCGACCGCAGCGGATCGGCGCAGCCCGTTGATCCGGCGCCGATTTCGCGCGTTCGACCGGTTTGCCTTGCCGCCCGTCACCCCCTGCACTAGGCTTCCTTCTCTTTGGTCCGGCGATCCAGGGGAAACAGATGGTCGAAGGTTTCGGAAGGATCGGCTTCGGCCTGTTCGGCTTGGCGGTGCTGATCGGGATCACCTGGCTGTTCTCGAGCAACAAGCGCGCGGTCGATTGGAAGCTGGTCGCGACCGGCCTGATCCTGCAGATCGGCTTCGCCTCGCTGGTGCTGCTGGTGCCGGGCGGGCGCCAGGTCTTCGACTGGCTGGGGCAGCTGTTCGTAAAGGTGCTGAGCTTCGTCAACGCAGGTTCCGGCTTCATCTTCGGCAGCCTGCTGGACGCCAACACCTACGGCTTCATCTTCGCCTTCCAGGTGCTGCCGACGATCATCTTCTTCTCCGCGCTGATGGGCGTGCTCTACCACCTGGGCGTGATGCAAGCGGTGGTGCGGACGATGGCCTGGGCGATCACCAAGGTGATGCGCGTGTCCGGCGCGGAAACCACCAGCGTCTGCGCCAGCGTGTTCATCGGCCAGACCGAGGCGCCGCTGACGGTGCGCCCGTACATCCCGAAGATGACCGAGTCCGAACTGCTGACGATGATGATCGGCGGCATGGCGCACATCGCCGGCGGCGTGCTGGCCGCCTACGTGGGCATGCTCGGCGGCACCGATCCGGTGGAACAGGCGTTCTACGCCAAGCACTTGCTGGCGGCGAGCATCATGGCCGCGCCGGCCACGCTGGTGGTGGCCAAGCTGCTGCTCCCGGAGACCGGCACGCCGCTGACCCGCGGCACGGTCAAGCTGGAAGTGGAGAAGACCACCAGCAACCTCATCGACGCCGCTGCCGCCGGCGCCGGCGATGGCCTGCGCCTGGCGCTGAACATCGGCGCGATGCTGCTGGCCTTCATCGCGCTGATCGCGCTGGTCAACGCGCCGCTGACCTGGATCGGCGAGGTCACCGGCCTGGCCGCGGCGATCGGCCGCCCGACCAACCTGTCGACCATCTTCGGCTACGTGCTGGCGCCGATCGCCTGGGTGATCGGCACGCCGTGGGCAGATGCGACCACGGTCGGTTCGCTGATCGGGCAGAAAGTCGTCATCAACGAATTCGTCGCCTACAGCGAACTGGCGCAGATCGTCAAAGGCCAGGTCCCGGGCATGCGCCTGAGCGACGAAGGCCGGCTGATCGCCACCTATGCGCTGTGCGGCTTCGCCAACTTCAGCTCGATCGCGATCCAGATCGGCGGCATCGGCGGCCTGGCCCCGGAGCGCCGTCACGACCTGGCGCGGTTCGGCCTGCGCGCGGTGCTGGGCGGTTCGATCGCCACCTTCATGACCGCCACCATCGCCGGCGTGCTGTCGCACTTCGGCTGATGCAGTTCCCCTTTCCCCAGTACCCGTTGAGAAGCAGCACATGCCTATGAGTTCGATCATCGTCGTCGGTTCGTTCAATGTCGATCACATCTGGCGCTGCGAAACCCTGCCCGCCCCGGGCGCGACCATCGCCGGGCGCTACAGCACCGGCCCCGGCGGCAAGGGCTTCAACCAGGCGGTGGCGGCGGCGCGCGCCGGCGCCGCCGCCACCTTCGTCTGCGCGCTCGGCGACGACGCCGGCGGCGCGATGGCGCGCGCGCTGGCGGCGCAGGACGGCATCGACCTGGCCGCCGAGGCCAGCACCGAACCGACCGGCACCGGCGGCATCTACGTCGATGGCCACGGCCGCAACACCATCGTCATCGGCGCCGGCGCCAACGCCGCGCTGAGCCTGGACTTCGTGCAGGCGCAGCGCGCGCTGCTGGGCGCGGCGCGGGTCCTGCTGGCCCAGTTGGAGTCGCCGATCGAGACCATCGAGGGCGCCCTGGCGCTGGCACGCGAGACCGGCCTGACCACGGTGCTCAATGCCGCGCCGGCGAATGCGCAGACCAGCATCGGCCTGCTCAAGCTGGCCGACGTGCTGACCCCGAACGAAACCGAGTTCGCCGCGCTGCTGGCGCGCCACGTCGGCGAGCGCGTGGACGCCGACGACGTCGCCGCCACCGACGGCGGCAGCCTGCACGCGCTGTGCCGCAAGCTGTTGCCCGGCGGCACCGTGGTGGTGACGCTGGGCGCGGTTGGCGCGTTCATCTCGCACCCCGACGAGCGCCTGCGCGGCGATGCCCAACCCTACTACCGCATCGGCGCCGAAGCGGCGCACACCGTGGACACCACCGGCGCCGGCGATGCGTTCAACGGCGCGCTGGCGGCCTCGCTGGCGCAATCGCCGAACGCCGGCTTCGCCAGCCACGTGCGCTTCGCCAACCACTACGCGGCGCGTTCGACCGAGGCCGAAGGCGCCGCGGCGTCGATGCCGCGGCTGGTGCCGGACATCAACTGAGCGGGCATGCCCGCGCGGGCGACAGCCACCGCCGTCGGCGCCACGGCGCCCGGCGCTGCGACCGGCGCGCATGCCGATACGGAAGTCGCGATGCGTCTTTCCTCGATCCCGTTCGCCGCGCTGTGCACGCTGCTGGCGCGGCCGTCCGCGGCCGCCGCACAGCGCGGCGACTGGAACAGCATCGCCGCCGCCGTCCGCGCGACGGCGACCGGACGAATCGCTGCTGATCCTGGACGGCAACGCCGACGGCTTCGAGCCGTACCAACTGGTCCGCTGATCCGGCGCGGCGCACGGTTGGCAGCGGCCGCGGCGGCGACGACAATGCGCGCATGCGCATCGGCCCCTACACGATTGAACCGAACGTGATCCTGGCGCCGATGGCCGGGGTCACCGACAAGCCGTTCCGGCTGCTGTGCAAGCGCCTGGGCGCCGGTCTGGCGGTGTCGGAAATGACCATTTCCGACCCGCGTTTCTGGCAGACCCGCAAGTCGCTGCAACGCATGGACCACGCCGGCGAACCGGACCCGGTCAGCGTGCAGATCGCCGGCACCGAACCGCGGCAGCTGGCCGAAGCGGCGCGCTACAACGCCGACCGCGGCGCGCAGCTGATCGACATCAACATGGGGTGCCCGGCGAAGAAGGTGTGCAATGCCTGGGCCGGCTCGGCGCTGATGCGCGACGAGGCGCTGGTGGCGCGCATCCTGAGCGCGGTGGTGCAGGCCTCGCCGGTGCCGGTGACGCTGAAGATCCGCAGCGGCTGGGACTGCGACCACCGCAATGGCCCGGCCATCGCGCGCATCGCCGAGGACTGCGGCATCGCCGCGCTGGCGGTGCATGGGCGCACCCGCGACCAGCACTACCGCGGCCAGGCCGAGTACGCGACGATCGCGCGGATCAAGGCCGCGCTGCGCATCCCGGTGATCGCCAACGGCGACATCGATTCGCCGCACAAGGCCGCGCAGGTGCTGGCGGCGACCGGCGCCGATGCGGTGATGGTCGGCCGCGCGGCGCAGGGCCGCCCGTGGATCTTCGGCGAGATCGCGCATTACCTCGCCCACGGCACCGTGCAGCCGGCGCCGTCGCTGACGTTCGTGCGCGACACCCTGCTCGGCCACCTGCACGCCCTGCACGATTTCTATGGCGAGGCGCAGGGCGTGCGCATCGCGCGCAAGCACCTGGGTTGGTACGCCAAGGACCGGCCGGAGAACGCCGCATTCTGCACCGTGGTCAACCGCGCCGAGAGCGCGCAGGCGCAACTGGCGCTGACCGCCGACTATTTCGACAGGCTGATGGAAAACGCGGCGCCGCCGCAGGCCGCCTGATCGCGGCGATTCACAACACGCAGCCGGCGACGTCCTAGTCATCGGGAATGGTCGGGAGCTGCCGGTCTGAAGACCAATACGATGCGCCTGCTATACCTGCTCGGCGCCCTGCACCGCCCCGATCCCGCTCGCGCTCGCCCAGCCCGGCCACCCATCGCCGCACCGGCTCCGGACGCGATCTTCCAACGCCGCAGCCAGGAGCAGCCCATGCCCAACGATCAGGATTTTCTCAGGAAACACGACAGCGCTGGCGATGCGGACGACGCAGTCCAGGCGGCGCTGGCGCGCCTGGCCGGCTCACCGTCGCACATCACCGCCAGCAGCGTGATCCACGGCATCGCCTGGACGGATCTGTTGAAGCGGATGTTCGTCGCGGTCATCAACGCCGACGTCGCTGCCGATCCGGATGGTATGGCCTATGCGATCAAGCTGTTTTCAAAGGAACACGGCGAACAGTGGAACATCGTGTTGACCGATCTCGACTATGTGGACGTGACCCGCCAGGCCACCGACTCCGGCGCGACGTACAAGACCGGCAAATACCGCAACGGCAACGTATTCATCACGGCCATTGCGGCGAAGAACGATCCGGGTCTGCTCGGCGAAGTCGTGCATCTGGTCACCGCTTTTGGTTCGCCAGCCGAGCTGTCGCCCTGAGTGACTGCCGCGGCAATGCGCCCGTCTGCAGGCGCCGGCCGGGCGTAGGCAGATCTCGCCTGACACGGTGGCCTACGTTGTTGTCGTCACTCCAGCATCCGGCGGCTGTTGCCAGATCCTGCGCCACATTCGCGCCAGCGCCACGCCGATCCGCCCGCGCGCCACCGGCGCGCGGTACGCTGCCTGCAACTGGCGCGGCGCGATCGCCTGCCAGCCGCCATCGTGCTGGCGGGCCACCGCGAAGTTGAAGTTGTAGTCCGGCTCCAGGCCCATGCGCAGGTCGCTGAGCACCAGTTCGCCGTCCTTGGCCTGGGCGCGCATGAAGCCGCGGTTGAACCAGGTCAGCCGCTGCACCGCCGGCAGCGCGCGCGCTTGGCCCAGCGCCTGGGTGTTGGACGCGAACCCCTGGAAGCGCATCGGCCCGCTGTCGGCGACCAGCGAACGTTCGCCGATCACGTAGCCGCGCGGCGTCATCGCCACCACCCGCCACAACAGCGTGTTGAACGGCATCGGCACCGAGAAGCGCGGCGCCTGCTGCAGGCCCATCGCCGCCAGTGCGCGGTCGGCCTGGCGATCGACCAAGTGCTTGGCCAGCAGCGACCAGCCCAGGTAGGCGCTGCTCAGGATCAGCCCGGCCAGCAGCGCCTGCTGCGCCAGGCGCCGCGCACGCCCCCACCAAGCGATGGCGCAGGCCAGGAGCAACCACAGGCTATAGCCCGGATCGATGATGAAGACGCTGGACCACATCGCCGGCGGCGGCCGCAGCGGCCACCACAGCTGGGTGCCGTAGACGGTGAACGCATCCAGCAGCGGATGGGTGACCAGGGCCAGCTGCATCGCCCAGAACCAGCGCTGCGGCGCTGCCGCCACGCGGCCATGGCCGCAGCGCCGGTACAGCCACCAGATCAGCCAGCCGAGCAACGGCAGCACGAACAGCGAATGGCTGAAGCTGCGGTGCACCGTCATCAGCGTGACCGGGTCGCGGGTCAACGGCATCAGGATCAGCGAATCGAGATCGGGCACGGTGCCCAGCACGGCGCCTGCGAGCAGCGCGGCGCGCCGATGCTGCGCAGGGGCGATAGCGGCGGCGACGGCGGCGCCGAGCACTATCTGGGTGAGGGAATCCATCGACCGATGCTAGCAGGCATGGCCGTCGCGGCCCTGTGCGCGGGCTTGGTCGCCGGGTGCGGTCGCGCCGCTGCTCATGCGAAGACGTCAGGGCATGCCGGTTTTCGCATGTGGGGCTTCAGCCGCGACACCATCCGAGCCCGGCGAACGCACCGCTTCGTTCGTTGCGACTGATGGCCCAAGGCCGCCCAGAGCCGCTCCCACAAGGGGTTTGCGGCGCGCTGGCTGGGTGCACTGTGGGAGTCAACCGTCATGCAGAAGCGAGCGTAGGAGGCGCGTACGTCGCTCGATCGCGCGCGATGGCATTGAGCCACCGCAGGTATTTGTGCATGCACGCGACGATGGCGACCTTGGCAGGCTTGCCGGCGGCAATCAGGCGCGCATAGGTGTGGGACAGCGGGGAGCCGGCGCGGATCCAGGCCCAGGTGGCCATGGACAACACCTGGCGCACGTCGGCGCGCCCGCCCTGGATGCGGCGTTGGCCGCGCCAGCGGCCGCTGGCGCGATTGAACGGGGCCAGCCCGACCAGGAGCGGCGATCTTGCGCAGGTGTACGGTGCCCAGTTCGGGAAGCCGGGCCGCCAGGGTGGCGCGCAGGATCGGGCCAAGCCCGGGTACCTTGGGTAGGCTGGAACACGCCGCTCCTGCCTGTGCGATCTGTCCGGACACTTCGCGGATGCGCTGTTGCAGCAGCGCGATCGCCTCGACCCACTGGCCGCGCACGGCCTGGCAGGTGACCTGTGCCAGGCAGCGGCGCTGCGCATCGCGCTGGGCGAGCAGGGTGCGGCACAGGTGACGCCGTTCGCGCCGCGCCTGCAACGGCGCAGGGAGCACGGCGGTGGGCGGGGCGTGGATGCACTGGGCCGCCATGGCCAGCAAGCGCGCTCCAGGGCATCGGTCTTGGTCTTCAGGCTCAACGCATGCGCCAGCGCCCGGGGGCGATGGGCAGGCAGCCGGACCGCGGGCAGGCCGACCTGCGCCAGCGCCTGCAGCACGGCCTGTTCGCCGCCGCCGCTGGCTTCCAGCACGATCGGCTGGCATTCCATCGGTGCCAGGCGTTCGACCAGCAAGGCATGCTCCTCGGGCGTAGTGGCCTGGATCCAGGCCAGGACGCCCGGCAAGACATGCGTGACGCGTTCGGCCTTGGCGACATCGATCCCGACAAAACGTGGCATGGACGTGGACGTCCTCCGCAGTCGACTCAGGGGCCAGAGATCTCCTGCCGATGCCCATGCTTGTCGGTTCGAACTCGAAGCTCAGGCAACGGTTCGGGCTTGTAGGGCAGGAGAAACGCAGTGCGGCGGTCCTGACTCCCACGCGTGCTCGCTTGGCACTGCGGCTTAACGGCCTGCCGCACTCCGCTCTCACCTCAACGATAGACCCGTATAAGACACAAGCGGCTTCAGCCGCGACACTTTTCTACGAGACCGAGTCGCGGCTAAAGCCGCTCCTACAACGTATCCGCCATCGCAATCGCAGAGCAACAGCAAAGCTTTCGCCTTGCGGCGAGTTACTTTTCTTTGCTTGTGCAAAGAAAAGTAACCAAAAGAAAGCACACCCTGCCTCCGCGCCCTCCGCGCTACGCGCTCCGGGTGCGCGAATAGGACGGGATTCGCGGAAGGGGCATCCTGCCCCTGCCGCGAACGGCGCACGTCCATGTGCGCCGCCCCTTCGGGGTTTTTCCCGCCCCATTCGCCGCTACGTAAGGGAACCCGGTGAATCAAAATCAACAACACAGCGACAGCGACAGCGACAGCGACGGAAGATTCATAGATGTCGGTAGCGACCGCCGCTTAGGGAACCCCTGAACAACGCGTCCAAGATGCGCGACACTGCAGGCTTACGTTGAGGAGGCATCCCCATGCAACTGACGTTCGGTGACGCTGAAGGTCTGGGCAAGCGCAAGCAAACCCGCCGCGAGATCTTCCTGGCCGAGATGGAGCGCATCGTTCCGTGGAAACAATTGCTCGCGCCGATCGAGGCGCACTATCGGGTGTCGGGGCGTCCCGGTCGGCAGCCCTATGCGTTGGCAACGATGTTGCGGATTCATCTGCTGCAGCAGTGGGACGCGTTGAGCGATCCGGTGATGGAAGAAGCGCTGCGCGAGATCCCGACCTTGCGCCGTTTCGTCCAGCTTGGCGGCCTGGACAGCATTCCCGACGAGACCAAGATTGTGAACTTCCGGCGTCTGCTGGAAACCCACGGCATTGCCGCGCGGATGTTGCAGGCGATCCATTCGCATCTGGCGCGCAAGGGGCACAAGGGGCACAAGCTGCGTACCGGAACGATTGTCGATGCGACCATCATCGCCGCGCCCCGCTCGACGAAAAATGCCGATCATGCGCGCGACCTTGAGATGCATCAGACCAAGAAGGGCAAGCAGTGGCATTTCGGCATGAAGGCGCATCGTGGGTGGATGAGTTTTCCGGGCTGGTCCACCACGTCCACTGCACGGCGGCCAACGCGGCTGACGTCACGGTGACGCATGCGTTGCTGCATGGGAAGCAAGACAGCGTGTTCGGCGACAGCGGCTACACCGGTGCGGACAAGCGCGAAGAACGGCAGGCCTGCCAAGCCGCCTTTTTCATCGCCGCCAAACGATCGACGATTCAAGCCATTGGCAACGAGCGCGAGCGTGCGCGGGAAGCGCGTTGGGAACGCTAAGGCCAGCGTGCGCGCGAAGGTGGCGCATCCATTCCGCGCGATCAAGCGCCAGTTCGGCTACACCAGGTCCGCTATCGTGGGTTGGCGAAGAACACGGCGCAGGTGCTGACGTTGTTTGCGCTGTCCAATCTGTGGACGGTACGCCGGCACTGGTTGCCGGCCAGGGGATAATGCTGCCTGCCGGCAGTCAAAGCGGCCAGGCGACAGGGGAAATCGCATCATACGCATCAATGTTGCGCGTTATTGAAACGCAGAGGCTGGAATTTGAGAGATCTGGTGGATTTTCAGACCTTCTTTAGAGACCACGGCGCTCGCCAGATCAAATCGCAACCAGCCAGCTCTGTTGCACCACTCACAGCCGCCATGCCGGCCTGCAATCGCACCACCACCCGCGCGTGCCGTCACCGCGCCGGCGGTCTGCGCACGACCGGCGCCGCGTGCCGGACAACTGCTGTAACGTTGCAACATTGCAGCACCCGCTCGACGTCGTGCGGGTGCCGCTGTCCGCACCACCCCTGACCGCCGCCAATGGGCGGCGAACCTGGAGCGGGTCCAACCCCTGCTCCAGGCCCGATCGCGACCGGAGATGCGCATGCCGAAGTTCCCATGGTTGTCCGCCCTGAGCCAGACCGGCGCCATCCGACGCACCTGGCTGGCGACGCTGACGCTGCTGTGTGCCACAGTCGCCGGCACCTGCCCGGCCGGCACCGGCAACACCGCACCGCCGGCACTGCAGCAGGCGCGCCAACTGATCCTGGTGCTGGCACCGGACTGGGACAGCCCGCGCGGGCAACTGCAAGCCTTCGTACGCACCGCGCAGGGCTGGCGCGCACACGGCCAGCGCTTCGACGTGGCGCTTGGCCGCAACGGCAACGCCTGGGGCCTCGGCCTGCACCCGGCGCAGACCGACGGCCCGCAGAAACGCGAAGGCGACGACCGCAGCCCGGCCGGAATCTTCGCCGTCGGCGAGGCCTTCGGCTACGCGCAGCGCATCGACAGCGCGCTGCCATACCAACCAATGCGGCAGAGCAGCTATTGCATCGACGTGCCGGATTCGCCGCTGTACAACCGCATCGTCGACGCCGAGCGGGTCGGCGCGGACGCCGTGGCCGGCGCGACCGAGCCGATGCGCCTGGACTTGCACCACGATGGCGACCGCCGTTACCGCGAGGGCTTCGTGATCGGCCACAACCCGCAGGCCCGGCCCGGCGCCGGCAGTTGCATCTTCGCCCACCTGTGGCGTATGCCGGGCGAAGCCACCGCCGGCTGCACCGCGATGGAACCGGTCGACATGCAGCGCCTGCTGGCATGGCTGCAGCCGGCCGCCGCGCCGCTGTTCGTGCTGCTGCCGCAAAGCGAGTACCAGCGCCTGCGCACGGCATGGTCGCTGCCCGCGGTGGAGCCGGCGCCATGAGCACCGCGCCCGAGCCGCGCCTGGTCCGCGCGGTCAGCCGCTGGCAGATCGTCGGGTTGTCGATCAACGATGTGATCGGCAGCGGCATCTACCTGCTGCCGGCCGCCACCGCCGCACTGCTCGGGCCGCTGAGCCTGTGGGCGGTGCTGCTGGCCGGGCTGGCGGTGGGGTTGCTGGTGCTGTGCTACGCGCAGGCGGCCAGCTACTTCGACGAGCCCGGCGGCAGCTACCTGTATGCGCGCGAGGCGTTCGGCCGCTTCGCCGGCTTCGAGATCGGCTGGATGATCTGGCTGACCCGGGTCAGCTCGGCGGCCGCGCTCGGCAATGGCCTGGCCGATGCGGTGGTGCGCTTCTGGCCGGCCGCGGCCGGCGGCGCCGCGCGCCTGGCGATCGTGATCGGCGCGCTCGGCCTGCTCACCACGATCAACGTGGTCGGGGTGAGGTCGGCCGCGCGCACCGGGGTGGCGCTGGTGATCGGCAAGCTGGTGCCGCTGCTGCTGTTCGTGGCCATCGGCCTGTTCTACGTGGACTGGTCGTGGGCATTCTCCGGCCAGGTGCCGGACCCGGGCGACGTCGGCAACATGGGCGAAGCGGCGCTGCTGTTGCTGTTCGCCTACGCCGGCTTCGAGAACATCCCCGCCGCCGCCGGCGAGTACTGCAATCCGCGCCGCGACGTGCCGTTCGCGCTGATCACGATGATCGTCACCGTCACCCTGATCTACGCCGCGGTGCAGGTGGTCGCGCAGGGCACTCTGGCGAACGTGGCGCAGTCGGCGACGCCGCTGGCCGACGCCGCCAGCGGCTTCGGCGGCGAGGCGCTGGCGCTGGTCCTCACCGTCGGCGCCACCATCTCCATCCTCGGCACCACCAGCAACACAGTAATGCTCGGGCCGCGCTTCCTGTTCGCGCTCGCGCAGGACGGCTACGGCCCGGCGTTCCTGGCGCAGGTGCATCCGCACTTCCGTACCCCGGCCGCGGCGATCGTGCTGCAGGGCGTACTGTCGCTGGCCCTGGCGCTGTCCGGCTCGTTCGTGCAGTTGGCGCTGCTGTCGATGGTCACCCGCCTGCTCGCCTACATCGGCACGGCCGCGGCGGTGCTGGTGCTGGCGCGGCGCTATCGCGACCGCTCCGGCGCGCTGCAACTGCCGGGCGGCCCGCTGATTCCGCTGGCGGCGCTGCTGCTCGCATCGGCGCTGCTGCTCAGCGCCAGCTGGCAGAACCTGGCCGCGGTGGGCGCGGCGCTGCTGGTCGGGGCGCTGTTCTACCGCTTCCCGCGCACGCCTGCGGCGTAGCGCCGGCCGCCATGCGCCGCGGACGCGCCCGGCGCGGCGCCGGCCGAACCCGGCCGGCCTGCCGCTTCATGCACCGATCACGCAATGCTGGAACGGCATTAACGGCGCCGCCGCTAAGGTCGCAACTACATCCACACGGGAAACGCGCATGAGCGTTCCATACCAGATTCCCGGCCGCGAACCCAACGACGACGACCGCCGCCTCGTCTCGCAGTATTGGCGCGAGCGCTTTATCGAAGAACCCTACTACAGCGAAGGCGAGCGCTTCGAGGACTACGAACCGGCGTATCACGCCGGGCACGAGGCGCGCGTGCGCAACGTCAACCGCGCCTACGAACAGGTCGAAGCCGAACTGCACCGCGACTGGGACAGCACCAAGGGCTCGCAGACGCTGAGCTGGAGCAAGGCGCGCCACGCGGCGCGGCGGGCGTGGGAGCGGGCGGGTCAGGACTGAGGTCCTGCATCGCCGGGGACCGCAGCTGCCGCCCTAGCGCATGCGCCGGCGCGCGCCTTCGGATTACCAAGGATGCCATTCGAATGGCCGGACATCGCGCTGGGTTCAGGCTCGCGCTGGATTCAAGCTGGTGTTGGTTGCCGGAGATTTCGCTCCCGACCATTGCGGACACCTCTGGTCGGGACTGAAGTCTCTCCTACAAGGTGCTTGGCGCAGGGGAACTTGGGCTGATCGGTCCAATCTCGTGTAGGAGCCGCGCTCCAGCCGCGACCAGCTTCGTACGAGCCGTCGGCGCGCCGAGCCGCCGGCGCGCCTTCGATCCGATCGCGCAGGCTCAGCCCTCCAGCGGCTGCAGCTTCAGCAGGCGCCCGCCATTGCCGTCTTCCAGCAGCCACAGCGCGCCGTCCGGCCCCTGCTCCACTTCGCGGATACGCTTGCCCATGTCATAGCGCGCCGCTTCGCGCGCGTTCTCGCCATTGAACTCGATCCGCACCAGCGACTGCGACGACAAGCCACCGATGAAGCCGTTGCCGCGCCACTGCGGAAATTTGCCGCCGCTGTAGATCACGAAGCCGGCCGGCGAGATCACCGGCGTCCAGCTGACCTTGGGCGCGGCGAATTCCGGACGCGTGTCGTGGTCGGGGATCGGCCGCCCGTCGTAGTGATCGCCATTGGAGACGATCGGGTAGCCATAATTGGCGCCGCGCTGGATCAGGTTCAGCTCGTCGCCGCCGGCCGGACCCATCTCGTGCTCCCACAGCAGGCCGTTGGCGTCGAAGGCCAGGCCGAGTACATTGCGGTGGCCGAGCGACCACACCTGCGCGGCGACGCCGCCGCGGCGCGCGAACGGGTTGTCGGCCGGCACGCTGCCATCGGCGTTGAGGCGCACGATCTTGCCCAGGTTGCCGCTCATGTCCTGCGCCGGATCGAACTTCTGCCGCTCGCTGGAACTGATCCACAGCTTGCCGTCGGGCCCGAATGCCAGGCGGTGGCCATAGTGGCCATTGCCGGAGACCTTGGGCTGCTGACGCCAGATCACCTTCATCTGCGACAAGGCGCCGCCGCCGTTGCCGTCCAGGGTCAGCTTGGCGCGCGCCACCGCGCCGCCGCGGGTATCGCCGCTGCCGGCCTCGGCATAGCTCAGGTACACCCAACCGTTCTGCGCGAACCCCGGATGCGGCAGCACGTCGCCCAGGCCGCCCTGGCCGCCGTAGGCGACCGCGGGCACGCCGCCCACCGCGCCGGTACGGCCGCTGGCTGGGTCGAAGCGCTTCAACGTGCCGCCCTTCTCGCTGATCAGGGCGCTGCCGTCGGGCAGGAAACTCATCGCCCAGGGTTCGTTGAAAGTGGCGAACGGGGTCGCCGAGAACGGCCAGTCGCCGCGCCGTTCCGCGGTCTTGGTCGCCGGCGCCGCCTGCGCCGCGGACAGCGCCAGGCCCATTGCCAACGCGCAAGCCAAACCCAGGGGAGAACGTTTCATGACGTGCACCTATCGGATGGGGTCGAAGGCCGAACCTAGCAAACTGGGTGTGGACGGCAAGCATACAACGGCCAAGCCGTGGCCGCAGTCACGCGCCGCCATTGCAAGCGGAGACAACGCGTGACATCCATCCCATGCAGGTTGCGCCGCGCGCGCTCGGGCAGACGGGCGCCGGGCACGGCGCGCACCCAGACCACCGGCCCGGGGCGCGGCCTGCCCGGCACGGATGGCGCGCTAGGCCTGCGCCAGCAGCTCGAAGCCGACCGGCTCGCCGCTGGCCGAGGAGGCGCACACCCACAGGTCGAACATTCCCGGCTCGGCCTCGAAGCGACCGTCGCGGCTGCTGAAGGCCAGCGTGCGGCGGTTCAGGGTGAACACCACGTCCATGCCCTGTCCTGGCGCCAGCCACACCTTGCGGAAGCCCTTCAGTTCGCGCACCGGGCGCACCCGGCTGGCGACGCGGTCGTGCAGGTACAGCTGCACCACCTCCTCGCCGGCGCGATCGCCGACGTTGTCGATGCGGGCGGTCACCGTCAGCGTGTCGTCCCAGCCCAGCCGGGTGCGGTCCAGCCGCGGCGCGCCGTAGGCGAAGCGGGTGTAGCTCAGGCCATGGCCGAACGGATACAGCGGCGCATTCGGGATCTCGCGCCAGCGCGCCTTGAACTCGCTCATCGTCGGCAGTTCCGGCCGGCCGGTGCGCGGGTGGTTGTAGAAGTACGGCTGCTGGCCCGGGTCGAGCGGGAAGCTGACCGGCAGCCGCGCCGACGGATTGTAGTCGCCGAACAACACGTCGGCTACCGCCGGGCCGGTCTGCGTGCCCAGGTACCAGGTCACCGCGATCGCCGCCGCGTCGCGCACCGCGCCCTGCAGCGCCAGCGCGCGGCCGTTGCGCAGCAGCACCACCAGCGGCGTGCCGCTGGCGGCGACCGCCTCGGCCAGCGCCTGCTGTGCCGGCGGCAGCACGATCTGCGTGCGCGACTGCGCCTCGCCGCTGTAGCGCTGCGGTTCGCCCAGCGCCAGCACGGCCACGTCGGCGCCGCGCGCGGCGGCCACCGCGGCCTCGATGCCGCCGTCCAGCGGCGCTTCCAGCGCGCAACCCGGCGCCACGGTCAGCGCGCCGGCCGCGTCCAGCGCCGCGCGCACCCCGGCCTCCAGGGTCACGTAGCGGGTGGTGTCGCCGAACAGCGTCCAGCAGCCCTCGATGTTCTCGCGGTCCTGCGCGAACGGCCCGATCAGCGCGATCTTCTGCCCGCGCTTGCGCAGCGGCAGCACCGCGCCATCGTTCTTCAGCAGCACGATCGAGCGCCGCGCCGCCTCGCGCGACAGCGCATCGTGCGCGGCGATGTGCGCCTGGTCGGCCTCGCGTTGCGGGTCCAGCGAGCGGTACGGATCGTCGAACAGGCCGATGGCGTCCTTCAGCGCCAGCACCCGCCGCACCGCTTCGTCCAGCGCGGTCACCGGCACTTCGCCGTCGGCCACCAGCGAGGGCAGGTGCGCGGCGTAGAAGCCGCTCTGCATGCTCATGTCCATGCCGGCCAGGAACGCCTTCCTGGTCGCATCGCGCGCGTCGGCCGCATAGCCGTGCGCAATCAGTTCCATGTCGGCGGTGTAGTCGGAAACGACCACGCCGGGAAACTTCCATTCGCCGCGCAGGATCTCGGTCAGCAGTTCATGGTTGGCGCTGGCCGGCACGCCGTTGATGTCGTTGAACGAGGTCATCACGCTCAGCGCGCCGGCGCCGAATGCGGCCTGGAAAGGTGGCAGGTGCACGTCGCGCAGGGTCTGCGGGGCGAGGTCCACGCTGTTGTATTCCATGCCCGCGGCGACCGCGCCGTACGCGGCGAAGTGCTTGGGCGTGGCCAGCAGCGCGTCGTGCGCGCGCAGGTCCGGGCCGTGGAAGCCGCGCACGCGCGCGGCGGCGAACGCGCAGCCCAGCACCACGTCCTCGCCGGCGCCCTCGGCGCCGCGGCCCCAGCGCTGGTCGCGGGCGATGTCCACCGCCGGCGCATAGGTCCAGTGGATGCCGGCGGCGGTGGCCTCGATCGCGGTGGCGCGCGCTGTGCGCTCGGCCAGGTCCGGCTCGAAGCTGGCGGCCTCGCCCAGTGGGATCGGGAACACGGTGCGCATGCCGTGGATCACGTCCGCGGCCAGGATCACCGGAATGCCCAGCCGGCTCTCCTGCAGCGCCACCTGCTGGATGCGCCGCCCCAGCTCGGCGCCCACGCCGTTGAACAGCGAACCGACCAGGCCGGCGCGCACCTGCTGCAGCACCTCGTCGGCATTGCTGACGTTCGCCTCCGGATTCACGTCCGGCGCGAACGGGCGCACCATGTCGGCGAAGACGCCGAGCTGGCCGACCTTCTCTTCGACGGTCATGCGGGCGATGAGCGATTCGATGCGATCCGAAGCCATGGGGTCCTTGAGAAAACGTTTACATGGCCGTCGATTCTAGCTCTCCGGCCAGCAGAAGGGGCAAATGCCGGGACCGGCCTGGCCTCATCAGGAAACTGTCTACCAGCGCCCGCGCGCCGCCGCCGGCGCTTCCCCTGCCGCCGCACCGTGCCGCCCGGCCAATGGCGGCAGCGTGAACCGCAGCCCGTCATGAGGATAGCGCCGCGCCAACCGGCGGCCGCGGCAAGACGCCCGGCCGGGGCGCAGGCCATTGCGCCTCACCCTTCTGGCGACGGCCCGGTGCGTTGCTCCACCGCGACCCGGACGCCGTGGCGACGGCCACGGCGTCCGGGTCGCGCTACGAACTGAAGTAGGCCTCGGCGATCGCAGTATGCAGGTAGCCGAGGTGGGTCTGGATCTCGTCCATGAACCCGGCCGGATTGTGCCGCGCCAGATGCGCCGGGTCGGCATTGCGCACCAGTCCGTTGATCCGCATCAGCGCGCGCTCCACGCTCGGCCGCGGCGGCATCGTCGGCAGGATGTGCTGGGCGCGGCTCAGGCAGAAATGCACGCTGCGCGGGAAATCGTGGTGCTGCAGCAAGAAGCGCAGCGCGTGCTCGCCGGTGACGCGCTGGCGCACGTGGCGCCGGTACATCTGATAGGCGGCCAGCGCGCGCAGCACGCTCATCCACTGCATGTTCTGGTACGCCTCCAGGTCGTCGGCCTTGCGCGGGGTGATCAGGCCCGAGGCGCCGGCATCGATGATGCGCGTGGTCATGTCGGCCTGCTCGATCGCCGTGCCCAGGCGCAGGAACTGGAAGCCGATGTCGCGGCTGACGTTGGCGGTCAGCAGGCCGGACACCTTCAGGCAGGCGTCGGTGACGTGGCCCAGGAATTCCATCCGGTAGCGGCGGCCGACGCTGCGCTCGCCATTGGCGTCGATGTACAGGTGCAGGTCGTTGACCGCCTCCCACACTTCCTGCGGCAGCGTGTCGCGGATGCCGCGCAGCAGTTCGCGCGCCTGCCGCGCCGAGCTGCGCAGCGAGGACGGATTGCGTTCGTCGAGCAGCAGGAAGCGCACCACGTCGGTGTCGCCGACATCGTCGCCGGCATGCGGGAACCAGATGTTGAAGATCTCGCCGGCGCCGACCGTGTCGATCATCGGCCGCCAGGCGAAGCGCACCGAGCGCGGCAGGTCCAACTGCAGCAGGCTGCCCACGCCGACCAGCCGCGCGGTGGTCTCGGCGCGGCGCACGTAGCGGCTGAACCAGTAGAGGTTGTCGGCGACGCGGGACAGCATCAGTCGAACTCCTCGTCCAGGTCCACAACCCAGGTGTCCTTGGCGCCGCCGCCCTGCGAGGAATTGACCACCAGCGAACCTTCCTCCATCGCCACCCGGGTCAGCCCGCCGGTGGTGACGTAGACGTCCTCGCGCGACAGGATGAACGGGCGCAGGTCCAGGTGCCGCGGCGACGGCCCGGTCTCGGTCACGATCGGCGCGGTGGACAGGCCCAGCGTCGGCTGCGCCATGTAGTTGCGCGGATCGGCCTGGATCAGGCCGCGGAACTCTTCGCGCTGGCGCTCGGTCGAGCGCGGCCCGATCAGCATGCCGTAGCCGCCGGATTCGTTGGCCGGCTTCACCACCAGCTGGTCGAGGTGCTCGAGCACGTACTGGCGGTCCTTGTCGTCGTGGCACAGGTAGCTGGGCACGTTGGGCAGGATCGGCTCCTCGTCCAGGTAGTAGCGGATCATCTTCGGCACGTAGGCGAACACCACCTTGTCGTCGGCCACGCCGGCGCCGGGCGCATTGGCCAGCGCCACCTTGCCGGCGCGCCAGCTGCGGATCAGCCCGGGCACGCCGAGCACCGAATCGGGGTGGAACACTTCCGGGTCGATGAACAGGTCGTCGACCCGGCGATAGATCACGTCGACCCGGCGCGGCCCGTAGATGGTGCGCATGTAGGTGCAGTCGTCGTCGGCCACGAACAGGTCGTCGCCCTCGACCAGCTCGATGCCCATCGCCTGCGCCAGGTAGGCGTGCTCGAAATAGGCGCTGTTGAAGATGCCCGGGGTCAGCAACGCGATCACCGGCTGGGCGCCCGGGCGCGGCGACAGTGCGGCCAGCGTGTCGTACAGCTGCGCCGGATACTCGTCCACCGGCAGGATCGCGCTGGTCTCGAACAGCTCGGGAAACACCCGCTTGGCGACCATGCGGTTTTCCAGCATGTACGACACGCCGCTGGGAATGCGCAGGTTGTCCTCCAGTGCGTACAGCGTGCCGTCGGCGTCGCGCACCAGGTCCGAGCCGCAGATATGCGCCCACACGCCCAGGGCCGGGGTGACGCCGACGCACTGCGGACGGAAGTTCACCGAATGCTCCAGCAGCATCGCCGGGAACACCTTGTCCTTGACGATGCGCTGTGCGCCGTAGACATCGCCGATGAACAGGTTGAGCGCGCGCATGCGCTGCTTCAGCCCGGCCTCGGTGCGCTGCCATTCGCGCAGCGGGATCACCCGCGGGATCAGGTCGAACGGCAGCGTGCGGTCGACGTTGCGGCCGTCGGAATAGACGGTGAAGGTGATGCCCATGACCCGTGCGGCGACATCGGCGGCGAGCTGGCGCTCGGACAATTCGCGGCCGGACAGGCTGGACAGGTATTCGATGACCCGGCGGGCGGCGGGACGCGGCTGGCCATCGGCCTGGATCAGCTCGTCGTAGGTGGCCGTGCGGTACTTGCTCCAGTCCATCGTGCCCCGTCGGTGTACGCCACCGAGCGCGAGCGGCCAAGTGTTGCGTTGCACAGCAACATGCCCGTAACCGGAATGAGCGTCAAGCGGCGGCGGCGATGCCGCGGCGGGCCGCGCTCAGCGGGCGTCGCGGCTGCGTTCGATGATCACGCCCACCGCCTGCGCGCCACGCACCGCGCCCGGCTTGCTCAACTTCAAGCGCAGCCAGCGCACGTGAAACTCGGCCAGCACCGCGGCCGCGCAGCGCTCGGCCAGCGTCTCCACCAGGCCGAACTCGGATTGCTCGACCAGTTCCACCAGGCGCTTGCTAACCGCCTTGTAGTTGAGCGTATCGGCGATGTCGTCACTGGCCGCCGGCACGCGGTTGTCGAAGCCCATCTCCAAATCGAGGCGCAGCGTCTGCCGGATGCGCCGCTCCCAATCGTAGATGCCGATCAGCGCGTCGATTTCGAGACCTTCGATGAAAACTTTATCCATGTTCGGGACTCGGGACAGGGGACTCGGGACTCGGAAACGCGGGAGTCGAAGGCTGTACCGGGTCCCGGGTCCCGGGTCCCGAGTCCCGCGCCGCCAACGGCGGCAGCAAAGCCATGTCCCACCGCGGCGTCACCCGCACCGCCGCGCCGCTGCGCTGGCCGGCCTGCAGGCGCAGCGCGCCGGCGAAGGCGATCATCGCGCCGTTGTCGGTGCACAGCGCCGGGCGCGGGAAGCAGGCGCGGCCGCCGCGCGCCTGCGCCATCGCCTGCAGCCTGGCGCGCAGGCGCAGGTTGGCGCCGACGCCGCCGGCGACCACCAGGGTGCCGCTGCCGGCCGCCTGCAGCGCGCGCTCGCACTTGATCGCCAGCGTCTCCACCACCGCGTCCTCGAAGCCGCGGGCGATGTCGGCGCGCGTGCCCTCGCTCTGGTCGCTGCCGCGCCAGGCCAGCAGCACCTGGGTCTTGAGCCCGGAGAAACTGAAGTCCAGCCCGGGACGGTCGGTCATCGGCCGCGCGAAACGGAACCGCCCCGGCGTGCCCTGCGCGGCCAGCGCGGCCAGCTGCGGGCCGCCGGGGTACGGCAGGCGCATCATCTTGGCGGTCTTGTCGAAGGCCTCGCCGGCGGCGTCGTCCAGGGTCTCGCCGAGCAGCCGGTACTGGCCGATCGCCTCCACCGCGATCAGCTGGGTATGCCCGCCGGACACCAGCAGCGCCACGAACGGCGGCGCCGGCACGCCGTGCACCGGATCCGGATCCTCCATCAGCGGCGCCAGCAGGTGGCCTTCCATGTGGTGGACGCCGATCGCCGGCACCTCCAGCGCCCAGGCCAGCGCGCGGGCGACGCCGGCGCCGACCAGCAGCGCGCCGACCAGGCCCGGGCCGGCGGTATAGGCCACCCCGTCCAGGTCGCGCACGCCCAGCCCGGCCTCGGCCAGGGTCTGGCGGATCAGCGGCAACAGCTTGCGCACGTGGTCGCGGCTGGCCAGTTCCGGCACCACCCCGCCGTATTCGGCGTGCAGCGCGATCTGGCTGTACAGCCCGTGCGCGCGCAGCGCGGCCGCGCCGGACAGGGCGGTGTCGTAGACGGCGACGCCGGTTTCGTCGCAGCTGGATTCGATGCCGAGGACTCTCATGGCTGCCATTGTGGGGCCGAATCGGCGGCAGGCAAACGCCCTGCTTGCAGCCAGGAAATCCGTCGCTATAATGTGCGGCTCGCCGGGCGTGACCCGGTCACCCTTGTGTCCCGGAGATTCCATGCCCAGCGTCAAAGTCCGCGAGAACGAGCCCTTCGAGTTTGCGCTCCGTCGCTTCAAGCGCACCTGCGAAAAGGCCGGCGTGCTGGCCGAAACCCGCAAGCGCGAGTTCTACGAAAAGCCGACCCAGGAACGCAAGCGCAAGGCCGCCGCCGCGGTGAAGCGGCAGCTGCGCCGCACGTCTCGCGACGTCACCAAGCGCCAGCGTCTGTACTGAGGATCACGGTTTGCGGTAGCAGGATGTGCCGATTTCGGCATCCGCTGCGGTAAGCCCACGAAGCCGGCACGCGCAAGCGTGGCCGGCTTTTGTGTGTCCCGTTCCACCGCTGCCGCGCCGGGGCCGATGCGGCGCAGCGCCTAGCCAGAATGCCCCCCGTTCCTTCCTTTCCCCCTGGAGCCCCCCATGCCCCTCAAGCAGCAGCTCACCGACGACATGAAGGCCGCGATGAAGTCCGGCGACAAGCACAGCCTGGGCGTGATCCGGCTGATCAACGCCGCGATCAAGCAGAAGGAAGTGGACGAGCGCGTGGAGATGGACGACGCCGCGGTGCTGGCGGCGATGGACAAGATGGTCAAGCAGCGCAAGGACTCGGTGAGCCAGTACGAGGCGGCCGGCCGCGAGGACCTGGCGGCGATCGAGCGCGAGGAGATCGTGGTGATCGAACACTATCTGCCGGCCAAGCTCGGCGAGGGCGAGATCGTCGCCGCGATCCAGGCCGCGATCGCGCAGACCGGCGCCAGTGGCCCGGCCGACATGGGCAAGCTGATGAGCGCGCTGAAGCCGGCACTGGCCGGCAAGGCCGACATGGGCCAGGTTTCGGCGCTGGTCAAGCAGCAGCTAGCCGGCTGACCGCGACGGCGGGTTTCACCCGCCTTTTGGCGGCCGGCTGCTACAACACCGCAGAGCCCGCGCCACGTCTGCGCACCGCGGGACCGGCAGTTGTCCTGCCGCGCCCTGTGAAGGCCGTGCCCGACCCCATGTCCCTGTCGCTCTCCCCCGCCCATCTGCACAAACACCTCGACCGCCTGCAGCAGAGCCTGGCGGCGGCGTTGCTGCGGCGCTTCGTCGAAATCGACGTGATGAGCCAGGCCGCATCGCTGTCGTTCTACGCGCTGCTGTCGCTGGCGCCGCTGCTGGTGCTGCTGCTGTGGCTGACCGCCTCGCTGTATCCGCAGGCGCAGCAGGCCTTCATCGAGCAGATCGGGCAATTGGCCGGGCATGGCGCGCGCGAAGTGGCGCAGACCATCATCGACAACGCCAAGAACCAGCCCAGCATCGGCTCGCTGGCCGGGCTGTGGAGCACGCTGCTGCTGTTCGTCGGCGCCACCGCGGTGTTCGCGCAGTTGCAGAACGCGCTGAACCTGATCTTCCGCACCGACAAGCAGCGCCTGGAAGGCATCGTGGCGTGGCTGAAGAAGCGCGTGTTCTCCTTCGGCGTGGTGTTCGCGCTGGGCTTTTTGCTGCTGATCTCGATGATCCTCACCACGGTGCTGCAGGTCGCCTTCGCGCGCCTGCCGTCGCTGCTGCCGGCGGTGGGCTATACGTCGACGCTGGCGATCTACATCCTGGCCTTCGCCGTGCTCTACCACTACCTGCCGGACCGGCGCGTGGAGTGGCGCCAGGCGGTGATCGGCGGCGCCATCACCGCCTGCCTGTTCGTGGCCGGGCGCTATGCGATCGGCCTGTACATCGCCACCGCCGCGCCGGGCAGCGCCTACGGCTCGATGGGCGCGCTGGTGATCCTGCTGGTGTGGATCTACTACGCCACGGTGGTGTTCTTCGTCGGCGCGCTGATCACCGCGGTGATCGACGAACGCCTGCGCTCGCGGCGCAAGCTGGCCGCGGCCGGGATCGACGCCAGCGCGATCGCCGCGGTTCCGCCGCAGCCCTAGCGCGCTCGACAGCGCAACAGCAGGTTTCGCAACGCGACCCGTGGCTGCGGCGCGGGCGCATGGCATCCTATCGCCCATGGCCCGCATCCCCGACGCATTCATCGACGACCTGCTCGCCCGCACCGACATCGTCGAGGTGGTCGGCGCGCGCGTGCCGCTGAAGCGCCAGGGCAAGGAGTATGCGGCGCGCTGCCCGTTCCACGACGAGCGCTCGGCGTCGTTCACGGTGTCCCCGACCAAGCAGTTCTACCACTGCTTCGGCTGCGGCGCGCATGGCACCGCGATCAGCTTCCTGATGAACTACGACCGCCTGGAGTTCCTCGACGCGGTCGACGAACTGGCCAAGCGCGCCGGCATGGAAGTGCCGCGCGACGCGCAGCAGCGCGGCGCCGCGCAGGCCGCCGGCGACGACCACCGCGACCTGTACGCGGCGCTGGACGCAGCGACCAAGTTTTTCCAGCGCCAGCTCGAATCCAGCGACAAGGCGCGCGGCTATCTCGACGGCCGCGGCGTGGACGCGGACAACCGCGTGCGCTTCCAGATTGGCTATGCGCCGGACGGCTACAGCGCGCTGAAGGACGCGCTGGGCACCGACGAGCGCCGCCACACGCTGCTCGAGCGCGCCGGGCTGTTCTCCAAGAACGACCGCGGCCATGTCTACGACAAGTTCCGCGACCGGGTCATGTTCCCGATCTTCGACCGCCGCGGCCGGGTCATCGCCTTCGGCGGCCGGGTCATGGACAAGGACGACGGCCCCAAGTACCTCAACTCGCCGGAGACCGCACTGTTCCACAAGGGCCGCGAACTGTACGGCCTGTGGCAGGTGCGCCAGGCCAACCAGAAGATCGAGCGACTGATCGTGGTCGAGGGCTACATGGACGTGGTGTCGCTGTTTCAGTTCGGCGTCACCCAGGCGGTGGCGACGCTGGGCACCGCGACCACCTCCGAGCATGCCGAGCTGCTGTTCCGCAACGCGCCGGACGTGTTCTTCTGCTTCGACGGCGACGGCGCCGGCCGCCGCGCCGGCTGGAAGGCGCTGGAGTCGGTGCTGCCGCGGATGAAGGACGGGCGCCAGGCGTTCTTCCTGTTCCTGCCCGACGGCGAGGATCCGGACAGCATCGTGCGCAAGGAAGGCGCCGACGGCTTCGGCGCGCGCCTGCAGCAGGCCACGCCGCTGTCGCAGTTCTTCTTCGACGAACTCTCGCGCGAGGTCAACCTGGGCACGCTCGACGGCAAGGCGCGGCTGGCCGAACGCGCGCGGCCGATGCTGGCGCAGATCCCCGACGGCGCCTTCGGCGACCTGATGCGCCAGCGCCTGACCGAGATCACCGGCATCGGCGGCGCCGCGTCCGCCGCCGCGCAGCCGGCCAAACCGCCGCCGCGCGCGCTGCGGCCGACGCACAAGCGCAGCCTGGTGCGCGAGGCGATCATGCGCCTGCTGCACACACCCGCGCTGGCGCTGGACCTGGCCCCGCCCTACCCGTTCGCCGACCTGCGCCTGCCGGGCATCGCGCTGATGATCGAACTGCTGGAGATCGTGCACGCGCGCCCGGACATCAGCACCGGCGCGCTGCTCGAGCACTTCCACGAGCGCGAGGAACTAGCCGCGCTGCAGCAGCTGGCGGTGCAGGAGATTCCCGGCGAGGCCGCCAGTTGGCGCCAGGAACTGCACGACGTGGTGGTGCAGCTGGAGCGGCAGACCCTGCAGCAGCGGCTGGAGGAACTGCAGGCCAAGCAGCGCGCGCAGGGCCTGGACGAGACCGACAAGTACGAACTGCGCGAACTGCTGAAGACGCGCGCGGCATTGTGCTGAGCGATCGATCTCAGGCCGCCGCAACAGCCGCGCAATCTCGCCGATCGCTTCGGATGGCCTACCAGGCTCACGCCATCCATCCAGATCAACCGAAAGAAGCGCCGTGCCGCGCCCCGTGGACAGGATCGCCTATTTGTTGCAATGAAAAGGCAGAAGACGCAAACGACATGGAGTGCCGGCGCAGCGCCGCAAGGCGTGCGAGGCCTTGTTGAATTTCCCTTGAACCCATGGTAGAGAGTGCGGCACTGGGCCCAGGCGCGGCGGGGTCCCGAGATCGAAACCGAAACTGGGGTCGCCATGAAAAAGGAATTTTGCTGCAAATCCGTGTGCGCCCTTCGCCTCCCGATCCTGGCCGGGATGGCGCAGTTCGCAGTCGTCGCTGCGGCATCGGCTCAAAGCGCGATCGAGCCCTATGTGGAATACGCGAAACTGGTCAGAGCGACGGAGCAGACCGCCCCTCTGGACGATGACCTGATGGGGGACAGCGTCAGCCTGTTCGATGGCCAGACCTCGTTCCGCAACGTCGATATCCAACTGAAAGGCAACGATGCATTGCCTGTGGAACTGGCACGCAGACTTGCCGTCAAACCCAGGCCGCTGGGCGACTTCTCCAAGGAATACGCCGGCTTGGGAAACTGGGAGATCGACGTTCCATCCATCAGCGGCACCTTCGATGCCGCCTACAAGTGGAATACGGACGTGCTGAACCGGCCGAAGGCACGCTGTTCGGCCGTGTTCTACCCCACGGTCAGGTCCGGCGTCAACAGGCGCGAGGTCTGGCACGGCAATTCGGTGCATGTGCCCGGCCGTGGCGACCAAGAGATGCTCCTGCTCGACGGTTCGCCCCTGGCCCCCACCAATGGGCGGGCGCATCTGTGGACCACGTCGGCAATGGACGCGTTCGAATGCAAAGGTTCGACGGCAAATGGCTACCCCGGCGAAGGTTTTGTCATGACGACCGCGGCCGGGACGAAATACACCTTCGACGTCGCGGTCGAACGCGGTGGCAGCGTGATTGAGAAGAACCAGGTCCGTGTGCCGCGGACGACCGTCTACCTGCTGGCCAGCCGGATCGAGGATCGGTTAGGCAACCATGTGACCTACCGCTACAACGGCAACGGCCATCCGGTATCGATCGCCTCGAGCGACGGCCGGTCGATTTCCTTGGACTATGACGGCGAACGATTGGTCCGCGCCTCGGCCAACGGCAGGGTGTGGAGCTACCACTACGATGGCAACGGACAACTCGCCACTGTGGTGCGGCCGGACCAGTCGCGCTGGCAATATCAATATGGCGGCAGCCGGGTCATCGTTTACGAGGCGTGGGATGCCGCGATCCCCCCCAGTTGCGGCGGCCCGGAGGTCGCCAGCGGGCAGTACTCGATCACGGTGACGCA
The DNA here is from genome assembly GCF_014236795.1 of Xanthomonas theicola. NCBI lineage: Bacteria > Pseudomonadati > Pseudomonadota > Gammaproteobacteria > Lysobacterales > Lysobacteraceae > Xanthomonas > Xanthomonas theicola. The sequence continues at coordinate 4,637,094 of NZ_CP049017.1, read as the reverse complement.
TCCGTCCTCCGCGGTGGGGACATTTTCGTTCGACCATCTGCGCCATTATCGAAGCGGCGTTCGCTTGAGCAACTGCCAGCCCCGCCCGGCGGGCCCAGGGGAAACCATCAATCACCAGTTGCTGCTCGCCAATTTCCACGAAGTCTTCAGCCTCGGAACCAAGACGATCAGCGGACCGGGGCTGCCGCCAGCGATGACCTGGAAGTATGGCTACGAGCAGAAGCCCTATCCGTTGTGGGGCACCAGTCAGCCTATGGCTGGACTATGCCCCGCCGACACCTGCCCTCGGTCCAAGACCGTCTCGGTGTTGCAGCCTGGCGGGCACTACCAAACCTATGAATTCGGCGTGCTCTGGGGGCTCAACGAGGGCAGGCTGCTGGCCGTCAGGACCGTGGCTGCCGACGGTACCAGCGTGGTACGGGAAGAGCGCAACGACTTCCTGCAGGAGGAAGAAGTGGCCGGACATGCCTTTCCGGCCAAGTACGGCATCCTGCCGGGCGGCGATGAACCATCCGCCGCGCATGTCCGTCCCATGATCAGGAAAACCATGACCCAGGATGGAACGTCTTTCGTGTGGCAGGTCGCCACTGGCTGCGGTTCCGGCCGCTATTGCCTGGATGGATTGGCCAGACCCCTCCGCGTGGAACGCGCCAGTTCGCTGGGCTACTCCAAAACCGAGGACACGGCTTATTTCGATCAAACCAATACGTGGGTGTTGGGCAAGACCGCATCGGTGGCGCAGACAGCGCCAAGATCGGTGCCCATGTACAGCGCTTCGTACGGCCCCACCGCCTTGCCGTCGGAGGAATCGGTTTTCGGCGCTTTGAAGCACAAGCTGCAGTGGAATCCCGACGGCACCCTGGCCGCGTTCACCGATGCCAAGGGCGCAACCACCGCCTTGTCCGGCTGGAAGCGCGGCGTGCCCCAGCGCATCCAGCATCCGGCGACGGCCGATCAACTGGCCGGCACGGCCGAGACCGCCACCGTCGACGATAACGGCTGGATCCGCTCTTCCACCGACGTCAATGGAACCACCAGCACGTTCGACTACGACACGATGGGGCGGATGACCCTGCGAACCCATGCCGAAGGCGACACCGTCTCATGGAACGCGACCACGCAGGCGCTGGAGCAGGTTCCGGCGCAGGAATACGGCATCGGTGCCGGGCATTGGCGACAGACCACCAGCACCGGCAACCATCGCAAAGTCGCTTATCTGGATGCCATGTGGCGGCCGTTGCTGGTGCTCGAATACGACGCATCCGATCAGGCGGGGACCCAGCGCTTCGAGCGGTTCGGCTACGACGCCGAAGGCAGGACGGTGTTCATGTCCTACCCGTCCAGCGACAGCGCCGCCGCCGCCGGAACCTGGACCGAGCATGACGCGCTGGACCGCCCCACGTCGGTATCGCAGGATTCCGAATGGGGCCTGCTGGTCACCCGAACCGCCTACTTGAACGGCTTCAAGCGCGAAATCACCGATCCGAAGGGCCGCAAGCAGAGGCACTGGTTCCAGGCCTACGACACACCGACCTACGACTGGCCGGTGCGCATCGATCAGCCGGAGGGGGTCTCCACCAGCCTCCTCAGGGACGCGTTCGGCAAACCCGAAACGATCCATCGAGGAGGGCCCGCAGGATGAGCATCGCCCCCGCACGAGGAACGCACAAGGCGCGCGTGCTGCGCAGAGGGTGCCTGCGGGTGGGCGCCGTTCTACTCGCATGCGCCACCGCGCCGGCGTGGGCCCAGACCTACATCAGCATGCAATCGCCGGCCGACAACACCAGTTTCACCGCGCCGGCGACCTTCACGGTTCTCGCCGAGGCACTGGACATCGTCCCGGTCGGCGAGGTCGCGCTTTATCAAAATGGCCAGGTGATTGCCCGCAGTTCCGGCGCCGGGCAGATCGCCACAACCGTGTCCAACCTCGCCCCGGGCGATTACCAGTTTCGGGCGACCGCCGTGCGGCTGGACAAGCGCACGACCCAGGCCACCCCGGTCCAGACCATCCATGTGGTGGCGCCGGGCAATCTGCGGCCGACGGTGCAGCTGCATGCACCCGTGGGCGCGCCCTTCATCGGCCCGGCCACCGTGACCTTGACCGCCGACGCCAGCGATCCCGATGGCACCGTGACGCGGGTGGAGTACTCCGCCGACGGCCGCCCGGTGGGCGCCGCGGCCTCCGCGCCCTACACGGTCACATGGCGCAATGTCGGGCCGGGAACCCACACCATTCGGGCGGTGGCCACCGACAACAACGGCAACACCGGGAGTTCCCAGACGGTATCGCTCTCCATCGCACAATCGGTCATCCGCGGCAACATCGACGGCTTGTCCGGCCACGCGGACGGGCGCTATGTCATCGGCGGCTGGGCATGCTCCAGCGGCTGGGCGGCTTCCATCGACGTCCACCTGTACGTGGGCGGCGCTGCGGGAACGGGCACGTTCGCCACCGCGGCCAGGGCCGACCTGGCCAGCGAACCCGCCGTTGCCTCGCACTGCGAGGCGAGCGGGACCGCGTATCGCTTCTCCATCCCGATCAGCGATGCGCTGCGCACCGCCTACCCGGAACAGGCGATCTTCATCCACGGGCTGTCGCCGCTTGGCGCATCGCACGCTCTGCTGGCCAATTCGGGCAAGTTCCTGCTGCCGCGGATGCCGCCGCCGCTGTCCCAGACGCGCCGCTACGTCTACGACGCCCAGCAACGGCTGTGCAAGACCATCGAGCCGGAAACCGGCGCAACCGTGCTCGGCTACGACGAGGTGGGCAACGTCCTGTGGTCGGCGGCCGGATTGAACCTGCCGGACCCTGCGGCCTGCGACCGCGATGCCGCCTACACCAGTGGCCGTCGCGTGGACCGCCGCTACGACGCCTTGGGCCGCCTGAAGCAACTCCGGTTCCCCGATCGCAACGGCGACCAGGACTGGCAGTATGCGGCGGACGGTGTTCCCCTGCAGATCGTCACGTTGAACGACGGCGGCGCGGCCCGGGTCATCAATCGCTACGTCTACAACAAGCGGCGCCTGTTGACGGGCGAGTCGATCGAACAGCCCGGCTGGTACACCTGGAGCATCGGCTATGGCTACGATGCCAACGGCCACCTGGCCAGCCAGACCTATCCGACCGGCCTCAGCGTGACCTACGCGCCCAATGCGCTGGGCCAACCGACCTCGGTCCGCGACACCGCCGGCGGCCTGTATGCCAGCGGCTTGCAGTACGCACCCCATGGCGCACTGCGGCAGTTCACCTATGGCAACGGCGTGGTGCACACCCTGGAGTCGAACGCGCGGCAGATGCCGCTGCGCGTGCGCGACGCCAACGTCAGCGCCTACGAGTACCGCTACGACGAGGTCGGCAACGTCACCGCGATCTACGATCAGCAGCAGGGCGAGGGCGATACCCGGGGCATGCACTATGACGGCCTGGACCGGCTGAGCTCGGCCACCTCGCCCCGCTTCGGCGGCGACCAGACCCATCGCTACAGCTACGACGCGCTGGACAACATCACCTCCTCGCGGCTGGGAGGGGTGCGCCAGCACCGGTATTGGTACGACGCCAGCAACCGCCTGACCAGCGTGGTGGACGGCAACGGCGCGACGATCGCCGGGCTGGCCTACGACGTGCAGGGCAACCTGCTGAAGAAGAACGCGCAGGGCTACACGTTCGACTACGGCAATCGGTTGCGCGCGGTGCCGGGCAAGGCGTCCTACCGCTACGACGGCCACGGCTTGCGGGTGAACGCACTGGATGCCGCCGGCGCGCAGTTGAACGCGTTCTACACCCGGGCCGGGCAGCTGCTGTACGAAGAGCGCCGCGGCCGCGGCCATGCCGAGTACCTGTACCTGGCCGGCAGCCTGCTGGCCACGCGCAGCAACGGCAACGTGACCTACCAGCACACCGATGCGCTCGGCAGCCCGGTGGCCACGACGAACGCGGCCGGCCAGGTCGTCGACCGCACCCACTACGCGCCCTACGGCGCGGCGATCGGCAAGACCATCGACGGCATCGGCTACACCGGCCATGCGATGGACGCCGGCACCGGGCTGGTGTACATGCAGCAGCGGTATTACGATCCCGCGTGTGGTTGCTTCCTCAGCGCCGATCCGGTAGCGGTGAATACAGTCCTCGGATGGAACTTCAACCGCTACAATTATGCTGCGAATAACCCTTATAAATTCAAAGATCCGGATGGTCGCGATTGCAAGTCAAAGGACGGGACAACTGCTTGCACGATTCCAGTTACAGGTAGCAGGATTCCTACGAAGATTTCATTTCCAACCCCGCAGGGTGTTTCCGGAAGTCAAGATCGTGCGAGTCCTGCCTATCATCGCTACGGTGTCGGTACTCGCCATAACAAATCTGATCGTTCTGTACAGAAGGCGATAGCGAATGATCCTACGCCGGGTCAGGATAGGCCGGCCACTCCGACAGGAACGCCCAACAATGCGACGCCTGGCGGTGCACGTGGCCTGTTGGCAAGGTCTGGCGCTGTATGGGGCCACGATCCAGGTAGCCCAGTTAAGAGCTATACCGCGATTGATCGCAATGGCCACACTTGGACCATCAATGTCACCCAGCCCGGACATGGGCTGCACTTTGGCTATGTATTACGCGGATCTGTGGATAGCACCGCCGTTTCTATCGGTGAAGGCTGGGCGGTTCCACAGGTCATCCCAGGATTGAGTGAGTACATCAACAATGTCTGGATTAGTCACAACCAAAAGAACATCGACGATGCAAAGTAAAGCACTCCGATCCCTCGTTGCTGTCGCGGCAAGTTTCCTTCTGTTTGTTCCCGGCTTGGTGATGGCTTTCGCGCTGGGTGGGACCTTGAATCTGGAGGTTGCTATCGCGGCGACACTTATCTTCATCATGGTAGCTAGGTGGCTACCTAGGTTGAGATGGGCCATCGCGGTTGTTGCAGCTCTGGTCATTGCAGTGCCTCCATATCCTTACTGGACCAATTGGGATGAAAGCCGCGGACAGTATTTGCACTTTTTCCATGGCTTTAACTTACAGAATCTCCCAATCGCAGCCTTTGTTGTTGTCTTTGTGTTGGCGCTACTGCTTTTTGTAGCGATCTTTTGGGCCGTTCGCAGAAGGGAGACAAGCCGTGACTCCCCCGGTTAGGGTTCACTTTCAGCTGGGGTGCTTCACGAAGGCTCTCATGGATATGATCAGAGAATGCGAGCTAAAAATGGCTTTGGTGCCATGACCAGAAGTAAGCATGAATATTTGCAAGGGGAAAGGAGGGCCTATCGCGCGGAAGCAGCTTTCTACAAGGCTCTACGGGTTGATTCTCCTTGGGGGTTGTGGACCAGGCAGCATGGATTTAATAATAATGAAATTGAAAGACAGGCGAACGAATCGGTAGATATTACTTGCTCTACTGGAAGGTGTGCGCTATGAGAAATATATCCATAACGACTTTCTCATTTATTGCCATCTCATTTGCGGGTTGCACGACGAAAATAATAATGGATGTTCGTACCATTCTGACGAGTGGCCATTCAAATCAGTCAGTGGAAAGGCTCGAATCATGTTTTTATCTGGGCGACATGGCATTTCATTAAATGATTGTGATGATCCAAAGATAATGATTTCAGCTCAGCTTTCAGATGAAGTGATGGCATCGCCTAAAGGGAAAGAGCTTCTCCGATTGGGCTACAGCCAGTGGCCGCCTGGGCATGAAATGAAGATAGAGGTCAATGTGAGTGGAGTTGTTAAATCAATAAGCACTAATAGACAGGGAGAGGATTTTATTGTGACCAAGGTTAACTCCATCAGGTCCGATGATCTATAGCCGGAGTGCCTTTTCTTTGCATTGTTTATATTCTCTGATTATCTGAGCTTGGCGACAGGGCGATGGCAACCCGGGGCATGCACTATGACGGCCTGGACCGGCTGAGCGCGGCCACCTCGCCCCGCTTCGGCGGCGACCAGACCCATCGCTACACCTACGACGCGCTGGACAACATCACTTCCTCGCGGCTGGGAGGAGTGCGCCAGCACCGGTATTGGTACGACGCCAGCAACCGCCTGACCAGCGTGGTGGACGGCAACGGCGCGACGATCGCCGGGCTGGCCTACGACGTGCAGGGCAACCTGCTGAAGAAGAACGCGCAGGGCTACACGTTCGACTACGGCAATCGGTTGCGCGCGGTGCCGGGCAAGGCGTCCTACCGCTACGACGGCCACGGCTTGCGGGTGAACGCACTGGATGCCGCCGGCGCGCAGTTGAACGCGTTCTACACCCGGGCCGGGCAGCTGCTGTACGAAGAGCGCCGCGGCCGCGGCCATGCCGAGTACCTGTACCTGGCCGGCAGCCTGCTGGCCACGCGCAGCAACGGCAACGTGACCTACCAGCACACCGATGCACTCGGCAGCCCGGTGGCCACGACGAACGCGGCCGGCCAGGTCGTCGACCGCACCCACTACGCGCCCTACGGCGCGGCGATCGGCAAGACCATCGACGGCATCGGCTACGCCGGCCATGCGATGAACGCCGGCACCGGGCTGGTGTACATGCAGCAGCGGTATTACGATCCGGCAATACCGCGGTTCTTGTCGGTTGATCCGGTGACGGCGGACTCTGCGACTGGAGGGAATTTCAATCGGTATTGGTACGCCAACAACAATCCATATAGATTTTCTGATCCGGACGGCAGGGAAGTGGTCTATGTGCATCGAAAGGGTATTTCTGAGATGGATGGTAAAAGATATATCGTCTCTCTTGTTATGTCGCCGACTACGCGGGGTGAAATGCGGCAGCTAGAAGGGTCTAGCGAGACATATTACGTCGTTATTAACAATGACGTAACTCCTGGTTACGACCCAAGCACACGAACTGTTAATTTAAATCCATCATATGGCTTTAAGATCAGACCGTCAGGCCAAGTGCAATCGCCAAAAGTAAATGGTGGCCATGATATTAGCCACGCTGCTGAGCATGATCGTGTGGGTGATCAGGCGCTGGCAAAAGCATTGGAAAGGCCAATAAATCCAGATGGTTCTAGAGGAGTCAGCCGGGAAAAGGCCAGAGCCACCAGTGCTGAACAGGAAATTGGAAAAGATTTAGGCGAGCCCACTAGGAAGGATTATAGAGATGCTGGTGGTTCAGTAAAATGCAATCCTAAAGCTGCGTCAGGATGCAAATAATGAAAATAATGGCTATTTTATTAATATCTTTTCTCATGAATGGCTGTTCGTTTAAAGCGAGCGACGAGATAATGCCTGGTGATGGGCTTAATTCCGAAGCTTGTTCTCAAGCGGCCTTCAAAACGAGGAATGTTTCGATTGCAGAATTAATATCAGATCCAAATAAATACGAGGGAGAGGAGATTTCCGTCGCTGGATTTTATTATTCTGGCTTTGAGCGAAGCGTCATTTATCCGAGTCGGCGCAATCCGGACTCATCCTCCTGGCGGGATGGACTGTGGGTATATGGCATATCTCCCTTCTTGGATTTAAATGACAGAAAGATTGTTATGTCTGGAATATTTTCTGAGCGGAGGAAGGGGCATCTTAGTCAGTGGCCTGGCTCGATTTGTGCCACGAGTTTTTCATCTTACCCATAGCAAATTATCCTGAGTAAATATCCCCCGGCAAAGCCGGGGGCTTTAGAGATGTGAGCCGCTCAAAGCGGCTGCGGGAGCGCTACGCGCCTCCCTTGTTAGGGCCACCTGAAGGTGGCCGACTACCTCAGCAACTGCAATTGGTCCAAGCACCGATCTTCCGCCTCTTGGTTCTGGATGTATGCCCCGATCAACCCTTCATCCCGACCTACCCTCGTAACGAAGTAACCTCGCGCCCAGAAGCTCTGCCCTACAAAGTTCCGCTTCCGCTCCACATACACCCGCGCTAGGTGGATGGCGCTCTTGCCCTTGATATAGCCCACCACCTGCGACACCGCCTACTTCGGCGGAATCTTCAACAGCATATGGACGTGATCTGGCATCAGATGGCCCTCCTCGACCCGGCTCTCCTTCTGCTCGGCCAATCGCCGGAACACCTCTCCTAGATGCTTCCTCAGACCCACATACAGTGTCTTACGGCGACACTTCGGTATGAACACAACGTGGTACAGACACTCCCACCCGGTGTGACTTAAGCTCTCAAACTCATCCATCTCGGTTTCTCCGTCTCGTGTGCTTGGCCGCTCACGTTGCGGAGTCTCCGGGATGGACTCCCGGATACGTCAAACTTCTACTGCCTCCCCGGCAGAGCCGGGGGAACTCTCAGGTTGGTTTAGTCCTATTCCTCAGCGACCAGTCGTCGCAGGATTTGCGAAGGCGTGGTCGGAGACTGGCTCCCTCCGAGCGCAGTGGAGTTCGGACATGGGCATCAATGCCATGCGATTTCAGTCGGGGTTGTCGATGAACGAATTCAAGGATCGCTACGGGACCGAAGCCAAGTGCTACCGGACTCGGTTGCGCGCGGTGCCGGGCAAGGCGTCCTACCGCTACGACGGCCACGGCTTGCGGGTGAACGCACTGGATGCCGCCGGCGCGCAGTTGAACGCGTTCTACACCCGGGCCGGGCAACTGCTGTACGAAGAGCGCCGCGGCCGCGGCCATGCCGAGTACCTGTACCTGGCCGGCAGCCTGCTGGCCACGCGCAGCAACGGCAACGTGGACCGGCCAGATTTCCGTAGACACTCAGTCGCCGCTCTGCGCGTAGCGCCTTTCAAACTCTACCGGTGACACGCCGCCAGCGGAACCATGCCGGCGGATCGGGTTGTAGAACATCTCGATATAGTCGAACACGTCCGATGCCGCCATGGCGCGTGTCGGGTAGATCCGACGCTTGATACGTTCCTTCTTCAAGACGCTGAAGAAGCTCTCGGCCACGGCGTTGTCATGGCAGTTCCCGCGTCGGCTCATGCTCGGCACCATCCGGTGCGCCTTCAGGAACGACTGCCAATCGCTGCTGGTGAACTGCCAGCCCTGGTCGGAGTGCACCATCACGCCAGGACCGGGCTTGCGCCGCCACGCCGCTGCCACCAGTGCCTGCAGCACCAGATCGCTGGTCATTGTCGAAGCGGTTGCCCAACCCACGATCTGGCGCCAATACAGCTCCATTACCGCTGCCAAGAACAGCCAGCCCTCGTAGGTGCGGAGATAGGTGATGTCCGTGACCCAGACCTTGTTCGGGGCCTGCGGAATGAAGTCCCGGTTGAGCACATTCGCCACCACGCCGACCGGACCTCCCCGCTAACGCGGCTTGCTGCCGTAGCCAACCTGCGCTCGCAAGCCTTCGGCCTTCATCAAGCGCCGCACCCGGTGACGGCTGCAACGCTCGCCGGCCTCACGCAGATCCAGGGTGAGCTTGCGATAGCCGTACACCGCGCCGCTGGCCAGCCAGTGGTGCTTGATCAGGCCCAGCAAGCGCTGGTCCTCGCGTTCGCGGACGCTGGTGCCGTTGCGCAGCCAGGCCTAGTAACCACTGCGATGCACGCCCAGCACCCGGCACATCGTCGCCAGACGAAACTCCCGGACGTGCGCACGCATGAACGCGTACTTCGCCCTTACCCCTTGGCAAAGTACGCGGCGGCTTTTTCTAGGATGTCGCGCTCCTCGGTTACCCGCCTCAGTTCGGCCTTGAGCCGGCGAATCTCCGCTGAGTCGGTCGACGCCGCTGCAGCGCCGGCTGCCGGCGCCATCTTCCTGGCGGCCTGCACCCACCCGTATAGCGTGTGCTTGGGAATCCCGATTCGGGAGGCCACATCCACCACCGTGAAGCCGCGTTCGATCACCTGCTTCACCGCCTCGGCCCGGAACTCATCCGTGTACTGCTTGCTGTTGCCCATAAACACCTCGGTCATTGCCATCAATTATGGCGTCCGGATGTCTACGAAAGGCTGGCCGGTCCAAACTGGCACTTCCGACACACTCGTCCTGTCAAGTTATAAGCGAGGCATCCAATGGGAAGGTCGTTCGTGGGATCGCATTCGAGCAAGGCTTAAATCGGATGGATCATGCGACCTCGAAGTGTTGGTGCCAGTCTTCGATGGGGATCAAATGGAATGGGCGTTCGCGACTGGACTTATGCTCATCAGGGCATGTACAGATGAGAAGTGTACGGGGCCAAGCTTATCGGAATTTAAGCCGACGTTTGAGGAGCAGTTCCGCAAGAAGCCATAGAACTTGCAGGATGGATTCCGCCTATACATCAAGAGCCGAAGCCATGATGAGTCAACCGCAAGATTTTGAGTCATCTTCTCTCCTTCGTCGCATCAAAGAACGACTTGATTCACTTCCGCCACATGCGATTTGCGCTGTCGAACCTGTGGATGAAGCCAAAGCAGTTGATGCCTGTCGTGGGGAGGGTGTGCCTGTAACCCGGGCAATACCCCGAAAATGCGCCGGAGACGGCGAAAACCAAGGGCTGAGTGCCGTCAGCGTGGCCGATTTGGATTGCCTCATCCTCTGACGGCGTTGTTCAGACCTTCCCTTAGTTCCTGATTCAGTTCCAGCCGCGCCTGAGTCTGCCGGCGTTCCTGGAGCGCTACGGCAGCCAAGCCGGCAGGCGCTGTGGCAGCAGTGCGGGCCGCAAGGCTTCGTGTGCCCGGCCTGCGGGCATCGCCGCGGCTGCCATCTGCACAGCCGCGACCCGTTCCAGTGCAACCGCGGCAAGCACCAGAGCTCGCTCACGCGCGGCACGTTTGTTGGCCGACACCAAGCTGTCGCTGCCGATCTGGTTTTTAGCCATGTCTGTGCTCACCCAGCACAAGAACGGCATCCCGGCGCTGGACCTACGGCGGCAGCCTACAACACCGCCTGACTACTCAGGCACAAGCTGATGCAGGCCATGGTCGAACGGGACGCCGGATCACGCAAACGGATCCTGCAACACCATCGTGTGGTCCCGATCCGGACCCGTCGACACGATCGAGACCGGGCACCCCGCCAGTTCCTCCAGCGCGCGCAGGTAGGCGCGCGCGGCCGGCGGCAGCTCGTCCCACACGGTGATACCGTGGGTGTTCTCGGTCCAGCCTGGAAACTCCAGGTACACCGGGGTGCACTCTTCCCAGCCCTGGGCGTCGAGCGGGGCGTACTCGGTGCGCTTGCCGCGGTATTCGTAGGCGATGCAGATCTTCAGTTTCTCCATGCCATCAAGCACGTCGAGCTTGGTGATGCACAGGCCGGAGATGCCGTTGATGGCGACGGCGCGCTTGAGCGCGACGATGTCCATCCAGCCGCAGCGGCGCGGGCGGCCGGTGGAGGCGCCATACTCGGCGCCGCGGTCGCGGATGCCCTGGCCGATCTCATCGTCCAGTTCGGTCGGGAACGGGCCGCCGCCGACGCGGGTGGCGTAGGCCTTGGCGATGCCCAGCACGTAGTCGATGGCGTCGGCGCCCACGCCGGTGCCGGCCAGCGCGCCACCGACGGTGGTGTTGGAACTGGTCACGTACGGGTAGGTGCCGTGGTCGATGTCCAGCAGTGCGCCCTGCGCGCCTTCGAACAGCACGTGCTTGCCCTGCTTGCGCAAGTCGTGGAGGATCCCGGCCACGTCGTACTTCATCGGCTGCACGTACTCGCCGAAGGCCAGCGCCTCGTCGAAGGTCTTCTGGAAATCGACCGCGTCCACGCCCAGGTACTGGGTCAGCACGAAGTTGTGGTAGTCCAGCGCGGTGCGCAGCAGCTCTTCCAACTGCGGCGGGTAGTGCAGGTCGGCGATGCGGATGCCGCGGCGGGCGACCTTGTCTTCGTACGCCGGGCCGATGCCGCGGCCGGTGGTGCCGATGGCCTTGCCGCCGGCGGCCTTCTCGCGGGCCTGGTCCAGGGCGATGTGGTACGGCATGATCAGCGGCGCAGCCGGGGAGATCTTCAGGCGCGAACGCACTTCCACGCCGGAGGTCTCCAATTCCTCGATCTCCTTGCGCAGCGCGGCCGGCGAGATCACCACGCCGTTGCCGATCAGGCACAGCGCGTCTTCGCGCAGGATGCCGGACGGGATCAGGTGCAGCACGGTCTTCTTGCCATTGATGACGAGGGTGTGGCCGGCGTTGTGGCCGCCCTGGAAGCGCACGACGGCGCCGATCTCCTCGGTAAGCAGATCGACGATCTTGCCCTTGCCTTCATCGCCCCACTGGGCACCGAGCACAACAACTGACTGACCCATGACGGGGTAACTCCTGGTTTGCTGCGCGGCCATCGGGGCCGCACGGATGTGGTGGCCGCGCATGGGCGCTTGCCGGCACCGCTGCAGCCGCTCCATCGGGGAAGGTCCAGGCGGCGGCAGGCCCATACACGGAAAAAGCCGGCCGAGACGCTCGCATGGAGCAGGCCCGGCCGGCTTTTGTGCATTCTCCGGGTTTTGGGCGACCGTCACCACCCCCTCGGGCGGCGCGTTCAGCGGACGCGGGCAAGCACGGCGGATCGGCCGCCGCTCAGCCGCGGACCCACCACAGGGCCAGCAGCCCCACCGCCAGGGCGACGCCGCCGGCCAGGCGCAGCTGCGCGACCGGCATGGCCAGCATCTGCTGCACCAGCCGCCTCCAGGCCTCCGGCGCCACCAGCAGGAACAGGCCCTCGAGCATCACGATCAGGCACACCGCGGCGATCAGATCGTGCATGGGGGTTCTCAGGAAAGGGCGGATGGGCCGCCGCGCGGCCGGACCGAAGCGGTGTGCACCCGCATTCCTGCTTTTCTTTGGGAGGGGCCTCGGCACCGACACGTGATCGGCAAGGCGTCGGGGCTGAAGGCCTTCCTACTAGAGAAAGCGGGTGGTCTGGAATTGCAAAAAAGCTTTTTTCGAGAAAGCGGCACTTTTTCGCCAATCGCTTGACCGCGATTTGGGCCGGGATCCCATCCCTGCAGTCCCGAGTGCCGAGTCACACCCTCAGCGCTCGCTCTTGAGGTACTGCAGGAACGGGTCGTTCTTGTCCAGCACGATCACCGCGTTGCCGTCGGCCATCGCGCCGCGGTAGGCCTCCAGACTGCGGTAGAACGCGTAGAACGACGGATCGGCCGAGCCGGCCTTGCCGTAGACGCTGGCGGCCCCGGCGTCGCCTTCGCCGCGCAACTTCTGCGCGTCGCGCTCGGCCTCGGCGACCAGCACCGTGCTCTGGCGGTCGGCCTGGGCACGGATGGTCAGCGCCTGCTCCTCGCCCTCGGCGCGCAGTTTGCTGGCCTCCTGCTTGCGTTGCGCGCGCATGCGCTCGTACACGTCGGTGATCACCTGACTGTCGGTGGGCAGGTCGATCTGCTTGATGCGCAGGTCGGTGATCTGCATGCCCAGGGTCTTGCCGGCGGCGTTGATCGCGCTCAGCTGCTGGGCGATCAGTTCGCCGCGGTCGCCGGACACCAGCTGCTGCAGGGTGCGCGCGTTGATCTGGTTGCGCAGCGAATCGATGATGATCGGCGCCAGGCGCGCGTTGGCCACTTTCTCGTCGCCGCCGGTGGCGCGGTAGAAGGCGCGCACGTCGGAGATGTAGCCGATCGCGAAGAAGTCGACGCTGACATCCTTCTGCTCGGCGGTGAAGTAGCGCGCCGGCGGCGTGTCCAGCACCTGGAAGCGGCGATCGAACACACGCGCCGTCTCCACCAGCGGCAGCTTGAAGTGCAGGCCCGGCTTGAGGTCGGCGCGGGCCACGCGGCCCAGGTTCAGCACCATCGCGGTCTGGTCCTCGCGCACCACGAACACCGAACTGAGCAGCGCGAACAGCACGATCACCGCGACGCCCGCCCACAGGGACATTCTCATGGCTGCACCTCCTCACGGCCGCTCGGGCGCGGCGTGCGCTCCGGACTGCGGATACTCTCGGCCGCGCTGCTGGACAGCGACGGCATCAGGACGCCCTGCGGCAGCGTCGGCACGCCACCGCTGCTGGATGGCGGCGGCGCGGCGCTGCCGGCGCTCTTGCCGCCATCGGCCGGCATCGGCACGTAGATCAGCTGGCGGCCGTCGCCGCCGACGACCTTGCGGTTCTCCGACAGCACCTTCTGCACGGTTTCCAGCCACAGCCGCTTGCGGGTGACCTCCGGCGCGTTCTGGTACTGCTGCTGCAGCAGGCTGAAGCGCTCGGCGTCGCCCTGCGCGCGGGCGATCGCCGCTTCCTTGTAGCCCTCGGCGACGGTGCGGGTGCGCGCGGCCTGGCCGCGGGCCTCCGGCACCACCTTGGCGGCGTAGGCCTGGGCCTCGTTGATCAGCCGCTCCTTGACCTGCTGCGCGCCGTTGACCTCGTCGAAGGCAGGCTTCACTTCTTCGGGCGGACGCGCGTCGGGCAGGGTCAGCCCGGTCACGATCAGGCCGGTGCGGTAGGCGCTGAGCGCGGCCTGCAGTCGATCGCGGGCGGCGGTGGCCATCGGCCCGCGGTTGTTCAGCACCACGTTGAGGTCGGCGCGGCCGACCTGCTCGCGCACCGCGCTCTGCGCGGCCTGCTCCAGCACCTGGTCGGCGTCGCGCGAGCCGAACATGTACATGCGCGGGTCGTCGATGCGGTACTGCACGTTGAGCGAGACGCTGACGATGTTCTCGTCGCGGGTCAGCACCGGCACCTGGTTGGAGAAGGTCTTGATCTCGGTGGCATTGACCTTGCGCACCGACTCGATCGGCCACGGCAGCTTGAAGTTCGGACCCGGCTGCAGGATCCGCGAGTACTGGCCGAAGCGCAGCACCACGCCGCGCTGCTGCTCGCCGATCAGCTGGAAGCTGCTGAACAGCAGCAACACCACCACCGCGCCCAGCACCCAGCGGCCGATGTCGCCGCCGTCGCCGCCGAACAGATCTTTCAATGGACCGGGCATCCCGCCCCACCTGCCGCCGCCGTTGCCTTCACGAGGCTTCCAGGGATTGCGCCCGTGATTGTCCGGGCCGTCTCCGCCCTTGCCGCCGGGTGTATTCCAGGCCATGCATGCTCCAAGATGGGAAGGTGGCGGTGCGTGGATCCGCGCCGTTCACCGTAAGTGAGTCGCCGATTCTACAAGTATGGGGCAGATCCGACGGTTCGAAAGGGCTATCTTGGTGCATTGCTTCGCGTCGACCAAGGTCTCCGCCATGTCGCTCCCTGCCAGCTTCCCCGCCTTCCACATCCACCAGGACGCCGCGGGCCACCGCGCCGCGGTCGAGCCAGTGACGCTGGACCAGCTCAGCCCGGGCGAAGTGATGGTCCGCGGCGCCTGGTCGTCGGTGAATTTCAAGGACGCCCTGGCCGGCACCGGCCAGGGCAAGATCCTGCGCCGCTTCCCGCTGGTGGGTGGGATCGACGTGGCCGGGCACGTGGTCGCCTCCAGCAACCCGGCGTTCAAGGAAGGCGATGCGGTACTGGTCACCGGCTGCGGCCTGAGCGAGACCCGAGACGGCGGCTACAGCGCATACGCGCGGCTGGAGGCGAAATGGGTCGTGCCGCTGCCGGCTGGGCTGAGCCTGCGCGAGAGCATGGTGCTGGGCACCGCCGGCTTCACCGCAGCGCTGGCACTGCTGCGCCTGCTCGACAACCGTCAGACCCCGGCGCACGGCCCGCTGTGCGTGACCGGCGCCACCGGCGGGGTCGGCTCGCTGGCGATCGACATCTTCAGCCGCGCCGGCTTCGAGGTGCATGCGGTGAGCGGCAAGGCCGACCGCGCCGAGCAGTTGCGCGCCTTGGGCGCCACCCGGGTACTGGGCCGCGACGCGCTGCAGACGCAGCGCCCGCTGGAGTCGGTGCGCTTCGGCGGCGGCCTGGACAATGTCGGCGGCGCGATGTTGACCAGTCTGCTGGCGCAGACCGCGCCGTACGGCAACGTTGCCAGCGCCGGGCTGGCCGCCGCCGCGGGGCTGGACATGACGGTGATGCCGTTCATCCTGCGCGGCGTGTCGCTGCTGGGCATCGGCTCGGCCGGCGCCGCCCGCGACCTGCGCGACCGGATCTGGCAGCACCTGGGCAGCGACTGGAAGCCGCGCCACCTGGAGGCGATCTGCACCCGCGAAGTGGACCTGTCCGGGCTGCCCGAGGTGTTCGCGACGATGCTCGCCGGGCAATCGTGCGGTCGCACCGTGGTGCGGCTGGATCCGGCGGCGTGACGCGCAGTGCTTTCCGCGCGCGCGCAACTGCCACTACACTCGGGCATCCAAGGGGAAACGCATGGCACGCATCCTGATCGTCGACGACTCGCCGTCGCAGTTGCTGGGCATCCAGCGCATCGTCGAAAAGCTGGGCCACGCAACGATCACCGCCACCGACGGCGCGGCCGGCGTGGAAGCCGCCAAGGCGGCGCTGCCGGACCTGGTACTGATGGACGTAGTGATGCCGAACCTCAACGGTTTCCAGGCCACCCGCACCCTGCGCCGCGAGCCCAGCACGCAGCACATCCCGGTGATCCTGGTCACCACCAAGGACCAGGACACCGACCGCATGTGGGGCATGCGCCAGGGCGCGCGCGCCTACATCACCAAGCCGTTTTCCGAGGACGAACTGTCCGAGGTGATCGAGCGGGTGTTCAGCGGTGAGGAGGGGCCGACGGGGTGAGAAGGACTCGGTCCCGAGTCCCGGCTGCTCAGACCGTCTCGCCGAACGCCTTGGCCAGGTTGCGATACGCCTTGCGCTGCGCCTCGGTCTCCGGGGTCGGCGCCAGCACTTCCAGTTCGACGATCTGGTCGCCCGGCGGCGTACCCGGCAGGCCGCGACCGCGCAGGCGCAGCTTGCGCCCGGCCTCGGAATCCGGCGGGATCTTCAGTTCCACCGCGCCGCCCAGGGTCGGCACGCTGATGCTGGTGCCCAGCGCCGCCTGCCATGGCGTCACCGGCAGGGTGTACAGGATGTTGCGCCCGTCCACCTCGAACTGCGGGTGCGCGGCGTACTCGATCTCCAGCAGCAGGTTGCTGCCGCCGTTGCCCTGTCCGCTCAGCCGGATCACCTGGCCGGGGCGCACGCCCTTGGGCACGCGCACGTCCAGCTGCCGGCCGTTGATGGTGATGCGCACGCTGTCGCCGCTGTGCACGGCCTCCAGCGGCACCGCCAGCTTGGCGCGGGTATCGCCGCGCGGCGCGGCGCCCGGGCCGGGACCGGCGCCCTGGCGCGCGCGCTGCTGGCGCGCGAACAGGCTCTCGAAGAAATCGCTGAAGCCGCCGCCGGCGCCGCCGTTGCCGAACACTTCCTCGAAGTCGTAGCCCTGCCCGCCACCGTAGCCGGGCGGGGCCTGGACCTCTTCGCCGGGCCGGTAACCCTGCGCGCGCAGTTGGTCGTAGGCGGCGCGCTTGGGTGGATCGCGCAGCGCCTCGTAAGCCTCGTTGATGGCCTTGAACCTGTCCTCCGCGCCGGCTTCCTTGCTGACGTCGGGATGGTACTTGCGCGCCAGCCGCCGGTATGCCGTCTTGATCTCGGCGTCGCCCGCGCTGGGTTCCACGCCCAGGGTGGCGTAGTAATCCTTGAATTCCATCCATCACCTCAAAAAGAGTCGGCCCGCCGCCTTGCGGCAACGGGCCGGTTGCACGCTCTGCACCATCGCCCGGCCATTCTACTGGCCGGGCGCGCAGGCGCGGCATCGCCGCGGCGACGCCGGCGGGCACTACTGCACGATCGTGGCCCCGCTGCCGACCTGGATCCGGCGCGGCGTGCTGGCCGGGCGCTTGGGGATGTGCACCTCCAGCACCCCATGGTGGCCGGTGGCGGCAATGTTGTCGGGATCGGCGCTGTCGGGCAGGGCGAAGCGGCGGTGGAAGCTGCCGTAGCGGCGCTCGATGCGCGAGAAGCGCTCGCTGTCGGCGGTCGCCTCGCTCTTGCGCTCACCCTTGATCGACAGGATGCCCTTGTCCATCGACACCTCGATCGCGGACGGGTCGATGCCGGGCAGATCGGCATACAGGACGAAGCGCTCCGGCTCCTCCTTGATGTCCACGCGCGGCACCCACTGCGCGGTGACGACGGCCGACTCGTCGGTGCCGCCGCCGGGGTCGAAGAAGCGGTCGAACACCTGCTTGATCTCGTTCTGGAACGCGGCCTGGGCCGGCAACTGGCGATAACGGACGATGCTCATCGTAGTCTCCTGCAACGTGAATGGGACGGACCCTTCGCGGGTGGATGGCGGCGGGTCCGACCCGCCGCCTTGCCTGCCAGATAGGAATGGACCCATGCATTTCAAGGGCCTTGACGTTGCCTTTCCATGCGCATTTCTAGACTCGATTCATTCTTAGGAGCCAGACATGCCCATCCAGCCCGGCGAACGCATTCCCGAAGTGGTCCTGCAACGCATTCGCGAAGGCGTGGAAGCGGTCGACACGCGCAGCCTGTTCGACGGCCGCCGGGCCCTGCTGTTCGCGGTGCCCGGCGCGTTCACCCCGACCTGTTCGGAGAAGCATCTGCCCGGTTACGTGGAACACTTCGAGGACTTCCGCAGGCGCGGCATCGAGGTGTACTGCATGGCGGTCAACGACCCGTTCGTGATGCAGGCCTGGGGCAAGAGTCAGCTGGTGCCCGACGGCCTGCAGATGCTGTCCGACGGCAACGGCGAGCTAGCCAGGGCGCTGGGCCTGGAAATGGACGCCAGCAGCTACGGCATGGGCGTGCGGGCGCGGCGCTTCGCGCTGTACGCCGAGGACGGCGTGGTGCGCGCGCTGTTCGCCGAGGCGCCCGGCGAATTCAAGGTCTCCGCTGCCGACTACGTGCTGCAACATCTTCCCGACTGATCTTCCCTTCTCCCACCACACAGGAACCGGCCAGCCATGTCCAACAACAAGCCAGCCAACGACGCCAAGCCGCTGCAGAACAGCAGCGGCCTCACCGACACCGCCACGCTGCGCGCCAACGCCCGCCAGAGCATCGAGGACGGCGCGATCACCAAGAGCTACAGCGCCGACCGCGAAGCGGTGATCAAGCTGCTCAACGATGCGCTGGCCACCGAATATGTGTGCGTGCTGCGCTACTACCGCCACTATTTCATGGCCTCGGGCATGCTTGCCGACTCGGTCAAGGCCGAGTTCCTGGAGCACGCGCAGCAGGAGCAGGAACACGCGCACAAGCTGGCCGAGCGCATCGTGCAGTTGGGCGGCGAACCGGACCTCAATCCCGACACCCTGACCGCGCGCTCGCACGCCGAGTACAAGGAAGGCGAGGACCTGCGCGACATGGTCAAGGAAAACCTGATCGCCGAGCGCATCGCCATCGACAGCTACCGCGAGATGATCAACTTCGTCGGCGACAAGGACACCACCACCAAGCGCATCCTGGAGCAGATCCTGGCCCAGGAGGAAGAGCACGCCGACGAGTTTTCCGACCTGCTGGAAGGCTGGATCGGGAAATAGGCCGCCGAGCCGCACGCAGTTCGACTCCAGCGCCCGGCACCTGCCGGGCGCTTTTTTGTAGGAGCGGTTTCAATCGCGACAGAATCTATCGGCAAGGCCTGTTCGCGGTTGAAACCGCTCCTACAGGGGTCATGCACTTGTGGGAGTCAACTGTCATGCAGAGGCGATCGCAGGAGAGTCGTAAGGAGCCTGATCGCGTGCGATGGCCTTGAGCCAGCGCAGGTATTTGTGCATGCAGCGACGATGGCGACCTTGGCGGGCTTGCCTGCGGCGGTGAGGCGCGCATAGGTGTGGGACAGCGGGGAGCCGGCGCGGATCCAGGCCCAGGTGGCCATGGACAACACCTGGCGCACGTCGGCGCGCCCGCCCTGGATGCGGCGTTGGCCGCGCCAGCGGCCGCTGGCGCGATTGAACGGCGCCAGCCCGATCAGGGCGGCGATCTTGCGCGGATGCACAGCGCCCAGCTCCGGAAGCCGAGCCGCCAGGGTGGCGCGCAGGATCGGGCCAAGCCCGGGCAGTTTGGGCAGGCGAGAACACGCCGCCCCCGCCTGTGCGATCTGTCGGGACACGTCACGGAGAGGCTGTGGCAGCAGCGCGATCCCCTCGACCCACTCGCCGCGCACGGCCTCCCGATCTTCCCGACAATCGACGCGAGCGCCGCCCACGGCGAACTGTGCTCGCCTTGATGCTCCAGCACCAGCCCAACTGCCCGCTCCCGCACGTCCGGGCAATACGTCACTGCCTGCTTGCTCATGACGCCATCCTCTCAACAGTTGGAGATTCCAAGTATCCCGGGGCGGTTCCGTCTGCGCGCGCACCGGCAACCCGGCATGGCGCGGGACAAACGCGGCGGCGACGTGCTCCTGCGGTCTTCCAGCGAAGCGCCCCTGCATTTTCAGCAAAAGTGCTGCCCGTGCGGGCGGGATCACCATCTGTGGGCTTGACCCACCGCCGCATCCGGCCTATCGTGCGCTGGCCGAAGGTATCCATCGCTTCATTCGGATGAAGGGATGGACTTAAACGGGAATCCGGTGAAGGCCAGGCGCCGCAAGCGCCTGGCCCATTCCGGAGCTGCCCCGCAGCGGTGAATGGAAACGACCTCCGTCAATGGCACTGGGCCGGCGCATGCCGGCCTGGGAAGCGGCGGACAGTAGGCGCGCAGCCGGCATGGTGCGCTCGTCCATCAGCCCGAATACCGGCCCCGGCCGGAGGACCTGTGGTCTTCCGATTCGACCTGGCGCTTCCGCGGGGAGGCGGCCGGAAGCCGTGCCGTGGCCGTGCGCCGCGCTGCGTGCTTCCGCCTGCCCGCGCGGCGCCGGCTCGCCCGCGGGGGCGGAGGTCGCTGGCGTGGCGGGCGTCCCGTGCAAACGGGCGGACGGTGCGCGGTTCCTTCGTTCCTCAATGCCCTTGAACGCAATGAGGAAACGCAAATGACGATCGTGACCAACCTGGGCTTCCCGCGCATCGGTGCGCGGCGCGAGCTCAAGCGTGCGCTGGAAAGCTACTGGCGCCGCGACACCGACGGCGCAAGCCTGCAAGACACGGCGCGCCAGCTGCGCCAGCGGCACTGGCGACTGCAGGTCGAGGCCGGGGTGGACCTGCCGCCCAGCAACGACTTCAGCCTGTACGACGCGATGCTCGACACCGCGTTCCTGTTCGACGCGATCCCGCAGCGCTACCGCGCACTGGCCGATGCCGATCCGCTGGCCGGCTACTTCGCGATGGCGCGCGGCACGCAGGAGGACGGCCTGGACCTGCACGCGCTGGAAATGACCAAGTGGTTCGACACCAACTACCACTACCTGGTGCCGGAACTGGCGCGGCGCCAGCATTTCCGCCTGCGCGGCGACAAGCCGCTGGCCGAGTTCCTGGAGGCCAAGGCGCTGGGCATCGCCACGCGGCCGGTGCTGATCGGGCCGGTGAGCTTCCTGCTGTTGTCCAAGACCGTGGACGGCAGCGATCGCTGGGCGCTGTTGGACGGCCTGCTGCCGGTCTACGCCGAGCTGCTGCAGCAGCTCGACGCGGCCGGCGCCAGTTGGGTGCAGATCGACGAGCCGGCGCTGGTGCTGGACCTGGACGACGCCGCGCGCGACGCCTACCGCCGCGCCTACGCGTTCCTGGCGCAGGCGCCGCGGCCGAAGCTGCTGCTGACCACGTATTTCGGCGAACTGGGCGACAATCTGGAGTTGGCGGCGGCGCTGCCGGTCGACGGCCTGCACGTGGACCTGGTGCGCGGCGTGGCGCAGCTGGACCCGGTGCTGCAGGCGTTGCCGGCCGACCGCGTGCTGTCGGCCGGGCTGGTCAACGGCCGCAACGTGTGGCGCACGCCGCTGGACACCGCGCTGACCCTGGCGCGCTACGCGGCCGGGCATGTCGGCCGCGAACGCCTGTGGCTGGCGCCATCGTGCTCGCTGCTGCACGTGCCGGTGGACCTGGAACAGGAAAAGGCGTTGGACCGCGAGCTGTACGCATGGCTGGCCTTCGCCAAACAGAAGCTGCAGGAACTGCGCACGCTGGCCGATGCGCTGCAGGAACTGCCGCACGCGCAGGCCGAGCTGGACGCGGCGCGCGAGGCGCTGGCGACACGGCGCGCGTCCGCGCGCGTGCATCGCCCCGACGTGGCGCGGCGGGTGGCGGCGCTGGGCGAGGATGCAGGCCGCCGGCAGTCGCCGTATCCGCAGCGCCGCGAGGCGCAACAGGCGGCGCTGCGGCTGCCGGCCTATCCAACCACCACGATCGGCTCGTTCCCGCAGACCGCGCAGGTGCGGCAGGCGCGCGCGCAGCACAAGGCAGGCAAGCTCGGCGACGCCGAGTACGACGCGTTCCTGGCCGCGGAGACCGAGCGCTGCGTGCGCGCGCAGGAGCAGATCGGGCTGGACGTGCTGGTGCACGGCGAGTTCGAGCGCAACGACATGGTCGAGTACTTCGGCGAGCAGCTCGACGGCTTCGCCTTCACCAAGCACGGCTGGGTGCAGAGCTACGGCTCGCGCTGCGTGAAGCCGCCGATCATCTTCGGCGACGTGCAGCGCCCGGCGCCGATGACGCTGCGCTGGACGCAGTACGCGCAGTCGCTGACCGATAAGCCGATGAAGGGCATGCTGACCGGGCCGGTGACGGTGCTGCAGTGGTCGTTCGTGCGCGACGACCAGGAACGCGCGCAGACCTGTCGGCAGATCGCGCTGGCGCTGCGCGACGAGGTGCGCGACCTGGAGGCGGCCGGCATCGGCGTGATCCAGATCGACGAGCCGGCGATCCGCGAGGGCCTGCCGCTGCGCCGCGCCGACTGGCAGGCGTACCTGGACTGGGCGGTGCAGTGCTTCCGCATCGCCGCGGCCGGGGTGCGCGACGCCACCCAGATCCATACCCACATGTGCTACTCGGAGTTCAACGACATCATCGAGGCAGTGGCGGCGATGGATGCGGACGTGATCTCGATCGAGACCTCGCGCTCACGGATGGAACTGCTCGATGCGTTCGTGCGCTTCCGCTATCCGAACGCGATCGGCCCGGGCGTATACGACATCCACTCGCCGCGCGTACCCGGCACGCAGGAGATGCTGCAACTACTGGACAAGGCGCGGGCGGTGCTGGATCCGCAGCAACTGTGGGTCAATCCGGATTGCGGGTTGAAGACCCGCGGCTGGCCGGAAACGCGTAGCGCGCTGGACGCGATGGTGGCCGCGGCGCGGCAGCTGCGCGCGCAGCAGGCGCAAGCGGCGTGAGCCGACGATGCCCGGCGTGCTGCACGCCGGGCATCGTCGCGGCAACCGCGCGCGGCATCCCAGTTCCACCGCATTGCTGCACTGCGTCGTTGTCCCGCAAACTGCCCTGGCTGTAACCGGCATGCATCTTCGCGGCGAGTGGGCGCCGCGTCCGGCGGACGTGCCGCCGTCGCTGCGCGATGCCGCGATGCCGCGATGCTCCGGCCGCGCCGGTCCGCTTCTTCGCAACGTCAAGGAGCGCGCGTCATGCCGAAGCTGTCGAGAGTCTCCGCCGTCTGCGTCCTGCGCCTGGCCGTTCCCGTCGCTGCGCTGGATGCGGCCGAACCGATCCCGAAGCAGTTGGCCGGACCGCCGGAGGAGTTCGCGCAGATGCGCACGCCGGCACCGGCCGAGGCGGCGATCCTGTCCAAGCGCGCGCAGCTGCCGGGCGGAGTCAACCGCGGCACACCACCGCCCAGTGCCGTACCACCGGCATGCGCGATCCGGCGCAGTCCCTGGACGCCGGCCGCAACGCGACGATGGAGGGACGCGGCGGCGGCGCGGCAGCGGAGGGCCGGGATGGGGGAGCCGGAATTGGGGGGTTTGCAACGGCACTGCCCGGGCATGGGCGCCTGGTGCAGCGCCGATGCCCCCATGTGCCGATGCTGCGACTGGTACAGTTTCGACCCAGGTGCTGTTCTTTGTAGGAGCGGCTCTGGGTGGCCTCGGGCCATCAGCCGCGACCGGTACCGCCATGGGCTTGCGGATGTCCCGCGCTGTTGCCAATCCCCAATCCCGGACTCACCTAAACACGACAGTTCGATGCCCGTTGAGCAGGATGCGATGCTCGACGTGGCGGCGCACGGCGCGGGCCAGGACCAGCGATTCGGTGTCGCTGCCCAGGCGCACCAGCTCGCGCGGGGTCATCGCATGGTCCACGCGGGCCACGTCCTGTTCGATGATCGGGCCTTCGTCGAGGTCGCCGGTGACGTAGTGCGCGGTGGCGCCGATGATCTTGACCCCGCGGGCGTGGGCCTGATGGTACGGCTGCGCGCCCTTGAAGCTGGGTAGGAAGCTGTGGTGGATGTTGATCGCGCGCCCGGCCAGCGCGGCGCACAGCGCCGGCGACAGGATCTGCATGTAGCGCGCCAGCACCACCAGGTCGATGCGCTCGCGCTCGACCAGCGCCAGCAGCTGCGCTTCCTGCTCGGCGCGATTGGCGGCGCCGACCGGCAGGTGGTGGAACGGCACGCCGTAGGAGCGCGCCAACGCGGCGAAATCGGCGTGGTTGGACGCCACCGCGGCGATGTCCACGCGCAGTTGCCGGCTGTGCGCGCGGAACAGCAGGTCGTTGAGGCAATGGCCCTGCTTGCTGACCAGCACCAGCAGGCGCGCGCGGCGCCGCGCATCGTGCAGTTGCCAGTCCATCGCGTAGTCGGCGACGAGCGGCGCCAGATGCTCCTGCAACGCCGTGGCAGTGCAGGCGGCGGGCGCGTCGAAGTGCACACGCAGGAAGAAGCGGCCGCTCTCCTCGTCGCCGAACTGCTGTGCGTCGAGGATGTTGCAGCCGTGCTCGAACAGCAGGCCGCTGACGCGGTAGACGATGCCGGTACGGTCCGGGCAGGACAGGGTCAGGATGTGATCGGCGCGCATCCGCCCAATGATATTGGAAGAGCCGGGATTGGGGATTGGGGATTGCGATGCGGGGTGCCGGCGGGCGCCTTCCCCGCTCACTCCGGGCGCAAGCGCAGCGCCAGGCGGCGGTTGACCTTTTCCAGCCGTGCCAGCGAGTCGGCCGCCGACATGCCCACCGCCTCGTGCGTGGTGATGCGCGCGCAGGTGCGCCGGGTCGTCCAGGTCGCCGCGTACCCGGAACACGTTCTCGCCGTGCTCCACCTCGCCCAGCTCGCGGCTCAGCACCACGTGATCGACCTGGTCGAACCCGTACTCCTTCGCCAACGGCAGCAGCCGCGCGACCATACGCTCGCCGATCGCATCGAGCGCGCGCCCGCAGGTGGCGTCCAGCGCATGCACGCCTTCGCGGATCTGCGCGTACAACAGGTGATCGGGATGGTCCGGATGCTAGGGGCCAAGCACGGCTTCGCGCGCGACGGCGCGCGGCGGCTGGAAGGGCATCATGGCGCCGGGATCGAACGAATTCGGGCACACGGCATCTTCCTGTGGTGCGCTGCAGGCCACCGCACCTTAGAACCTGTTCACGATCTTTTGAGTAGTAGTGTCAGGCATGCCAGGTGGATGAACTGCAAGCTGGTGTTGAGCTTGCGCTCGCAGTTCTTCCATAGCCTTCGGTTCTTTTCCAGCCACGCAAAGCTGCGTTCGACGCTCCAGCGCTTGGGCATGACCTTGAAGGTGTGCAGTCCGCTGCGTTTGGCGATCTGCACCGTGACTTGCTTGCCCAGGATCTCTCGTACGCCTTCGGCGAACGGTTCTGCGGTATAGACGCTATCGCACAACAGGCTTTGCACGTGTCCCAGGTTCGGCTTGCAACGATCCAGGGATTGGAGCGCGCCTTTGCGGTCGGTCACTTCCGCCGTCGTCACCGCGACCGCATGCGGCAGGCCTTGGGTATCGACGGCGATGCGACGCTTGATCCCCGAGACCTTCTTGCCCGCGTCATAACCCTTCTGGCCAGCCGTGTCCGTGTTCTTCACGCTCTGTGCGTCCACGATCAAGAACGTGCTGCAAGCGTTGCGCCCCTGTCCCTGGCGGGCCGCGCCACCCTGATTTTTTGAGCGCCCGCTCCAGCAGGCTCACTCCTTCATCGTCTGGTTCGCTCCACTTGGCAAAGTAGCAGTGCACGGTGCGCCACTTCGGGAAGTCGCTGGGCAGCGCTGGCCACTGACAGCCGGTGCGCAGCAGGTACAGCACCGCGCACCACACGTCCTACAGATCCACGGTCCGTGGCTTGGTACGCTTGCGCGCCTGCTCCAGAATGGGGCGGATCTGCTCGAACCGCTCCCGGCTCATGTCACTCGGATACGTCTTTGTTCGCGTCCGCAGAGTTTGCACTACCCGGGAAAGATCGTGAACAGGTTCTTAGCGGGAAGCATGCGGCAAGCTCAAGCGTGGCGCGCAAGTCTGCGCCACGCCTCGGCGCCTGCCGCATTGGCGGGTCCATCGGGGACCCGCGGGGTGCCGGCATCGCCGGGGCCCACTCAGGCCTGCCCGGCGCGGCGCGCGGCGACCTTGGCCAGCGCCGACCAGTCCAGCTCGCCGTCGCCGTGCGCGATCGCGTCGATGAACTGGTCGCGCAGCACCGCCGCCAGCGGCATCGGCACCTGGCGGGTCTCGCCGGCGCTCAGCGCCAGGCGCACGTCCTTGAGCCCCAGCGTGGTCTTGAAGCCGGCCGGGCTGTAGCGCTGCTGCGCGATCATGCCGCCGTAGGTCTGGTAGGCCGGTGCGGCGAACACGGTGCTGCCGAGCATGCCCAGGAAATCGGCCGCCTCCACGCCGTGCCCGCGCACCAGCGCCGACGCTTCGGCCATGGTGCCGATCGCGCTGGCCAGGCACAGCTTAGACTCAACTTCCAAGCGCAGCAGGTTGTGCGCGATCGGCTGGCCCATCGTGCCCAGGCCGAGAAATCCGATGCTCATTGCCAACTCCCTGGACGGCGCAAGCTGGAAGCCACGCTGCGTGCGGCGCTGCGCGGACCGCTCACGCGGCGAACAGGCCGCGCGCCGAACGCGGCTCGCAACGCAGGTACTGCGGTGCCGGTTTCAGCGTGGCACCCAGCGCCGCGGCGGCGTGCCACGGCCAGCGCGGATCGTAGAGGATGCCGCGCGCCAGCGCGATCGCATCGGCCTGGTCGCCGGCCAGGATCGCCTCGGCATGCTGCGGTTCGGTGATCAGTCCGACCGCGATCACCGGCATGCCCACTTCACGATGGATCGCCTCGGCATGCGGTACCTGGTAGCCAGCCGCCAGCGGGATCTGCTGACGGCGGTCGAGGCCGCCGCTGGACACGTGCAGGTAGTCGCAGCCCTGCGCCTGCAGCGCCTGCGCCAGCACCACGCTCTGCGCCACGTCCCAGCCGCCCTGGACCCAGTCGGTGGCGGAGATGCGCACGCCCACCGCGACCGACGCCGACACCCCCGCGCGCACCGCCGCATGCACGCGCAGCAGCAGGCGCATGCGGTTGTGCAGGCTGCCGCCATAGTCGTCCTCGCGCCGGTTGCTCAGCGGCGACAGGAACTGGTGCAGCAGATAGCCGTGCGCGGCGTGCAGTTCGATCAGCTCGAAACCCAGCCGCTCGGCGCGCCGCGCGGACGCGACGAACGCCTCGACGATGGCGTCGATGCCGGCCAGGTCCAGTGCCCGCGGCGGCGCGCCGTTGGCGGCGAAAGGCTGTGCCGACGGCGCCAGCGTCTGCCAGCCGTCCGGCTGCGTCGGCGCGATCGCGCCGCCACCGTCCCAGGGCTTGTGCGTGGACGCCTTGCGCCCGGCGTGCCCGAGCTGGATCCCCAGCGGCATCGGCGACCAGCGCCGCACCACGGCCAGTATGCCGCGCAGCGCGGCTTCGGTGGCGTCGTCCCACAGGCCCAGGTCGGCATAGCTGATGCGCCCGCGCGGTTCCACCGCGGTGGCTTCCAGGATCAGCAGGCCGGCGCCGGACTGCGCCAGCTGGCCGAGATGAATGCTATGCCAGTCACTGGCCTGGCCCTGCACGGCGGAGTATTGGCACATCGGCGCAATGACGATGCGATTGGACAACCACAGCGGCCCCAGTGCAAGGGGCGAAAAGAGACGGCTCAAGGTGGGGTTCCGTGGGGACGCCCGCCGCGAGGCGGACAAGGCGCCATTGCACTCCTGGCGCGGTTGCCGATCAACCCTGCGGATGGATCAGTTCGTGCCCGGATTCGCAACGCATACCGCGCCGGGTCTATGCGGCGGCCGGCGCCAGCAGGAACTGCAGCGCCTGCGCGCAGGGCTGGGCCAGCTTCAGGCTCAGCAGGTCGTCGCCGCGGGTGCGGCCCAGGTTGACCGCGGCGATCGGCAACCCCGCCCTGGCCGCGGCCTGCACGAAGCGGAATCCGGAATAGACCATCAGCGACGAGCCGACCACCAGCATCGCATCGGCGCGCTGCAGGTGCGCGAACGCGGCGGCCACCCGCTCGCGCGGCACGCTCTCGCCGAAGAACACCACATCCGGCTTGAGCACGCCGCCGCACTGGGTGCATGCCGGCACCGCGAAGGTGGCGAAGTCCGCGTCCTCCAGGTCGGCGTCGCCGTCGGGCGCCTGCCCGGCCTGCAGCGTCGCCCAGCGCGGATTGTGCTGCAGCAGGCGCTGCTGCAAGTCCGCGCGCGGCAAGCGCCGTTCGCAGCCCATGCAACGCACCGCGTCCAGGCGCCCATGCAGGTCGATCACCGCGCTGCTGCCGGCGGCCTGGTGCAGGCGGTCCACGTTCTGGGTCAGCAGCAGCTCGACCTGGCCGCGCGCTTCCAGCTGCGCCAGCGCGGCATGCGTGGCATTGGGCCGGGCCTGGCCGAAGCGTGGCCAACCGACCAGGCTGCGCGCCCAGTAGCGCTGCCGCGTGGCCGGTTCGCCCATGAACGCCTGGTAGGCCACCGGCTGCGCGCGCTTCCACTCGCCGGTGGCGTCGCGGTAGTCGGGAATGCCCGAATCGGTGCTGCAGCCGGCGCCGGTCAGCACGAACAGGCGCCGGTGGCGCGCGAGGAATTCGGCCAGCGATACGGTCGGCGCGGCGCCGCAGCGCGGATCGGCTGCCCGCAACGGCTCGTTCATCGCGCCGCGGCCAACGCGGCGTGCGCCCGCGCCGGCAGCGGCGCGGGTGGGCGCAGGGCATCGGTCGGCAGGGGCATGCGTGTGGATCCCGGGAACGCGGCGATGCCGGTTATTTTGGGTGCCGGTCGCGGCAACGCAAGCGCCGCGTGCACTCGCCGCGTTCACGCGCGCCGCAGCGCATTGAAAGCGCCGTGGAAACTGACTACTGTCGGGGCGCAAGCCGAGCCGATGGCAGGCCGCATGGCGCCGCACATCCTCGGGACCGCACGCTGCAGTCGTGAGGAATGCCGCTTCTTACCCGATCCCGCGTCGTGAGCAGACTTTCCGATCCCAGTGGCCTGCCGACCTCAACCGCCAACCTCGCGCTGCGGGTGGCGTTGCTGGAAGACGACGATCTGTTGCGCGACCGGGTCCTGGTTCCCGGACTGCGGCAGCACGGCATGGCGGTGACGCCGCTGCGCACCATCCAGGCGCTGTGGACGGCGCTGGACGGCGACGGCTTCACCCTGATCGAGCAATTGCAATCGCTGCGGCCGGCGTTGGGCATCATCGTTCTCAGCGGACGCGGCGACCGCCCCGATCTGTTGCGCGGCCTCAACCAGGGCGCCGACGCCTATCTGGTCAAGCCGGTGCAGATCGAGATCCTGGCCGCCACCTTGTTCAGCGTGGCGCGGCGCCTGCACTATCCGCAACCGGCCGCGAGCGAGGATTGGCAACTGCAGGACGATGGCTGGTGCCTGTTCGCGCCCGACGGCAACGCCGTGCCCTTGACCGGCTCCGAGCGCAAGGTGATGCAGAGCCTGTGGAGCGCGCGCGGGCGGCTGGTCACCCGCGACGCGCTGGTCGGCATGCTCGGCGGCAACCTCGGCATGGAGATCGACCCGCACCGGCTGGACGCGCTGCTGCACCGGCTGCGCCTGAAGGTGCAGGAGCGTACCGGCGTGCCGCTGCCGCTGAAGTCGGTGCGCGGCGAGGGCTACCTGTTCATGCCGCAGGAGCGCTGAGCACGGCGGCCAGCGGCAGGCGCAGCACGAAGCGGGTACCCGCGCCTGGCGCGCTGTGCACGTCCAGGCTGCCGCGCGCCTGCCGCGCCATCTCGAACGCCACCGCCAGGCCCAGCCCGGTGCCCTGCCCGGCCGGCTTGGTGGTGAAGAACGGCTCGAACACCTGCCGCTGCACCTCCGCGCTCATGCCGATGCCGGTATCGGCGATCTCGATGCGCGCGGACTCGCCGTTGCGCTGCAGCCGCACCGAGAAGCCGCCGCCGCCGGGCATCGCATCGCGCGCGTTGGCGGCGAAGTTGAGCATCGCCAGATCGAGCTGGCTGCGGTCCAGGAACAACGCCATCGGTTCCTGCGCCAGCTCCAGTTGCAGCCGCACCGCCGGCCCGAACAGCTGCCGCAACAGCGGCTGGATGCCGCGCAAGGCCTCGTTCGCATCGAAGCGCTCGGGCGCGCTCAGCTTGCGGCTGATCGCCACGCCGCGCTGCGCGGCCAGTTCGATGCCCTCCAGCGCCTCGGCCATCGCCAGCGCGTCGGCGTGCGGCGCGAAGTCCAGTTCGTGCACACGGTGGCGCTGCGCGCAGTAGCCGACGATCGCGGCGAGGATGTTGTTGAAGTCGTGCGACACCCCGCTGGCCAGGTGCCCGACCGACTCGATCTTCTGCAGGTGCAGCAGCCGCTGCTGCGCCTGCGCGCGCTCGCGCATCCCCACGCGCAGCCGCGCGGCGTTGCGGCGCGCGCGCCACAGGCTCTCGCGCAGCGACGCGACGGTACGGTCGAGTACCAGGGCGATCATCAGATAGCTCAGCGCCAGCGACGGCAGGTTCTGGAACGGACTGCGCGCGGCGTCCGGATTCTGGCCCCACGGACTCGCCATGCCCAGCCAGAAGACCAGCGTGATGCACAGGTATACCAGCCACAGCGCACGCCGCCCGATTACCAGCGCAGCCAGGGTCAGCATCATCATCGGGTAGGGATCGAAGGCCTGCAGCTGGTAGCCGAACGCCAGGTTGGCAGCCACCGCTGAACACAGCACCACCGCGACGAACGCGGCGGCCGCCTGCTTCAGCAGGCCGCGGTGGATCATCTACACCCCGGTCCAGGCGGCCAGGGATCGCCATGTCGGTGCCCACGTCCACTGCCAGTTGGCCGGGGCTCATCTGGATCTGCGGCGCGGTCAGCAGGTGATAGAGCTTGTTGAGCGGGATCTCGCTGCCGAGGAACACGAACAGCGCCTGCACAGCGCAGGCGCGTTGCGCCGATCCACCGGATCGGCGATAGGGACGCGGCGCAGCCATGCCAAGCAGCGTCGCCAGAGCCGCGCGCCCAAGGCGGCGAGCGAATTCTGCGGCATGCGTCGCACCCGGGATGCCATGGCCGTGAGTCTACCGTGAGGTTGGGGTGAATTTTCGCGCATTGAAGCAGGCCGGGGCTTGCTGCCTTAATCGGGCTTACCCCCCCCACGGCCGCGGCTCCCTGCGCCCGCCCTGGACCCGATCATGCCCGTCTCCCCCGTCTGCGCACGTTCGAGCCATAGGCTCGCCCACCCTTCCATCTTGCCGCACGCGTCTTACCCCCTGTTGACCGCCGCATTGCTGTTGGCGATGGGCGCGCTGACGCCGCTGGCCGCTTCGGCCAGCGCGAACGATGCCGAGGACACCGGCAGCGCCGACGCAGCCGCGTCGCCCGACGCGGTCCAGCCCGGCAGCCAGAACACGCTCGGTTACTTCGTGGCCGAAGGCCTGAACCACGGCAACGACTTCGCCACGGCCGCGGGCCTGCGCGCCGTGGCGATGGGCGCCCGTTCCGATGCGTCCGGCGCCTTCGCCATCGCCATCGGCCACCACTCCACCCGCGGCCATCGCGATGGGCGACGGCGCGGTGGCCAGCGGCACCTCGGCGATCGCGATCGGCGGCAGCTTCTTCGGCAGCGGCTTCGGCGATTCGGAAAGCGCAAGGAGCACCGGCTTCGGCGCGCTGGCGATCGGCACCGCCTCGCAGGCCACCCAAGCCAACGCCACGGTGGTGGGCTGGAATGCAATGGGCAGCGGGGCGAGCGCATCGGTGTTCGGCGCGGCCGCGCAGGCGACCGGCGATTCCGCCACCGCGCTAGGGCGCTCGACCATGGCCACCGGCGAACATTCCGCGGCGGTCGGCTATGCGGCCGGCGCATCCGGGACCGGCGCCATCGCCAGCGGCGGTTTCAGCAAAGCGTCCGGCTTCTTCAGCATCGCCAGCGGCTACGGCGCCCAGGCCAGCGGCAACGGCGGCATCGCCATCGGCGCCGGCGCCTGGGCGCTGTCCGACCACGGCACCGCGCTGGGCTTCGGCAGCCATGCCGACGCGCTGTACAGCATGGCGCTGGGCGCGCAGGCGCTGGCCACCCGCAGCAATGCCGTGGCGGTGGGCGCCCAGTCCTTCGCCGATGGCGCCGACGCCAGCGCCTTCGGCAGCACTGCCAGCGCCAACGGCAACGGTGCCAGCGCGGTCGGCAGCGGCGCCACCGCGCTGGCCGCCAACACCGTCGCACTGGGCTACAACAGCGCGGCGACCGGCGCCGACAGCGTGGCCATCGGTGCCGGTTCGGTCGCCGACCGCGACCACAGCGTTGCCTTCGGCAGGGAGGGCGCGGCACGCCAGCTGACCTACGTCGCCGCCGGCAGCGCCGACACCGATGCGGTCAACGTCCTGCAGCTGCGCGGCATCGCCAGCATCCTGGGCGCGGGCAGCGTGGTGGGCAGCGACGGCAGCATGGGCGGCGGCGCCTATCTGGTCCAGGGCAGCGCCTACGCCAATGTGGGTTCGGCGGTTTCGGCGCTGGATGGTGCGTTGACGGCACTGGACACCCGCGTCGGCAGTCTTGCCCAGGGCGGCGGCGGCGTCGCGGTGGGCGCTAGCGTCGGCGCGGGCACCAACGCAGTGGCGGCCGGCGCCAGCGCCACCGCCAACGGCGAGAACGGCACCGCGGTCGGCGCCAATGCGCTGGCCTTCGGTCCCAACGACACCGCGCTGGGCGGCAATGCGCGGGTCAACGCCGACAGCAGCACCGCGGTCGGTGCCAACGCCAGCATCAGCGCCAGCGCCACCAACGCGGTGGCGGTCGGCGAGAGCGCCGCGGTCACCGCCGCGTCCGGCACCGCGCTGGGCCAGGGTGCGTCGGTCTCGGCGGACAACGCAGTGGCGCTGGGCCGCAACTCCAGCGCCAGCCGCGCCAACACCGTCTCGGTGGGCAGCGCCGGCAACGCACGCCAGGTCACCAACGTGGCCGCCGGCAGCGCCGCCACCGATGCGGTGAACGTCAGCCAGATGCAGGCCGGCGACAGCGCCACGCTGAGCAGCGCCAGGGCCTACACCGACAGCCGCCTGTCGGGCTGGGACGACACCCTGACTACGCTGCGCAACGACACCGATCGCCGCTTCCACGACGTGGACCGGCGCATCGGGCGCATGGGCGCGATGAGCGCCGCCTACGCCGGCATGGCGGTCAACACCTCGGGGCTGGCCGGCGCCAACCGCGTCGGCGTGGGCGTCGGCTCGCAAGGCGGCGAAAGCGCGTTGGCAGTGGGCTATCAGCGCGCGATCGGCCAGCGCGCCAGCGTCTCGCTCGGCGGCGCGTTTTCCGGCAACGACAAAAGCGTGTCCGCCGGCGCCGGCTTGAGTTGGTGACCGCGGCGGCCGGCGCTGCGCCGGCCGCACCCCCGCACGCGGCGATTCCTCCGCCGGCACGCCGACGCGCGCTGCCGACGCTCCCCACTCACCCTCCCATCGAGATCCGCGCATGACGACCATCACCTCGCTTCCTCGCACCCTGCTGTCGCTGAGCCTGGCGCTGGCGGCCACCGCCCACGCGCAGACCGCGCCGCGCTTCTCCATCCTCGACGCGGGCGTGCCCGGCCAGTCCAAGGTCTACGACGGGCTGATCGTGACCTACCGCGACGGCAGCAGCGAGCGCCGTGACACCGCCGCTGCCGCCGCCAAGCTCGGCACGATCATGGCCGCCCCCAGCACCACGAATGCATGGCCGCGCGGCTACCGGCAAAGCGCGCCGGCGTTGCGCCGGGCGCGCCGGCTCGGCACCGACGCCGACCTGGTGCGGCCCAGCCGCGCACTGAGCCAGACCCAGTTGGAAACGCTGATGGCCAGCCTCAAGGCCGATCCGTCGGTGGCGCATGTCGAACCCAACGTGATGCTCAAGCCGATCCGCAGCGCCACCCCGGCCACCGTCAACGCGGTCGGCGCGGTCGCCGCGCCCAACGATCCGGGCTTCGCCGTGCAATGGCGCCTGCGCGCGCCCGACGGGCACCTGGAAACCCTCGCCCCGGAGCCCACCGGCTACGCCAACCGCGGCGGCATCGACCTGCTGCCGGCCTGGCAGTAGGGCGACGGCAACGGCGTGGTGGTGGCGGTGATCGACACTGGCATCACCGCGCATCCGGACCTGGACACGTCGCTGGCCAATGCCGGCTACGACTTCATCAGCAACGCCTTGGTCTCCGGCCGCGCCATCGCCGGCCGCGCGGCCGGCGGCTGGGACACCGGCGACTGGACCACCGAGGACAGGTTCCTGGTCGCCAACGGCGGCTGCGTGCAGGAGTGGGAGCAGACCGACAGCTCCTGGCACGGCACCTACGTGTCCGGCACCATCGCCATGCTGACCAACAACCGCATCGGCATGGCCGGCATCGCGCCGAAGGCCAAGATCCTGCCGATCCGCGCGCTCGGCCATTGCGGCGGCAGCACCGCCGACATCGCCGACGCCATCGTCTGGGCCTCCGGCGGCCACGTCGACGGCGTGCCGGACAACCAGAACCCGGCCGAGGTCATCAACATGAGCCTGGGCGGCGGCGGCGTCTGTTCGCAGGACACGGTGACGGCCAAGGCCATCGCCAGCGCGATCGCGCGCGGCAGCGTGGCGGCGGCGGCAGGCAACGACAGCGCGGACGCGGCGGCGTCCACCCCGGCCAGTTGCCCGGGCGTGATCAACGTGGCCGCCACCGGCATCACCGGCGGCCGCGCCTTCTACTCCAACCACGGCGGCACCATCACGCTGGCGGCCCCTGGCGGCGGCGTCTACCTGAACGATGCGTCCAGCGGCACCCGGGTGCGCGCGGGCCTGATCTGGTCCACCCTCAACAATGGTGCGCACAGCGTGGGGCAACCGGCCTACGTCGGCTACAACGGCGCCTCGATGGCCGCCCCGCACGTGGCCGGGGTGGCGGCGCTGGCGATCAGCGCCGCACTGAACGCCAATCGCCCGCCCCCCCCCCACCCCGGCGCAGATGCGCGACATCCTGACCCAGACCTCCACCGTCTTTCCGGTCAAGCCGACGCTGCGCATCGGTGCCGGCATCGTCAACGCCGGCAAGGCCGTGGCGCGCACCGCCGGCGTCATCGGCGCCGGCGAAGAGGCCAACGCGGTCGGCATCGGCCGCGGCACGCTGAGCAAGCTGGCGGCCAGCGCAGGACCAGGGCTGCTGTACCGCCTGGACGTGCCGGCCAACGCGCGCAACCTGCAGATCCGCACGCTGGGCGGCAGCGGCCAGCTCAAGCTGTACGTCCGCGCCACCCGCGCCCCCGGCGCGGACGGCCGCGACGCCGACTACAGCTCGGCGCGCAACGGCGCCACCCAGAACGTGCCGCTGGCGCTGCCGGCCGGGGACAGCTACTTCGTGCGCCTGCTCGGCGGCACCGGCGGCTATGCCAACGTGACCTTGTCGGTGAGCTACTCCACGCAGTGAGGCGGCGCGGACAGGCATGTTGCCTGCGCCGCCCGATTCGCAACGCGTTCCTGCCTCGATCGGATCGCGCTCCGGATCGCGCAGTAGGCCGCCAGATCGGGCCGCCGGCCGAAGCGCCCGTTGCCCTTGCCTGCGCGCGCAAGGGGAAAGCGCGCGGGCGGATGGCGCACAGCGTACCCGCCGGCTATTCGCCGCGCGGTGGGTGCGGTGCGAAGCGGCCGTACCGGCGGCTGTCGTCGGCGCCGCGGCGCAGCACCTGCGCCGCGCACAGCGCGATGCCCAGCAACAGCAGGCAGCAGCCGGCCAGCGCGTTCCAGCCGCCGTGCTGCCAGGCCACGCCGCCGAGCGAGCCGATCAGGCTGGCGCCGCTGTAGTAGGCCAGCAGGTACAGCGATACGGCATGGCCTTTGTTGCGCCCGCCGAGGCGGCCGACCCAGGCGCTGGCCGCCGAATGCGCGACGAAGAAACCGATGGTCAGCAGCACGATGCCGGCGATGACCACCGCCAGCAGGTGCGCCAGGGTCAGCGCCACGCCGAACGCCGCCACCGCGATGCCGGCCACTACCACCGGGCCGCGGCCGAAGCGGTCGGAGGCCGCGCCGGCCACCGACGAGGACACGATGCCGAACACGTAGGCGCTGAAGATCAGCCCGAGCTGGCTCTGGCTGAGCCCGAACTCCGGCCCGCCCAGGCGGAAGCCGGCGTAGTTGTAGACGCTCACGAACACGCCCATCGCCAGGAACGGGATCGCGAACAGCCACGGCAGGTAGCGATCGCGCAGATGCCCGTCCCAGGCCTGCAGGTGGAAGCGCAGGTTGATGCCGCGACGGCGCACGAAATGGCGCGAGGGCGGCAGCAGCAGCACGAAGCCGACCGCGGCCAGCAGGTCGACGCCGGAGAACACCGCCAGCGCGGTGCGCCAGTCGAAATGGTCGGTCAACACGCTCATGCCGATGCGCCCGACCATGCCGCCGAACGCGTTGCCGGCCACGTACAGGCCGGTGGCCGCACCGAGCCTGGTCGCCGGCAATTCCTCGGCCAGGTACACCATCGCCACCGCCGGCACCCCGCCCAGGGCGACGCCGGACAGCGCGCGCGCCACCACCAGCGCGCCCCAGTGCAGCAGGCAGGCGGCGAGCAGGTTGAGCAAGGCCGCCAGCGCGATCGACACGAACATCAGCCCGCGCCGGCCCAGATTCTCCGACACCGCGCCGGCGCAGAAGATCGCGATCGCCAGGCCGCCGGTGGCCAGCGACAGCGGCAGCGAACTGGTCGCCGCATCGACCCCGAACTCGCGCGCGAACGCCGGCAGCAACGGCTGCACGCTGTACAGCAGCGAGAAGGTGGCGAAGCCGGCTAGGAACAGCGCCAGGCGGATGCGCAACAGCGGCGCATCGTCCACGGCCTGCAACGGCGGGCATTGGATGGAAGTGGTCACGGTGCCGGACAGCAAAAAGGGCGGCCAGTATTTGCCTGCACCGATCCGGTGTCCAATATATGATCCAGGCATTCTCCATATCTTTTGAATATGACATGGAACTGCGCCATCTGCGCTATTTCCTGGCCGTGGCCGAGGCCGGCCATTTCACCCGCGCCGCGGCGCAGCTGGGCATCCAGCAGCCGCCGCTGAGCCAGCAGATCCGTGCGCTGGAACAGGAACTGGGCACGCCGCTGTTCCTGCGCACCCCGCGCGGCGCCGAGCTCACCGAGGCCGGCGGCGCATTCCGGGTCGAGGCCAGGCGCGTGCTCGCCGACCTGGAGCGCGCCGGCGACGCCGCCCGCCGCGCCGCACGCGGCGAGAGCGGCGTGCTGCGGCTGGGCTTCACCGCCTCGGCCGCGTTCAACCCGATCGTGCCGACGCTGGTGCGCAACTTCCGCCGCGGCTGGCCGGCGGTGGCGCTGGCGCTGGAGGAAACCAACACCGCCGGCCTGCTCGCCGCGCTGGTGCAGGGCCGCCTGGATGCGGCGTTCATCCGCTACGGCGTGGTCACCCCGCCCGAGCTGCAGCTGCTGAAATTTCCCGACGAACCAATGAAGATCGCGGTGCCGGCCGCGCACCGCCTGGCCAGGCGCCGGCGCGCGCCGCTGTCGGCACTGGCTGGCGAGCCGTTCATCCTGTTCACGCGCAGCTTCGGCACCAGCCTGTACGACGAGATTTTGGAGGCCTGCCGGCAATCCGGCTTCGAGCTGCGGATCAGCCAGGAGGCACCGCAGATGTCGTCGATCGTGAACCTGGTCGCCGCCGAACTCGGCGTGTCGGTGGTGCCGGCCTCGACCGCCCAGATGCAACTGCTCGGCGTGCGCTACCTGGACATCGAAGGCCGGGTGCCGCTGGCGCGGCTGGCGCTGGCGGCGCTGCCGGCCACCGCGCGGGCGATGCCGGTCGTGCGCCAGCTGTGGCAGCTGGCGCTGGCGCATGCGGCGGGCAAGCGCGGGTAACGGCGGATCGGACGCTGGACTGCGCCGACAGACTCATTGCGACACTACCTCCCATCCCGCCGCGTCGCGCAACACCTGCCCGCCGCGCACGCCTTCGACGACCACCCCCACTCCCTGCGCGAACGGCCGCTGGCGTTGCTCGGGAAACCAGCGCCGCTGCGTTTCGACCACGATCAACAGCCTTCATGGTCGCCGAGCGGCGCGAACGCGTCGGACACCGGCGCGAACGGCGGCAGCCCCATCCGCTCCTGCGCCGCGGCGGCGACCGCGGATACCTGCGCGCTGGGCAATCCGACCTCGCTGACGCACAGCGATTCGGCCGCGGAGAACGCGCCGGCGGCGAGGGCCCGCGCCCGCAACGGCCTGCGTCCGATCAGTTCGAGCACCGCGCCGGCGGGCCCGGCGAAATACGCCGACTGCCACTGCCAGGCGGCGCCAAGCGTGAAGCGCGATTCGCCCAGCGGATCGCGCAGCAACGGCACGCGTTGGACAGCCAGTGGCAGGCTCCGACGTTGTCCGAGATGCGCAGCCGCGGCCTGCAAGTGAATCCTGTGGGAGCGACTTCCGTCGCCAGGGAAGTCGCTCCCACGAGGATGCTGCGCGGCGCAACGAGCAGACTGGCAGTTGCCTAGGAATTCAGCGCGACAGCGCCATGAGCCGCAAACCCACTGCTTCGTCCATTGGCCGATGGCCCGCCGCCCAGGCGATTGTTCATGCGCGCTCATCGATGCAGGCGCCGGCGCGAACGCAGACTGGCTGATCGACGCACAGCATCGGCCGCAGCGACCGCACTCAACCCAGATGCGTGCGCACGGCTTCGTCGATCTTGGCCGGCGGCACGAAGCCCGGCACCCGCGCCACTTCCTCGCCCTGGCGGAACAGCATCAGCGTCGGCGTCTGGCGCAGGCCCTGGGCGCGGAAGAAGTCCTCGCCCACGTCTTCCATCTTCACCTTGAGCAAGGTCACGCCCTGCGCGCTGTCGCCCTCGGCGAAGCGCTCCAGCGACTTGTCGAGCATGCGGCAGCCGGGACAGTTGTCCTTGTTGAAATCGGCCAGCACGCGCGGATGCGCGGCGATGGCGTCGGCGAACTGTTCGGCGGTGGCGACGGTGATGGTGGTGAACATGCAGCGGGACCTTGTCTGATGTCGGAGGACGCCCGGCGCGGAATGGTGCGACGCCGGCGATGCCAGGAAGAACGAATGGACGAAATGCAGCGTCAGCCGTTGCCGTGCAGCGGCAACGCCATCGAAGCGAACCCGGCCGCGCTGGTGGACGCGCGCTCGGCAGCGGCCGGTTCGGCCGCCGGCGCGGCGCCTGTCGGCAGCGCACGCGCGGCGCGCAGCGCCAGCACCTGCCCGCACCAGGCGTCGATCGCGGCGGTGTCGCGCTCGCCATGCGGCATCTGCTCGATCTCCAGCAATGGATAGGCGCTGTCGAAGAAACGTGCGATGCGCTTGACCGCGCCGCAGTAGTACTCCAGCCCCCACTGCGTCTCACCGGTGCCGAACGCCGCCACCTCGATCGCCTTGCCGGTCGCCTCGACCAGTTCGGCGATGTAGCGCTTCATCTCTGCCGGGGTGCGCCCGGCGTTGTCGGTCCAGCTGCCGAGCAGGTGCAGATCGAAGTCGGCCGCGCGCGCCGCGTCGCCAAGCGCGCCGCGCAGGGTCTGCAGGTCGGTATGGATCCAGGTCGCCTGGTGCCCGGCGGCCTCGCACTGCGCATGCACGCGACGGGCGACGTCGCGAGTGTTGCCGCTGAGCGAAGCGTAGGCGAGCAGGATGCGCATGAGGCTGGGATTGGGGTTCGGGATTAGGATGACCAGCCATTCGGCTGTTGGAAAGCTGGAAGAGCAGGCTCGGCGTTGCTGTTGCTCATCACCAATTGCCGATCCCGAAAATCCCGGCTTTCCACCAGCCGAATGGCTGGTCATCCCTGCTGCTTACAGATCGTCGAAGCCGTTGTCCGAGTTGGTCTTCTTGTAGCTGGCGTTGCGCATCTCGAAGAAGTCGGTCTTGGTCTCGGTGAAGTTGTCCGCGTAGGCCTTGATCCACGGCATCACGTTGTCGCTGGCCTCGGTGTACAGCTTCTCGATGCCGAGCATGCCGGACATCTTGTTGGCGCGGTACTTCACGTACTGGATCATCTCGTCCACGTCGATGCCCTCGATGCCGTCGAGCACTTCCGAGGACCACTCGGTCTCCAGCCGGATCGCATGCTCGAACGCCTGGTGCACGTAGTCGGTCAGCTCGTTGGTCTGCAGCGCGGCGTTCTCGCCGACGATGGCGCGGATCAGCTCGCTGATGAACTTGGTGTGCGCCAGCTCGTCGCGGTTGATGAAGCTGATGATCTTGCCGGTGCCGGTCATGCGGTTCTGCCGCACCAGGTTGTAGAAGTAGGCGAAGCCGGAATAGAAGTTGATGCCTTCCAGGATCGAGGACTGGATCAGCGAGCGCAGCAGGGTCTCGGCGGTCTTCTCGCGCATGAAGTCGTCGTAGGCCTGCATGATCGGCTGGTTGCGCGCGATGATGGTCGGGTGCGTGCGCGCGATCTCGAACACGCGGTTCTGGTCGGCCAGCCCGGCGATGGAGGCCAGCACGTAGGAATAGCTTTCGTTGTGGATCACTTCCTGCTGGCCGATGATCGCCGCGTTGGCGTGCGCGGCCGGGTCGGTGATGTATTCGGCGACGTTGTAGATGAAGCGCGTCTGCGGCGAATCCAGCGTGGCCAGCAGGCCGATGATCGAGTCGTAGGCGTTCTTCTCGCGCGCCGACAGCTCGCCGTACTGCTTGGCGTCGCCCTTCATGTCCACCTCGTCGGGGATCCAGAAGTTGGTCGACAGCTCCTTGTAGGCGCGATAGAACGACGGGTACGGGATGTCGTTCCAGTTGAGGATGCCGCTGGTGGTGCCGTTGATGATCCCGGTGGAACGGTTGGGGTGCAGCGGTTCGAGGATCTTGATGCGGTCGAGCGCGATGGCCATGGGTCGGGTTCGGTAGTCGGTTGAACGGCGCCGGCGAGCGGGACGGCGATGCGGGACGGCGATGCGTCCGCATGGCGCCCCGGGGGGGGGGGCCATGCGGACGCGGGCGCCGCTACGGGGTGGCGATCAGCTCGAGCACCACTCGCATTCGCTGATGTCGATGTCGTTGGAACGCACGTAGTAGGTGGTCTTCAGGCCTTCCCTCCACGCGGTCATGTGCAGGTCGAGCAAGGTGCTGGCACGGATGGTGCTGGGCACGTAGAAGTTGAAGCTGATCGACTGGTCGACGTGGCGCTGGCGGCGCGCGTTCTGGCGCACGCTGGCGAACTGGTCGACCCGGTAGGCGCCCTTCTCGTAGTACGGATAGGTGTCCACGGTCAGGCCCGGCGCCACCACAGGACGGCGGAAGTCCTTCTTCTCTTCGTAGTAGAACGCGCTGTAGATCGGGTCGATCGAGGCGGTGGAGCCGGCGATCTGCGCGGTGCTCATGTTCGGCGCCACCGCGATCATCCACGCGTTGCGCACGCCGTTGATGCTCACCTGCGCGGCCAGTTCCTGCCATTGCGCGCTGTCGTAGCCGCGCTTGCTGAAGTATTCGCCGTTCTGCCAATCGCTGCCCTTGAACACCTTGTAGGCGCCCTTCTCCTTGGCCAGCGCCAGGCTGGCCTGGATGGTCAGGTAGTTGATGCGCTCGTACAGTGCGTCGCAGTAGTCCTCGGCCTGCCTGGAATTCCAGTCGATGCCCTTCTGCGCCAGCAGGTGGTGCCAGCCGAAGGTGCCCAGGCCGATGGCGCGGTACTTCTGGTTGGTGATGGTGGCCTGCGGCACCGGCAGGTCGTTGAGGTCGATGACGTTGTCGAGCATGCGCACCTGCACCCGGATCAGCCGTTCCAGCACGTCGGGCGAGAGCAGGTCCGGCTGCGCGGTGACCGCGCGGCCCAGGTTCACCGAGGACAGGTTGCACACGACGAAGTCGCCGGCCTGCTTGGTGGTCACGATCTGGTCGCCGCTGATCATCTCCTGGATGACCCGGGTCGGACTCATGTTCTGCAGGATCTCGGTGCACAGGTTGCTGGAATAGACCATGCCCTGGTGCTTGTTCGGGTTCATGCGATTGACTTCGTCGCGATAGAACATGAACGGGTTGCCGGTCTCCAGCTGGCTGACCATGATCCGCTTGAGCATGTCGATGGCCTTGACCACCTTGCGGCCGATGCGCTCG
This sequence comes from Xanthomonas theicola, assembly GCF_014236795.1. Taxonomy (NCBI): domain Bacteria; kingdom Pseudomonadati; phylum Pseudomonadota; class Gammaproteobacteria; order Lysobacterales; family Lysobacteraceae; genus Xanthomonas; species Xanthomonas theicola. Next base: position 4,595,025 of record NZ_CP049017.1, on the reverse strand, counting down.
TCGGCGACCACGTCCTCGTAGCGGGCGCGGAAGCTGCCTTCGCCGCGCTTCTCGTCGAAGAAGTCCTGCAGGTACCAGCCCTTGACCTCCTTCACCTCGTGCGGGTCGAACAGGTACCACTCGCCGCGGCGTTCCACCGCTTCCATGAAGATGTCCGGCACGCAGACCGCGGTGAACACGTCGTGCGCGCGCAGGCGCTGGTCGCCGTTGTTCAGGCGCAGGTCCAGGAACGCCTCGATGTCGCGGTGCCAGATGTCCAGGTACACGGCGATGGCGCCCTTGCGCTGGCCGAGCTGGTCCACCGACACGGCGGTGTTGTTGAGCTGCTTGATCCACGGCACCACGCCGCCGCTGGAGTTCTTGACCCCGCGGATCGCCGAGCCGGACGAACGCACGTAGCCCAGGTAGGCGCCGACGCCGCCGCCGTGCTTGGACACGCGCGCCACGTCGGTGTTGGAGTCGTAGATGCCCTGCAGGCTGTCGTCGACGGTGTCGATGAAGCAGCTCGACAGCTGCCCGCCGATCTTGCCGGCGTTGGCCAGGGTCGGCGTGGCCACGGTCATGTACAGGTTGGACAGCGCCCAGTAGGCTTCGCCGACCAGCTGCATGCGGCGTTCGCGGCCGCCTTTGCCGGACTTGCCCTCGTCCTGCATCAGGTACAGCGCGATGGTCAGCCAGCGCTCCTGCGGCAGTTCGTAGACCTTGTGCGAGTTGTCGGTGGCCAGGTAGCGCGTGGCCAGCAGGTACAGGCCGTTGTAGGCGAACAGCTTGTCGCGCTCGGGGTCGATCATCCGGCCGGCTTCGGCCAGTTCGTCCTTGGAGTAGTTTTTGAGGATGTCGATCGAGTACACGCAGCGGTCGGCAAGGCTTTCCTGCAGGCCGACGTAGGAGCCGTACTTCTCGCCGGCATCGTAGAAGCGGTTTTTGCTGGCGCGCTTGTACAGGCGGTGCAGGTACAGGCGCGCGGCGAAGTACTCCCACTCCGGCGTGGCGATGTCCACGCGCGACTCGGCCTCGCGGATCAGGTAGTCGACCATCTCGTCGGCCGACAGGCTTTCCTTCTTCTCGACGAAGGCGAACGCCTTGCGCTCGTAGTCGGCCACGTCCAGCTGCGGGAACTCAGCGTGGATCCGGTCCAGGGTGCGCTGCAGGCGCGAGCGGTCGAAGGCCATGCGGCGGTTGCCGCCGTCCTTGACGATCCAGGTCACGGCGCGCTGGTCGTTGCTCGGCTCGGATGGGGTCGCGGCCGCGTCGGGCGGCGCAGCGGCGGCGGCAGTCGCGGCGGCGGCGCTGTCGTCGAGGGAGGAAGCGGCCGGCAGGCTGTGGGTCTGGCTCATGAAGGTCTCCAAGCGTGGTGCACCCGGCGGCCTGACCCCCGCAGGCAGCGGTCCGACCGGATCAGCAGGGTGGGGACGCGGCGCCGCAGCGACCGCGAGGCGCAGGTGCGAGCCTGCGGGCGGTCACCGTTGCACCGACCCTCTCCCCCCCGGAGATGCAACGGTCGGCGCCGCGCTGTGTGCTTCGCGCGGCTGTCGGCAGGTCTCGGGCTTATGGGCACGCGGCCGGTGGCCGGTTCCTGGCCCGTCGCTTCCCAGGGCAAGTGCCCCAGTGCGGGTGACGGGTTCGTTCCCAATTACCGCTGCGGGGCAGCGCCGGCCTGAGCACTCGCGCGCCGCACCGGCTTTCCTTTTGATCCCGCGGCCTGGTGGCCGCTGGAACCGACCACCACAAGATAGTGTGGTCGCCTGGCCGCGTCAACGCTAAATGTAGTTAAAAATGGAAAGCCAAGCCTGGCAACGGTTTGCCGCCGCGGCGCCGCCGGATGCCCGATCCAGGCCGCCGCCACGGTCCGGACGCACGCAGCGGAACGCCGCCGCGGCCCCGACGGCGGCGGCGCGCACGCACTGGCCAGCGCTGCGCCCGCTCCAGCGGGCGTGCGTCCATTAACCACTGCAGGCACCGTGCACGTGGCTGGCGGTACCGCACGGGGCATGCCGCAGCCGGTTCCGCCGCGCCGCGCGCGTGGCGCGGCGTCCGGCACGCGCGACTCAGTCGAGGACGACCAGGTTCACGTCGATGTTGCCGCGGGTCGCGTTGGAGTACGGGCAGACCTGGTGCGCCTTGTCGACCAGCGCCCGCAGTTCCTCGCGCGGCATGCCCGGCACGGCGATGCGCAGTTCCACCGCGATGCCGAAACCGTCGGGGATCTGGCCGATGCCGACGCTGCCTTCGATGCTGATCTGGCCAGGCAACTTCTGCTTTTGCTGCCCGGCCACCGCCTTCATCGCGCCGATGAAGCAAGCCGAATAGCCGGCCGCGAACAACTGCTCCGGATTGGTGCCGTCGCCGCCGGCGCCGCCCAGTTCGCGCGGGGTGGACAGCTTCACGTCCAGCGTCTGGTCGGAGGACACGGCGCGGCCTTCGCGGCCGCCGGTCGCGGTGACATGGGCGGTGTAGAGGATCTGTTCGGGTGAGGCCATGGTGGTTGCTCCTGGTGAGGCGCGTCGCGCCGGTTGATTGATAGCTATTTAATAGCACACGACTTAATTAACGAAACGTCATGGAACGGCGTCAGCTTCGTGGCAACGGCGTCAGCCGCCGCCCAGGTTGCCGCGCAAGGTCTCCACTTGCTGCTTGAGCTGGCGCAGGTCCTGCAGCGAGCACGCCGCCGCGCAGACCACCTGCTCGGGCACCGCGCCGGCCTTGCCGCGCAATGCGCGGCCGGCCGTGGTCAGGCGCACCACGACCTGGCGCTCGTCGTCGGCGGACCGCGTCCGGGTCACCAGGCCGCTCGCCTGCAGCCGCTTCAGCAGCGGGGTCAGCGTGGCCGAATCCAGGAACAAGCGCTCGCCGATCGCGCCGACCGTCCGCGCGTCCGTCTCCCACAGCACCAGCATCACCAGGTACTGCGGATAGGTCAGGTGCAGCTCCTTGAGCAGGCCGCGATAGAGCTTGTGCATGGCCAGGTTGGCCGAGTACAGCGCGAAACACAGTTGCTGATCCAGCTGCAGCGCCGCATCGCGGCTGGGGATCTCGGCAGGGGTGCGCTTTTTCGGCATGGGCGCAATTTACATAGTGCACTATTTAATTGCAAGAATCTCAGCTCGCACCGGTCCAGTTGCCTGCCGCTTCGCTCGTCGCAGCTGATGGCCCGAGGCCAACCGGAGTCGCTCCCACAGGGAAAGCCTGGCGCACATCGGGCGTACCGGCACCTGGAAGGGCATTGCCTGCGCGGCGTCGGCACCGCGCTCAGGCGCGGTGCGCGGTGGCCAGGTAGTCGGCGCTCTGCATCTCGATCAGGCGCGAGGCGGTGCGCTCGAACGCACCGGCCAGGCGCTCGCCGCTGTACAGCTGCGGCGGCGGATCCTGCGCGGTGCACACCAGGTTGACCTGGCGGTCGTACAGTTCGTCGATCAGGTTGACGAAGCGCCGCGCCGCGTCCTCGTTCATGCGGTCGAAGTGCGGAATGCCGCCGAGCAGCACGGTGTTGAACTCGTGCGCGATCTCGATGTAGTCCACCGGCCCGCGCGGGCCTTCGCACAGCGCGGCGAAGTCGAACCAGACGATGCTCTTGCCGCGGCTGCGCACCGCGATCTTGCGCGCCTCGATGACGATGTTGCCGCTGCGCGCCGGCGTGTTGCCGCTGAGCTCGCCCCAGCGCCCGTCCAGCCAGGGGTCGGACTGCGCATCCAGCGGCGCGCGGTACACCGACGAGCGGGTCAGCGCACGCATGCGGTAGTCCTCGGCGCCTTCGGCGTACAACTCCACGCAGTATTTCTGCAGCAGCGCGATCGCCGGCAGGAAGCGCTCGCGCTGCAGCCCATTGGGGTACAGGTCCTGCGGCGCGGTGTTGGAGGTGGCGACCAGGGTCATGCCCTCGGCGAACAGGCGCTCCAGCAACCGCGCCAGCAGCATCGCATCGCCGATGTCGGTGACGAAGAACTCGTCCAGCACCAGCACGCGCAGCTGCGCGCGCCATTCCTGCGCGATCCTGGCCAGCGGATCGCTCTGCCCGGCATGCTCGCGCAGGCGTTCGTGCACGCCGCGCATGAAACGGTGGAAGTGGGTGCGGTACTTCTGCTCGATCGGCAAGCCATCGTAGAACAGGTCGACCAGGAAGGTCTTGCCGCGGCCCACGCCGCCCCAGAAGTACAGGCCGCGCACCGGCTCGGGCTTTTTCCAGAACGCGGCCAGGCGATCCAGCCAGCCGTCCTGGGCGCTGTCCACGAGCGCGCCGTGGATGCGGTCGAGCTCGGCCAGCGCGGCATGTTGCGCCGGATCGTCGCGCCAGTCGCCGCGGGCGACGCCCTCGGCATAGCGTTGCGAGGGCGTCGCGGCCGCGCTCACCGGCCGCGGCCCGCGCAACGCCGGACGCGGCGCCGTGCGGCCGCCGCTCGCGACCACGGCGCGCTCAGGCCTGCGCCGTCGGCAACCATGCCTTGACCTCGTGCTGCAAGGCGCCGCGCAGGTCGATCAGCTTGCGGTGGAAGAAATGGCCGGTGTCGGGCATGCGGACCAGCACGGGCCGTTGCTGCAACGTGTCCAGCCAGTCGTACACGGCCTGCGGATCGACGATCTCGTCGGCGTCGCCCTGGATCACCAGCCAGTGCGGCGGCGGCTCCACGCCGGCGAAATCCCAGCGCCCGGCGGGCGGGGCGATCGACACCAGCGCCTGCGGCTGCAACGCGGCGCTGGCGCGCAGCGACACGTAGGCGCCGAAGCTGAAGCCGGCCAGCCACAACGCGTCGCGCGGGCGCTGCGTGCGGACCCAGGCCGCCACCGCGGCCAGGTCCTGCTGCTCGCCGTCGCCGTGGTCGAAGCTGCCGGCAGAGGCGCCGACGCCACGAAAATTGAAGCGCACCACCTGCACACCGAGTTCGCGCAGCGCGCGCACGACCATCGCCACCACCTTGTTGTGCATGGTGCCGCCCTCGGTGGACAGCGGGTGGCAGACGATCGCGGCGACCGGCAAGGCGGCCACCTCGGCATCGGGAAGATCGACCGCGGCCTCGATCGGGCCGACGGGGCCGTCCAGCGTCAACGCGCCGGATTCGGTGGGGAAAGCGGGAGAGGTCATGCGGTCATGATACCGGGGCTGGGTGCAGGCCACATGCCGGCCGTTCGCACGCAGCGTTTTCTTTCCCCGACCGGATCCACTGCGCGTGGCGTTCGTTCTCCCGAGTGCGGTGTGCAGCGTGCTGGTCTCGGCGCTGCTGAATGATCGACGTACTGCTCAAGCGCATCGCCCAGGCCGGCACGCCGTTCGCTGCGTCGCTGCTGTCGGCGTTCGCGCTCGCCTTCGTGCTGCTGCTCGGCGTGCAGCGGTGGCGGCATCTGCGCGAACACCAGGCACTGGCCTGGCGCAACCTCGGCGCCGGCATGCGGCTGGGAACGCTCAACTTCGGCAACATCCTGTTCTACATGCGCGCGCACCAGGCGCTGCCGGACGGCCCGGCGGCGGTGTTGGCGGCGATGAACCTAGGCGTGATCGGCCTGGACGCATTGCTCGGCATGCCGGCCTTCGGGCGAGCAGACCCGCGCCTGGAACCGCGCCGGGTTGCTGCTGGCGCTGCTGGCGATCGTGCTGATCGCCCTCGGCGCCCTCGGCGCGCGCCGGATCGGCGGCGGTTCTGTCGCGGCTGAAGCCGCTTCTACAGGCACGCGTTTGTCCGGCTGGGCGCATTGCCGGCGTTCATCGATCCCATGCGGCGAATGCACGCGCCACCGCCTCGGCGCCGGGATCGACCACGCCGCGCAGCGCGTCCGCGGGCACCGCGGCCGAGCGGCCGGCACGGGCCCGGGTCAGTTGCGCGGTGGCATCGGCGCCGGCACGTGCCGCGCGCGCCGCGGCGGCGAAGCCATCGCCCTGCGCCAAGGCCTCCAGCGCCGGCAGCAGCGCGTCGAGCATGGTGCGATCGCCGCGCTGCGCGCCGCCGTAGTGTTGCATCCGCGCCACGCCGGCCTGCAGCGCCGCCACCCAGCCGCGCCCGGCCTCCAGGTCGGTGGCTGCGGTGGTGAACAGGATCGACAGCAGCACGCCGCTGGAACCGCCCATGCTGCGCTCGATCGTCGCCGCCAGGCCGTGCGCCAGCGCCGCGTCGGTCCCCGTCGCCAGCGCGTCCGCGTGCAGCGCCTGCTGCAGCGCGTGGGCGCCGGCGGCGAAGGTGCTGCCGGCATCGCCGTCGCCGGTCTGCGCATCCAGCGCGTCCAGCGCCGCCTGCGCGGCGAGCAGCGCCTGCGCGACCCGCGCCAGCGCCGCGCCGCGCCGCGCGTCGCGGGCGCCGTGCCGGTGCGCGTCGCTGCGCGACAGCGCCGGGGCGAAGTGGACGGGCGCGTGCGGCACGCGCACGCCGGGCCAGCCCAGGGTCTGCACCGGCGCCTGCAGCGCGGCGAGCACGTCGGCATCGGCCGGGGCCAGGGTGATGGAGAAGCCGTGCATGTCCATCGAGGTCATCAGCGCCGCCGGCAGCGTCGTCAACGCCACCCGCGCCACGCCGATCCGCTGCAGCGCCAGCCGCGCCAGTACGCCCAGTTCCTGGGTGGAACAGCCGCCCAGGTCGTTGAGCATCAGCACCAGCGGGGCACCGGCGCCGTAGCGCGCATCGGCCCGCGCCAGCAGCGGCTCCAGCACCAGCGCCAGCGCGTCCTGGACCGTGTCCGGCTGCACCTTGCGCGCGCCCGGTTCGTTGTGGATGCCCAGGCCCAGTTCCGGCGCGCGGCGGCCGGCGTGCTGGCCCGGCACGGTGCAGCTGGACAGGGCCATGCCCAGCGACAGCAAGCGGTCGGCGAAGGCCTGGCTGCGGCGCGCCAATTCCGCCAGCGCCACCCCTTCGCGCGCCAGGTGGCCGGCGTACTTGTGCACCAGCACGGTGCCGGCGAGGCCGCGCGGCTGCGCGGTGCCGGGCAGGGCGATGTCGTCGGCGACCAGCACGCTGGCCACGTCGATGCCTTCGGCGCGGGCGCGCTCGGCGGCCAGGCCGAAGTTGAGCCGGTCGCCGGTGTAGTTCTTGATCACCAGCAGCACCCCGGGCGCGTCGGCGCAGGCGCGGATCGCGGCCAGCACCGCTTCCACCCCCGGCGAGGCGAACAGGTCGCCGGCGATCGCGCCGCTGAGCATGCCGGGGCCGACGAAGCCGGCGTGGGCCGGTTCGTGGCCGGCGCCGCCGCCGGACAGCACCGCGACCTGCGCCGGGTCGCGCTCGGCCTGCAACACGATGCGGGTGCCGCTGGCCGGGTCCGAGCGCAGCAGCGGCTGCAGCGCGGCGACGGCGTCGAGCACGTCGTCGACGATGGCGCGGGGGGCGGTGAGGAACTGGTCCATAGAGGTTTCTTCGCGGCGGCAGGTGTCTGCCGCGTACGCTAGCCGAGCCGGCGTGATGCGCGGCTGAGGCCGGGCACGGCGCCGCTCGCCCACCGGGCGCGCGGAATCGGCGAGAATCCCCGCTCCTCCCCCGCATGGAATCCCCGCATGGCCGGCGCCAGCCTGTTCACCCTGCTCGACGATATCGCCTCGCTGCTCGACGACGTGTCCATCCTGACCAAGGTGGCGGCGAAGAAGACCGCCGGCGTGCTCGGCGACGACCTGGCGCTGAACGCGCAGCAGGTCACCGGGGTCACTGCCGACCGCGAGCTGCCGGTGGTGTGGGCGGTGGCCAAGGGCTCGCTGGTCAACAAGGCGATCCTGGTGCCGGCGGCGCTGGCGATCAGCGCCTGGCTGCCGTGGGCGATCACCCCGCTGATGATGATCGGCGGCGCATTCCTGTGCTACGAGGGCGTGGAGAAGCTGGCGCACCGCTTCCTGCACTCCAAGGACAAGGACGCGCTGCGCCACGCGCAGCAGCTGCAGGCGCTGGCCGACGCGCAGGTGGACGTGGTCGCGCTGGAGAAGGACAAGGTCAAGGGCGCGATCCGCACCGATTTCATCCTCTCCGCCGAGATCATCGTGCTGTCGCTGGGCGTGGTCGCCGGGGTCGACTTCACCCAGCAGGTCCTGGTGCTGGTGGCGATCGCGCTGGCGATGACGGTCGGGGTGTACGGCCTGGTCGCCGGCATCGTCAAACTCGACGACCTGGGTCTGTACCTGACCCGCAAGGGCGCCGCCGCGGCGTCGATCGGCCGCGGCATCCTGTGGCTGGCGCCATGGCTGATGCGGGTGCTGTCGATCGCCGGCACCGCGGCGATGTTCCTGGTCGGCGGCGGCATCCTGGTGCACAGCATCGGCCCGCTGCATCACGCCATCCAGGGCATCGCGCCGCAGGGCGCGTGGGGCGGGCTGGTCAGCGGCCTGGGCAATGCACTGGTCGGCATCGTCGCCGGCGCGCTGGTGCTGGGCGCGGTGTTGTTGTTCCAGAAGCTGCGGAACTCCGGACCCGGGACTGGGGACTCGTGAAACGCGGGCGCGGCGGGTGCGGATGGACTGCGACTGCGCGTTGCGGCCCACCGCCGACCGGATCACGCTCTTGCGAGTCCCGGTCCCGGGTCCCGGCCTCAATCCGCCGACACCACGCGGTTCTTGCCGGCCTTCTTGGCCTCGTACAGGGCGCAGTCGGCGCGCTTGACCACCGCGTCCTGGGTCTCGCCGGCGCGGCGCAGCGCCACGCCGGCGCTGAAGCTGACGAACACCCGCTGGTCCTCGTGCACCACCGCGCGCTGGGCCAGGGCGCGCTGCACCCGGGCCACCGCCGCGGCGGCTTCGAAGATGGTGCAATCGGGCATCAGCAGCAGGAATTCCTCGCCGCCGAAGCGGGCGATCGCGTCGCTGCCGCGCAGCGTGGTGCGTGCCACCTCGACCACGTGGCGCAACGCGGCGTCGCCGCCGGGATGGCCGTAGGTCTCGTTGAGCTTGCGGAAGTCGTCCAGATCCAGCATCGCGATGCACAGCGGCTGCGCGCCGCGTTCGGTACGCGTCAGTTCGCGCGTGAACAGTTCGTCCAGCCCGCGCCGGTTGAGGCTGCCGGTGAGCTGGTCGACCCGCACCAGCCCGCTGACGTCCTGCAGTTCCTGCTCCAGGCGCAGGATGCGCTGCTCGGCCGCTTCCACTTCCTGGCGCGCGGCGATCAGGTGGTCGCGCGCGCGCAGCGCCTGCTGCTGCACGTGGCCGGTGTCCTGCAGCACTTCCTGCAGCAGGCGGTTGAGGTCGGCGATGCTGCGCGCGTCGCGCACGGTCTGCGAATAGTCGGCGATGCGGTCGTGGAACTCGCCGGTGCTGATCGCCATGCCGTCCAGGTTCTCGACGAAGGACACCATCATGTCCTTCATCGCCTCCTTGGATTCGGCGATGCCCTGCTTCAGCAGGCCCTGCTTGTAGATCACCTCGCGCAGGCTGCCGCGCGCTTCCTCGATCGAATAGCGGTCCAGCGGGCCGCCGATCAGGTCGCGCACCACCGCGATCTGGCCCTGCAACCAGCTGGTGTCGTCGAGCAGTTCGCCGACGTTCTCCAGCAGCAGGTCGAACAGGCCCAGCAGCAGGGTCTGCTGCTCCTGGCTGTCGCTGGCGCGCAGCGACACTTGGTGGCACAGCTCGCGCACGCGCTGCGCGACCGGTTCCAGCGGCTGGCCGGGACGCCACTGGCGCAGCGCCTCGCCGGCGGTCTCCGACGCGTGCGCCAGTTCCGGCAGGTTGTGCAGCAGCGCGGCCAGCGCGCCGGCCACCGCCTGGCGCAGCAGGTCGCGCAGCCGTTCGGTGTCGCTGGGCCCGGCCAGCGGATCGCCGACATCGATGGTGCGGATGTACTTGTCGATCAGCTGGCGCAGCGCGCGGCCATAGCTGGGCCAGTCGCCGCTGGCGGCCGCCGATTGCAGTCGCCGGCCCATGTCGCCCAGCTCGCCGTGCAGGCTGCCCATGCCATTGGCGAAGGCGCCGAGCAGGTCCAGCGGCTCGTGGGCGTGGTTGAACAGGCGGATCAGCGCCGCGGTGACCGCGGCCGGATCGGCGTGCTCGCCCGGCGCGGGATGCGCGGCACCATGCCCGCGCGGCGCCACCGTGGAGGCGGCCGGCGCCGCCGGCTCGCGGCGGCGCGGCGACAACAGCTTGCGCAGTCCGCCGACGGGTGGCTCGTCGCGTTGATCCGGCATGCTGACGCCTCCTCCCAAGTAAACGCGCCGCCCGTGGCGACATCAGGAACAGGATATCGGCGCCGATGGCCCGCGCTTAAGCTAGCATGACGTCGTCGCATGGGCGCGGGCGCGACACCATCGATCCACGGAGACCCAGAACGCCATGGCCACTGCCCGGGAACCGATCCTGCAACCCGTACCGATCCTGTCGCTGCGTCCCACGCAGATGACGGTGGGGATGCGCGAGGTGAAGGAAAAGCGCAAGCGCTGGCGCGCCCACAAGTCCAAACGCAAACAGGCTGAACTGCTCGGCAAGCACATGATTCCGGTCGTGCTGGGGCCGGACGGCAAGTATTACGTCGTCGACCACCACCATCTCGCGCGGGCGTTGCACGACGAAGGGGTGAAGGACATCCTGGTCAGCGTGATCGCCGATCTCAGCGTCGTCGACAAGGCCGCGTTCTGGGGCGTTCTGGATCATCTGCACTGGGCCTATCCCTATGACGCCAAGGGTGAACGCCGTCCCTTCAAGGCGATCCCGACGTCGATCGCGGACCTGAAGGACGATCCCTACCGCAGTGTTGCCGGCGAGGTCAGGCGCGCTGGAGGCTTTGCCAAGGACACCGCCCCATTCAGCGAATTCCTGTGGGCCGACCTGTTCCGCCGCCAGCTGCCGCGCCGCGAGGTCGAAGCCGATTTCGCCCGCGCCGTGGAAGCCGCGCTCGCGATCGCCAGGAGCAAGGACGCGAGCTACTTGCCGGGCTGGTGCGGCCCGCTGTCCGACGACTGATCGGGAGTCGCTGGCGCAGGCTCCGCTTTGCCGCCGAGGACCTTGTGCAGGACGCGTTCGACGCGGCCGCCGAACAGCAGAATGACGAACGCGATGACCAGGGACACGGCCACGATCCGCCAATGGCCGGCGCCGCACATGATGCCGACGCACGCCGTGAACCAGGCGCAGGCAGCGCTGGTGAGGCCGTGAACCCGGACATGCTTCTGGGTCTGATAGATCACCCCGGCCCCGAGAAAACCGATGCCAGTCAGGATGCCCTGGATGACGCGGCTGCCGGCATCGGTGAAGCCGCCGTTGCCGATCGGATCGGCCAGCACGACCACCATCGCGGTGGCCAGGCCGACCAGTCCCAGCGTGCGGATCCCGATGGGTTTGCCGTGCAGATCGCGGTTCAACCCGATCGCGGCGCCGGCCAGGGCGGCGGCTCCGAGACGCAGGGCAATGTCGGACAAGTCGATCAATGGACGTTTCCCGGCCGATGTCTCGAGGTCGGCAGTCGGCTCATCATATAGACACCCGGCGTTCGGTTTCATGCCGAACGCGCAGGAAAGGCGATCCGCCCTGGAATGGACGATGCCCCTCAGAACGCGGCGCGGACCTCGTCCAGGCTGGGCGGGTTGGCGCCGGCGCGGGTGCAGTTGATCGCCGCCGCCGCCACGCAGAACGCCAGCAACGGCTGCAGCGCCGCCGCCGACCGGCCCAGCGCGGCGAGCGCGGCCAGGTCGGGCAACTGGTGCAGCAGGGCGGCCTGGAAGCTGTCGCCGGCGCCGACGGTATCGGCCACCCGCACCGCGCGGCCAGGCACGCGCGCCTCGGCATCGCCGCTCCAGGCCACCGCGCCGGCACCGCCCAGGGTCATCACCACCAGCGAGGGGCCGTGCTGCAGCCAGCCGCGCGCGATCGCGAACGGGTCCTGCTGCGGGTACAGCAGCTCGATGTCCTCCTGGCTGACCTTGACCACGTGCGCCAGCGCGATCCAGCGCGCCAGCCGCGCCCGCCACACCGCCATGTCCGGCTCCACCGTCGGCCGCACGTTCGGGTCCAGCGAGATCAGCCGCCGCGTGCGCTCGCGTTCGGCCAGGGCCTGGAAGGTGCTGGCGGTGGTCTCGGCGACCAAGGTATAGGAGCCGAAATGCAGGCCGCCGACCGCGGCATCGAGCACCGGCAGGTCGGCCATGGTCAGCGCGCGATCGGCGCAGCCGGTGCCGTAGAACGAATAGTTGGGTACGCCGTGCGCGTCCAGCGCGACCATCACCAGGGTGGTCGCCTCGGCCTTGTCGACGCAGTGCGCCAGCGCCACGCCTTCGCGTTCGAGGGTGCCGCGCAGCTGGCGGCCGAGCGGGTCGGCGGACAGGCCGGCGAACAGCGCCGACGCCGTGCCCAGCCGGGCCAGGCCGATCGCCACGTTGAACGGCGAACCGCCCTGCCGCGCGGTCATGCCGACCGAGGTGCCGGCGTAGCCGTCGATGAAGATGTCGTACAGGGCCTCTCCACACACCACGAACATCGAACGGCTCCTCGGTTGGCTGCAGCGGCGCCGGGCGGCGCGATGGCCGGCCATTGTGGCGTACAAGCCGCGGCGCGGCGACCGCGGCGACCGTGCAGCGACGGCGCCTTGCCTGCGCACCTACGATAGTCGCGGCTTCTCCACCCCGCACAGAGACGCTCCGATGAGATCCTGCTCGCCGGCGCCACCGGCCTGGTCGGCCGTCACGTGCTGGCGCAATTGCTCGCCGCGCCGGCGTGCGGCGCCGTGGTCGCGCCGACCCGGCGCGCGCTGGGCGCTGTCCACCCCAAGCTGTACAACCGGCTCGTGGACTTCGACCGGTTGCCGGCGCAGGCGCGGTGGTGGCGAGCCGACGCGGCGATCTGCGCGCTCGGCACCACGATGCGCCAGGCGGGCTCGCGCGAGGCGTTCCGCCGCGTCGACCATGCCTATCCGCTGGCGATCGCGCGGCTGGCGCGGCAGCACGGGGCCACGGCGTTCGCGCTGACTTCGGCGATGGGCGCCGATCCGCATGCGCGTTTGTTCTACAACCGGGTCAAGGACGAACTGGAACGCGATCTGCAGGCGCTGGGTTACCCCGCGTTGGCGCTGATACGGCCGGGGCTGATCGGCGGCGAGCCCGCGCAACCGCGTGCCGCCGAACGCGCCGCCGCCGTGCTCGGGGTGCTGGGCCCGCGGTTGCCGCGGCGCTACCGGATCAGTCCCGCCACCTGCATCGCCGCCGCGCTGGTCGCCCACGCCGTGCATCCGCGCGCCGGGGTCCAGGTGGTGGATGCGGCGCAGCTGGCGCAATGACCTGCGGCGGCAGCGTTCCTGCAGCTGTTGGCATGCGGTCGGGGCGTGCGCGAGCGCATTCGGGCGGACGCGCGCGGTCCGGTCGCGGAAAGCGGTCGGGCTGGAGCCCCTCCTACAGGGTTGCCGGGGATGCGGAGGACCGCTGTCGGCGCGGTTTCAACCGCGACGGGCGGAGGCGTTGGGTTGCCCGGTCGCGGCAGCGGTCGGGCTGAGCCGGCTTGCACGGTCGCCGGCGCGCCATGCGCGTGACTTCGTACCGGTGTCGGGCGCCCAGCGACGGCCCGCCGTCCACCGCCAGTATCTGCCCGGCGCTCCAGCGCGCCTGCGGCGCGGCCAGGAACAGTACGGCGTGGGCGATCTCCTCCAGCGTGCCGGGACTGCCGAACCCAATGCCGCCCGGAGGCGCCGGTACAGCGCCGGCCGTTGCTCCCGGCGCTGGTCCCATCGGCCGCCGGGGGAACGCGATCGAGTCGGGCGCGATCGCCTTGGCCCGGATCCGCTCGCGCGCCAGTCCGGCCGCCCGTGTAGTCGTGTCGCGGTGGAGCGCGGGCTTCGCCGCCGAGTACGCCGGCACCCGCGGCGTCGGCCGCAGTGCGTCGATCGAGCTGATGTTGAGGATGCCGCCGTGGCCGCTGGCGCGCCGCAGCGGCAGTGCGGCGTGATTGCAGCGCACCGCGGCCATCAGGTCGATGTCGAATCCGGCCTGCCAACTGGCGTCGTCGTCGCCATGGCCGTAAGCGGAGGCGTTACCGGCGTGCGCCGGGCGCCGATCATCGGCCAATCCGCAGCAAGGCCGGGTTCTGGCACCATGGCGGCCCGCCGTGCACGCACGGCCGCCGGCAGGCCCGCGCGCTTGCGCCGCCGCCGCGCTCCCTCTTTCCAGGACCCTCCCGCAATGAAGAAGACCTACCAGCTCCGCATCGAAGGCAAGCATCCCGATCGTCTGCTCGACGCCAGCAAGCACGACATCCGCAAGTACATCCGCCGCGAACGCCGCAAGACCCTGCCGGCCGGCGCCGACTACTGGGACTTCGACACGCTGTTCGGCGCCGACGAGGCCAGCGCCGCGGTGGTGCCGCCTGCCGAGCTGCTGCGCGCGATCGACGCACTGGTCGCCGCTGGCGGCAGCCAGTTCTACGTGGAAATCCGCAGCAAGGCGGGCAGGCGCACGCCGCGGCCGAAGGGCGATGCCGCGGCCGATCCGTTCGACGCTTGAGGGCGGGCCGCGCATCGCCGACGGCCGCGACGCGGATGGCCTGGGGCCATCCGCCGCGACGGACGGGACCGGCGAGTGCCTTGCGATCGCGCGCGACGAGCGCCTTGCACGATGGCCGGCGCCGCGGTCCCTGGCGGCAGCCGCGCCCGGTCCGCTCGGGCCAGCGGCCGCGAACCGGCGCCGCGGCCGCGATCGATCCTGCATGGCGACCCGCCGCCGCCCTGCGCATTGGCCGCGCGCCGCGCATCCTTCCTGCTCGGGCGCTTGCCGTTGATCCCGCCGGTCTGCGGCGCCGTTCCGGGAACGGCCGGCGCGGGCGCGGCCGGTTCGAAACCGGCGATGCGCTCACGCGGCACGCGCAGCTGCTGGCGCTTTTCGATCAGGCCCCCGGTCGCTGCCGCGGCCGTGGACGACCGGGACGTCCGAACATGCCCTGCCATGCGAGCAGATGCCGCAGCAAGGCGAGCGAGGGGCCGGACCGGACGCCGCCGCAGACCCGCACGACCGACGCACGGCCATCCGGACAGATGGCCGTGCGTCGGTCGTACCGGGGGCGGCGCTTACTGGTTGCAGGTCACCCCAACCGAAGCGAACGCGGCGCGCACCGAGGCCACCGAGCGGTCCAGGTCGCTGGCCGCGGTCTGCACGCCGCAGGCGCCGCTGTTGAAGTCGGTGCTCGGGGTCCAGTACAGGCGGTTGGCGCGCGCGAACACCTCGAAGGCGGTGCGCGTGTTCCAGCCGGGGGTGGTGACCAGCATGTAGAACGCCTTGTTGTAGACGCCGGAGGAATAGTGCACGTCCAGCCCGTCGCGGTAGTTGGCGGCGTTGTCGATCGATTTGCCGTCCTGCGTCGGATTGGCCATGTAGCGCAGCGCGCCGTTGGACTTGAAGATTTCCGGGCCGACCATGAAGTCGTTGCTGCCCCTGAGGTAGTACTCGGTCGCCTCGCCGGCGATGTCCGAAAACGCCTCGTTGATGCCGCCGGGCTGGTCGTAATAGACGAGGCCGGAATTCTGCTCGGTGAAGCCGTGCGAGACCTCGTGCCCGGCGACGTCGGCGCTGACCAGCGGGTAGAAGCGGGTGTTGCCGTCGCCGAAGGTCATCGCCGAACCGTCCCAGAACGCGTTCTCGTAGCGCGTGCCGTAGTGCACCCGCATCACCAGCTGGAAGCGCAGCGGCGCCACCCCGGCATAGTTGCGGTACATCTTATCGACGATGCCGCCGAAATAGTGCGCATCGTTGATCGGCGAGTAGGCGCCGTTGATGGCCTTGTAGGTGTTGCGCGGGCAGGTGAACTGGTAGGGGGCGCTGGAGAACCCATAGCTGCCACCGAGGTCCACCGTCTTGACGTTGCTGTTCTGCATGCGGCAGCTGTCGTCCATCTCCAGGAAGCCGTGGATGCTGCCGAGGGTGCCGTATTCGTACTGACCGGTCTTGGCGTTGCCGCCGGGGCCGGTGGCGTCGCGCTTGGTCAGGCCCTCCCATTGCCGCAGCACCGCGCCGCTGCGCGCGTCGACGATCACGAACGGTCGGGTTGGTGCGCCGCCCTGCGGCGCGTCGGCGAAGAACGACACCACATAGGCCATGCGCGCGCGATCGTCGTCGTCCAGGTAGATCATCTGCGGCGCCTGCGCGCGCTCGACCCGGCGCGCGGCCAGCGCGTCGCCGAGCGCGGCGCGCTTGGCCACCTCCAGCGCGCGGCTGGCCGGCAACAGCGTCGCGGCGGCGGCCGTCGCGGTGGCCGGCAGTTCCCTGGCCAGGCCGGCGACCGAGTGCCCGAACAGGCTGCGCACGCTGCCGTCGCTGCGCTCGCTGACGATGACCTGCTCGCCCCAGACCGGCACGCCGCGGAAGGTCTGCTGGTAACGGCTGTGCACGGTGCCGTCGCTGTCCGTGCTGCTGGTCAGCAGGGTCAGCGCGGACTCGGCGTCCAGGCCGACCACCTCGGCATGGCGCACCGCGGCGGCGGCGGGCACGCCGCCGAGGCTGGTGGTGGCAGTCTTGTACTGCGTGTTGAGCGTGCCGAGATGCTTGCTGTGCAGATCCACGCGCTCGGCCGCGGTGGCGGAGGTGGCGGCGAGGGCGATCAGTAACGACGGCAGCAGCGCCAGCGGGCGCTGGCAGCGGATGGACTTGGTCATCTTCGGCTTCCTTGATGAATAAGAGGGACTGTCTTGCCAGCGCGGCAGCGCCTGGCTGCCACGTGTCGTTGCGATTTGCGCGTCAGGATCACGGCGGCGTTGCGACCGCGTGATGGCGCGGTGCCGTGTCCTGGCAGCGAACATAACAGTGCGATGACAGACCACGGTAGACAGCTTATGTTCACGTTTGCGATATGGAATGGCGAATCCGGATGGGCGCTTCGTCCACGGGCCGCCCGACGTCCTCCCGGTTTTGAGTAGCGCAGCGGTTTGGAGTCCAATTCCCTATCCGAGTAAATATCCCCCGGCAAAGCCGGGGGCTTTAGAGATGTGAGCCGCTCAAAGCGGCTGCGGGAGCGCTACGCGCCTCCCTTGTTAGGGCCACCTGAAGGTGGCCGACTACCTCAGCAACTGCAATTGGTCCAAGCGCCGATCTTCCGCCTCTTGGTTCTGGATGTATGCCCCGATCAACCCTTCATCCCAACCTACCCTCGTAACGAAGTAACCTCGCGCCCAGAAGCTCTGCCCTACAAAGTTCCGCTTCCGCTCCACATACACCCGCGCTAGGTGGATGGCGCTCTTGCCCTTGATATAGCCCACCACCTGCGACACCGCCTACTTCGGCGGAATCTTCAACAGCATATGGACGTGATCTGGCATCAGATGGCCCTCCTCGACCCGGCTCTCCTTCTGCTCGGCCAATCGCCGGAACACCTCTCCTAGATGCTTCCTCAGACCCACATACAGTGTCTTACGGCGACACTTCGGTATGAACACAACGTGGTACAGACACTCCCACCTGGTGTGACTTAAGCTCTCAAACTCATCCATCTCGGTTTCTCCGTCTCGTGTGCTTGGCCGCTCACGTTGCGGAGTCTCCGGGATGGACTCCCGGATACGTCAAACTTCTACTGCCTCCCCGGCAGAGCCGGGGGAACTCTCAGGTTGGTTTAGTGTTAACAGGCCCTAATTCGCCCCCATGCTTAATTCGTCGATAGCATCGCCCAGGCTGCCCGTGAAGATTTTTATTCATTTAGGGATAGTCTGATCAACGCGGTCGGAGGATGAGGCAAGCCATATCGAC
Source organism: Xanthomonas theicola (assembly GCF_014236795.1). NCBI lineage: Bacteria > Pseudomonadati > Pseudomonadota > Gammaproteobacteria > Lysobacterales > Lysobacteraceae > Xanthomonas > Xanthomonas theicola. The sequence goes on along the minus strand of NZ_CP049017.1, from coordinate 4,577,433 downwards.
CACGCCCACGGCGCTCAGACCCTCGGTTTTTCGCCGTTTCCGGCGCATTTCCGGGGTATTTCCCGGATTACAGGCACACCCTCCCCACGACAGGCAGCAACTGCTTTCGCTTCAGCCACAGGTTCGACAGCGCAAACAGCGTCAGCACTTGCGCCGTGTTCTTCGCCAGGCCGCGATAGCGCACCTTGACGTAGCCAAACTGGCGCTTGATCACCCGGAACGGATGCTCCACCTTCGCCCTCAGGCTGGCCTTGGCGTGCTCCCAGCGCTGTGCCCACTTCAATTCGCGCTTGCTCTTGATCTGCTTCAGCTTCGAGGGCTTCTCCGCGATCAGATAGCGCAGCTTGCGCTTGCTCGCCATCTCCTCGCGCTTGGCCAGCCCGGTGTAGCCGCTGTCGCCGCATACCGTGTCTTCCTTGCCGTGCAGCAGCTTGTGCGCCTGGGTGATATCTGCGGCGTTGGCCGCCGTGCATTCCAAGTGGTGCACCAGCCCGGACTCATCGTCCACGCCGATGTGCGCTTTCATCCCGAAGTAGTACTGATTGCCCTTCTTGGTCTGGTGCATTTCCGGGTCGCGCTCGCCGTTCTTGTTCTTGGTCGAGCTGGGCGCGGCAATGATCGTGGCGTCCACGATGGTGCCGCCGCGCAGGCTCTGGCCCTTGCGCGATAGGTGCGCGTTGACCCGGTTGAACAGCGTGCGCGCCAGATCGTGCGTCTCCAGCAACCGGCGGAAGTTGAGGATCGTGGTCTCGTCCGGCACCTCATCCAACCCGCCGATCCTGGCGAAACGGCGCATCGACGCCGTGTCGTACAAGGCTTCTTCCGCGCCCGGGTCGCTCAGTGCGTACCACTGCTGCAGAAAGTGGATGCGCAGCATTGTCTCCAGCGGGTACGGCTGACGGCCCGGATGGCCCGACTTCGGATAGTGCGGCGCGATCAGCGCCAGCAGGTCTTTCCACGGCACCACCTGATCCATCTCGGCCAGCAACCTTTCGCGCCGCGTCTGCTTGCGCTTGCCGTTGTACTCCGCGTCGCCGAAAGACAATTGCATCGTCGTTGTCCTGTTGGGCTTTGTACGATTGTCGCAGGATCAGAGGGAGTTGTTCAGACCATCCCTAGGCATGCATTCCTCACCCAGATCGACGAGGACCATGCTGGAGGCGTCATCGCAGGTCGCCCGCACCTCGATCTTGGACGCTTGGCCGCGCAAGCGCTTTTTATTTTTCACAAATCTCTGCAAATCCGCTTGTAGCACGGGCTGAAATTCAGCCCAAATTGTTTCCGCAACTTGCATAGGCTTTTCCGGCAGATGCTGCGTTGGGCCAAAGCACGCAGAGAGCCCCCGCCATCGCCAGACATGCAATAAGTGAAATTTCCAAAATACTGCGAAAACTGGAAACGCTAGGGTCTGCAAATTCGAGATTCATCGACAACTCCCTTTGCATTGATCCTCTGCGCTTGAAGGGCATCAGAACAGCGGCTGGCTGGCGAATTCATTTTCTCTCGTCGTTTCCGCTTGCGTAACCATACTACCCGTGCCTTCAATTGTCGAACGCTGTTCGGGCGAATGATGCTGCGGTTCTCGGCGAACGCTGGCAGCTCGGTGCTGGTTGTCGCTGTGAGGCTGCTCTTCGTACCGGGCACGTTCGCCAGGCGCGTGGGCGGGCGACTGCGACGCCATCCTGACCAGCCCACAGGACAAGCAGATGCGGGGCGACTGGCGAGCCAGTATGGAGCGACAGCGCACACCCTGTCGTGTCTGTTACGGCCGAACTCACGGTTCCGCTTCAAAGCGTGGCGGCAATAGGCGCGGGTGATGGCGGCAAATCCGTGACAATCGCGGCATTGGGACTGGCTACGGACATGCCAGACACGCTTGGAATGTCGGCCAGCCGTTACGCTACGGCAGTCGGCAGAATGCGCGCTTGTCCTGATATGACGCAGAAGTTGTCTCTTTGCACGAAGCGGCCCGCTCCAGCCTGACGAGCTCGCGCTTCCGCCGCGCAACGCGCATTGACCGGCACGATCGGCTCAGGCGGTCCCGCGCCGGCCGGCCCCGCGGCCAGCGCGACGAGGACGATCATCGCCCAACGCAACAGCTTCGGCGGGGACACCCCTGCGATCGATCAGCCATTCCGGCAAGGCGGTCATCGGCGCGGCGATGCCTTGCCCTCCTCGGCGATCACCACGCCCCAGGCGGGTATGCTCATCGTCGCCCCCTTGGCAAGCGTGCGGCCCGACAGCAGGTCGCGCGCGTCGCCATGGGCATAGGCCACCGTCACCGGCTCGGAGGAATAATTGAACAGGAAATGCAGGGGCCGGCCGGCGCGGCTGGTGGCATGCTTGATCCGGACGCTGGCTGGCAGTTGCTGGTCGGCGCCATACAGGCCGAGCCGCTTGAGCTCCTCGGTCAGGATCGCGGCCTGCACCTTATCGTCGAGCACCGTGCCCTCATAGATCAGGCTGCCCTTGCCATAGCCGTGGCGCGTCACCGCCGGCCATTGCCCGAAGAAGGGATGGTCGTAGGTGGCGAGCGCCTCGGCACCCTCCAACTTCAGGAACTCGGCGATCGTCGACGCGCTATTGCCCCGGCCGACGTTGAACGGATCACCCTTGAACTTCAGCGGGTTCGGCAGGGTCGAGACCTCCTGGTAGCTGACTCCGGCCACCTCGCGCAGCGGCCCTGGCGCGGTGTCGGTACGGACCATCGATTCGCCGTTCGCGACGCCGCTCTTGAAGGTCATCACGACATGGCCACCCTGCCGGACGAAATCGCCGATCTTCGCGAGCAGCGCATCGTCGGCGATGTAGAGCGCGGGCACGATCAGCAGCTTGTAGCCGGTGAAGTCGGCCTCGTTGGCGGCGATGAAGTCGGTGCCGACGTTCGCCTTGTACAGTGCCTGGTGGAACTGGCGCATCACCCCGAAATAATTGGGATCGCCATAGGGCATGAAGGTCAGCGCGTTCATCGAATCGACGCTGTAGAGGATCGCGACCTCGTTCTTCTTCGTCAGGTCGACCAGTTCGGGGCCGACGCGCTTCAGGTCGTTGCCGACCCGCGACACCTCGGCATAGGCGCGGTTGGGCTTCAGGTCGTGGCCGAGCACGCCCTTCCAGTAGATCTCCTGCCCGTTGTGCAGCGACGCCCAGTGCCAGTAGGACACCATGTTGGCGCCGTTGGCGACGTTGGCGAACACGTCCTGGTACATCTGCCCGTCGTAGGGCGGCAACTGGCGCCGCGCGTCCCAGCCGGTGGTCTGGGCGTTGGTCTCGACGACGAAATAGTTCTTCTTCTTGACCGACCGCGCCAGGTCGCCCTGCAGCGTCTGGGTCCAGCCGTCATAGGCGCCCTGCCATTCGAAATAGATGTCGGTGCCGGTGACGTCGGTGGCCTTGTCCATGGCGTGGGCGTCGACCTCCGGCTCGGTCTGGTGCGTGTGGTTCTGGAACACGAACTGGTCCGCGCGTGCATTGCCCCGCACCAGCTCCGCCTGCCAGGCGATGAAGCGCGAGGCGCGGAACTGCTGGAAGCGCGACCAGGCGAGCTTGTAGCTGGGGTTGTTGGCCTTGTCGCGGGTGGGCATGTTCTCCCATTTGTCGACGTTCTGGCCCCAATAGGTCAGCAGCCACGCGTCGTTGAGCGCCTGGGTGGTCCCGTAGCGCGCCTTCAGCCATTCGATGAAGTCGCGGTGGACGCTGGGATTGGACGACCCGTAGGCGCTGGTCTCGTTGTCGAGCTGCCAGCCGATCACGGTCGGGTTGTCGCGGTAATGGCGCGCCAGCGCGACGACGATCCGCTCGGCGTAACGCCGGTAGTTGGGATCGTCGATGTTCATGTTCTGGCGCATGCCATAGCCCGTCTCGCCGCCGCCGAGCGGGCGGGCGAGGATGTCGGGGTGCTTGGCGTACATCCAGACGGGAATCGAATAGGTCGGCGTGCCCAGGATCACCTTGATCCCCGCCTTGCCCATCGCCGCGACGATCCGGTCCATCCAGGCGAAGTCGATCTGCCCTTCCACCGGCTCCCACGTCGCCCAGGTCGACTCCCCCATCCGCACGACGCTGATCCCCGCCTGCTTCATCAGTGCGATGTCCTTCTCCAGCCGGCCTTCGCGAATGGAGACGGGGACATATTCGTTGTAATAGGCCGCGCCGTACAGGATCGTGTCCAGCTTGACCGGGTGCGGCGGCTGCGCATCGGCGAACGCGGGGATCGGCAGCAGCAAGGCGAGGATTGCCAACCAGCGACGGAAAGGGCACATGTCGATCATCATCCTTTTTGAGTGTCGTGGAAACCGGAGCGGCGCCATCAGTGAACGGCCAGCGTGATGGTGCGTGGCCCCGTGGCGAGAGGCACGGTGTAGGCGCCGCGCTCGAGCCGGCCATCGACGACCATCATCGGCGTCGCACCCGCCACCGTCGCCTCGACGAGCACCCGCGCCGCGGGGGTGAAACGGTCGACTGGATCGAGCGTCAGCGTAATCCGCCGCAGCGCCGGGTCCCAGGTCGCGCTCGCGATCTTGCCCGCTTCCAGCGTGATCCACTGCCCGGCGGGCGCGACGAACAGCCGCGACCGGCTGGTGTCGCGCGGCACGATGCGCACGACACCCTTCGCCTCCGTCACGTCGCCGCCGAAACCGAGCCAGCCGAGCGTCGGGTCGTTCACAACATAGGTCGCAGCGGCATAAGCGTGGCCGAAGAAGCCCATGCCGAAGTCGCCGCTGTACGGATCGGGCTTCATGATGTCGGGCCAGGCATGGAACGCAGTCGAGGAGAATCCATCGCGATCGATGTTGGCAATGCCGCCCATCGTCCCGCCATAGGCGACGCGCAGCAGATGGAGGTCGGCAGGATTGCGGCGGAACGCATCGAACAGCGGTACGGCGTTCAGCGCCGATCCGTAATGGTGGATCTGCCGCTCGGTCCGCTCCCACTTGCCTGCGGTGCCGAAGTCCCAATAGCGCCGCGCGTTGCCGTTATAGCCCCAGTTCGGCACCGTCGGGGTGTAGGCGAGGATGACGTCGCGCGTCTGGTCGGCCTGCGTCTGATAGCCGAAGTAGCGCATCCAGGCATAGACTTCGGGCTGGCCGGTCGAATCCCACGGCATCTCCGACCCGAACGGGTACTTCAAGCTGCGCCAATGCGTCGCGCGCGCCTGCATCAGCCGGGTGAGCGTGTCGGCTTCCGCGGTCATCCCCTCACGCTTCAGGTCCTTGAGGATGTCGACGAAGACGTCGCCTTCCATCAGTCCGAACTCGGCGTAGAGGCCCGCATCGCGCATCATCGCCACGATCGTCAGGTTCGCTTGGGCGAGGTACCAATGCCAGTCGTGGCGGGTGACGAGTCCGTCGTGGTTGCGCGCGAGCCGGTACATCACCCAGTAGGCGGCGGCAAGGTGCGGATAGTTGTACGAGCGGTCGAGCCGATCGGCCTCCTTCTTGTCCCACGCCCAGCGCCATTTCTGGTGATCCTGATCGGGATAGAGGCCGGGAAACTTGACGGGGTCGTAATAGAACAGGCTCTTGCGCACCGCACCGGCATGCTTGCCGTCGGCGATCTGGAGCCGACCGACGACGGTCTCGTCGATCAGCCGTTCGATCTTCGCGATCTCGCCGGCATCGGGATTGTCGAGCTGCTTGGCGACCGCCGCGACCCAGGGGCCGGCGCCGCCCTCGTCGCTCATCCCCGCGATCCACACGCGGTGGTCGACGGTGACGATCTTCTCGGCCTCGCGGTCGTAGCTCAGGATCGCCGGCGACCGACCGAACGGGTCGTCCTTCCCCTCGAACCATTGTTTCGTCGTCGAGAAGCGGCCGAGATCGGCCATCGCCTGCGCCAGCGGCTTGGTGACGAAATAGTTCACCGTCTGCCGCTCGCCATTGGCGTAGTGCAGCGTCAGCCGCACCCGGCCCCATCCGCGTCCCCGCACCGCCAGGCGCGTCCAGCCGCCACGCGCGCCATCGGGGGTCACGGTCATGGCGCCCGCCGGATGAACGTCGATCCCCGCGATCGGACTGGGCGCCTTGACGAACAACTGCGCACGCTGGTCGGTCGGCACGACATAGCCGGGGACACCGATGGTCACCGGCCGGCCGTGTGCGGCCAGCGTCGCGTCGATCGCGGCGACCCCAGCGGTCTCGGCCAGCCGCACACCGACCTCGATGCTCTCGCCGGCGCGCAGCGTCCGTGCGGTCGGCGCGTTCCACTGCTCGCCGGCATCCTTCCACTCGCGATCCGCGAAGCCCGCCGAATGCACCGTCCAGGCGTAGAAGCCCTCGAACGACTGCGATCGCGGCGTCTTCTCGGTGAATACAGCCCCCGCCGCCTCTTCCTGCGGCATCTTGAGCGGGACGTACGCTTCCAGCGGGCTGTCTTTCGCCGGCAGCACCAGCAGTGCCGGCCCCCGGCCGTTCAGCCGCGTGACCTGCAGATAGCCGGCATCGCGTCCGATATAGGGGTCGACGAAGCTCGCCTGGGTATGCGCCTGGTCGAGGTTGCGGTCGGTCAGGATGTTGTCGAACACCATCGGCATCGCCAGCGCACCGATCTCCAGCGGGGCACCCGATGTGTTGGTGATGCGGAAGCGCAGCGCGAGCAGCCCGTCTTCATCCACCCAACGTCGCTCGACCGCAAAGGGCGGCGCTGCACCCATCGATGCGGTGATGTCCGCCGCGGCGATCACCTTGCCCGTGACGGGAAGTGTGCGGATGACTTTACGCGACCATGCCGAGGCGAAATCGCGCCACGCCCCACCCGGCGCCCGCACGCGCAGGTCAAGGTCGCCGATATGGTTGAAGCCGTCTCCCGCCCGCGCCGCCGCGCGCGATGTCGGCACGAAACTGAAGTCCGGCTCGACCGAAGGCGACAGCCGCTCCAGCGTCTGCGTATCGGCACGCAGGACGATGCGGAACGGGCCGACGCGGTGCTCGGTCGCGCGCGTTCGGGCCGATTGTCCCGCTGCCGGCGCGTCGGCGGCCCATGCCGCGACGATCGAACAGGACAGCAACAGCCACGCGGCGCCAGACAGTATCTTCATCTTCATTCTCCCTTCCCCTGCATAATGGTGTCGGTCCATCCCGACGGACTAGGCGGTTTCGTGACCCCATACGCGCAACCGACCAGGCTTGATCGGCGGCACTGGCACCTGTGGGCAGATCGCGGGACGCGAGTCTTCTCGAAATGCCCTTGTTTGCGCCGTCACGCCCCGCGCCAATTGCCTTTCCCATCGCCGTCGATCTATCCCGGATGACGGGCGACGACAATCCATACCATGGTTGCGTTGCCTGCCGAAGGTCGTCCAACGCCAGCTCGGCAAATACTCGCACATGGCCGCGGATCAAAACTTGGCGCCGATCTCGAACGTCACGGTGCGCGGCACGTAACTGATATCGCCGGTCTTGTTGATGGTGATGTTTGGATCCAGGCGACCGTTGCTCCCAAAGCCGTTGTAGACGTACGAGGCATAGTTCTTGAAGTTGAAGGCGTTGAGCAGGTTGATGCGTGCCGACAGCTTGAAGTCGTTGTACACGGTGAAGTCCTTGCTGGCCTGGAAATCGACCGTGCGATAGCGCCAGATCTTGCCGCCGAGCAGGAACTTGCCGCTGCCCGGCGGCACCACGCCGATCTGCTGGCAGGTGCCGCCATCCGCGTCGACCTTGCCGTAGCAGGCGATGGTGTTGATCGGCTCGGGCGTGGCCAGCACCACCTTGGCGCCGAAGGTGACGCCCCACGGGCCGTCGATCGAGCCGGAGGCGACGAAGCGGTGCGCCGCCACGGCATTGGACTTCACGAACGGATAGTCGTGGATCGTCGCCTTGTCGAGCGCGTACGGTTCGTCGATCTGGCGGTTCTGGCGCGCGCTGGTGTGAGTGTAGGCCAGGGTCAGGCCCCAGCCCGATTCCTTGGTGTACGGCTTCTCCGCCGACAGCAGCACCTGGCTGCTGCGCTGTTCCAGCCCGTTGTCGCCGATGATGGTGTTCTGGTAACCCGGCACCGGCTCGCCCCAGGGGATGCTGCCGTTCTGGAAGTAGGACCCGTCTGGATAGCGGTTGATCAGCGACATGACGAAGCCGTCATAGCTGAGCACACGCTGGAAGGTCATATCGGTGAACCAATCGCCGACCTGGTTGCTGATGCCGATGCTGTATTGATCGCTGTACGGGGTCTTGAGCTTGTTGTTGAACATGAACATCTCGCCGTTGCCGCTGACGCCGGGGATCGAGGTCAGCTGACCCACCCCGTTGAGATAGCGCGGGTCCCACGCGGTGCAGATCCGGTCCGCCTTGTAGCAGGTGCCGGTCGCCGGGTTCTGGAAGTACACCGCCACCGGCGCCAGGGCGCCCTTGCTGGTTTCCAGCGCCAACTGCTCGAACAGGTTGCGGTCGTAGGAACGGCCGGCGCCGCCGTGCAGCACCGCGCGCTCGTCGCCGAAGAGGTCGTAGGAGAAGCCCAGGCGCGGCGCCCAGGCATCCTTGAAGTTCTTGCGGTTGTGGCCGGTGCTGATGTAGTCGGCCACGTCGATGCCGCTGGGCAGCAGGCGGTTGGCCCAGGGCTGCTGGCCGGGAAGGTCGGGGTCGTCGCCATACAGCGCGTCGACGAAAGCCTGTGGGTGACGGAATCGGGTATAGGCCGGGGTGTCCTCGTAGTCATAGCGCACACCGGCGTTGATCATCAGCTTGTCGGTGGCGGCCCAGTCGTCCTGGATGTAGATGCCGTACTGCCTGGACGGCGACTCCACCGTGGCCTTTTGCCCGGGGACGTTGTACGGGCCGACGAAATCCACCCGGTAGGGCGTGGCGGCCACGCCATTGGCATCGACGGCATAGGCGAACTGCGGATTCACCGCTGCCGCGTCTTGCGCGATCAGTTTGACGTCCTTGTAGCTCACACCCATCTTGATGGTGTGCTCGCCATGCCACTCGAAGCTGGTGAAGGTCAGGTCGTTCTGCAGGAACCAGCCCTTCTGGCTCTTGCGCTGCACACTGAGACCACCGGCCGGGCCAGTGAGCAGGAACGGGTATTCATCGATATCGTTGGAGTTGGCGCGCGGCGACAGATAGATGTAGCGGATGCCATTGCCGAAGTTTCTGGCCGTCGGATTGTTCTTCGAGTCCTCGGTGCCCACGATCAATTCGTTGAACCAGTTGTCGCCGCTGTGCTGCCAGCGCAGGTTGGAGCGCTTGTCCTTGTTGATCTTGTCGACGGCCTGCTCGGGCGTGCTGAAGCCGCCGATGTTGGCAATCTGCGTCTCGTCCCGATACAGGGCGCTCAGCTCGATGCGGTCGCGATCGGTCGGCTCGAAGTCGATCTTGCCGAAGAACAGATCTTCGGTGAACGGCAGGTTCGCCGCGCCGTACTGGCTGGACAGGTTGGACGGCAGGAAGCCAACGTAGGGCAGCGCATTGGCCTGGGCCTGCACGCTCTTGGGCACCACGTTCTCCTTGCCCTCGTAGGCCACGAAGAAGTGCATGCGGTCCTGGATGATCGGGCCGCCCAGGGCGAAGCCGTACTCCTTGGTCTGCGAATCGATCTTGCCGTTCTTCTCCTCGTCCGGACGCTTGTCGCGCAGGTCCTGGTCGGTATAGCGGTAGAACGCCTCGCCGTGGAACTGGTTGCTGCCGGACTTGGTCGCCGCGGTGATCGCCGCGCCGCTGATCTGGCCGTACTCGGCCTTGTAGTTGGACGTGATGACCTTGTATTCGCCGATCGCCAGCTGCGGGAACGGATTGCCCTGGGTGTCGCTCTGGCCGGCGATGCCGCCGCTGCGCACGTAGCTCTTCTGGCCGACACCGTCGATGTACAGGTTGCCGGCGCTGGCGTTGGAGGCGCCGCCGCGCAGCTTGGTGTTGCCGCTGCCGTCGACGGTGAACACCATGCCCGGCACGGTGTCGGCGAACTCGAGGAAGTTGCGCGTGGCCTGCGGCAGCTGCTGGATCTGGTGCAGCGACACCACGTTGCCCACTTCCGAGGTCTTCACGTCCTTGAGCGTCGGCGGCGCGGTGACGGTGACCGTGTCCAGCGTGGTCGCGGCGCCACCCGGCGCGGCCGTCGTGCCGGCATCGAGGTCGACCGTGGACGAGGAGGCGACCTGCAGCGTCACCGTGCGGCTGACGCCGTTGGCCTCGACCGTATAGGTCCCCGGCGGCAGGCCGACAATGGTGTAGTTGCCGTTGGCGGCCACCTGCGCGCGCCGCACCGAGCCGGTGGCGGTGTTGGTGACGGTGACTTCGGTGCCGGCCTGGGCGGCGGCCACCTGGCCGCGCAGGGTCGCGCTGCTGGACTGCGCCAGCGCCGGCATCGCTGTGAACAGGCAGCTCGCCAGGGCGCAGCACAGCAGGCTGCGCGCGGGCAGATTGGAACCGCAACGCGTTCTCTTCATGACAGTACCCCTCCCAGGGCGGTAAACGGGATCGTTACGCTTTGTACTAGCTTAGGTGCCGGTGGCGGCCGAACGCGGCGGGCGGTGTCAGTCCATGGCGGTTGGCAGGTCCAACGCGACGATCGGCAGTGGCATGGCCCACGCGCCGAAGCCGGCGATGTCCACGCGCAGGGGAGGCAGCGCCGGGGGCACGTTGCGCGCCAGCACCGTGGCCGTGTTCCAGAAGACGTCGGCGATCCGCCGTTGCCGCGGATCGCCGTCGATCTCGTCGTCACGCGCGGCGGCGACCAGCGCGCCGGCCTTGCACCGTACCGACTCGCCGCCGGTGGCGGCATACAGCAACACGCAGGACGACAGATAGTGGCGGCCGGCACCGCCCCCAGCGAGGCGCCGCCGTAGTGCAGGAACGCGCGCCGCGCGCAGGTGCCCGCATGGGTTCGGATGTCCGCTCATGCGTGCTCTCCGGTGGTCCGAGGGCGCCGGGTCAACAGCCGCTGCAGCAGGCAGAACAGCAGCAGCAGCGCGCCGATCACGATGCGCGTCCACCACGCGCTGAGCGTGCCGTCGAACACGATCAGGGTCTGGATCACGCCCAGGATCAGCACCCCGAACAAGGTGCCGATCACGTAGCCGCTGCCGCCGGCCAGCAGGGTGCCGCCGATCACCACCGCGGCGATCGCGTCCAGTTCCAGGCCCAGCGCGTGCAGGCTGTAGCCGGACAGCATGTAGAACGTGCACACCACCCCGGCCAGCGCCGAACAGCCGCCGCTGAAGGCGTAGACCTTGATCTGGAGGGCGGCCACCGGCAGGCCCATCAGCCGCGCCGAGGCCTCGCTGCCGCCCAGGGCGTACACGCCGCGGCCAAAACGCGTGCAGTGCGCCAGCCACATGCCCAGCGCCACCGTGGCCAGCGCGATCAGCGCGCCGATCGACAGCGAGGCGCCGGCGCCGATCGGCACCCGGAACTGGGCGATGGCCACGTACAGCGGCGCGTCGATCGGGATCGAGTCGACGCTGATCAGATAGCTGGCGCCGCGCGCCAGGAACATGCCGGCCAGGGTCACCACGAACGGCTGCAGCCGGTAGCGCTGGATCAGCATGCCCATGAACGCGCCGAACAGCGCCCCGAGCAGCAGCACCAGCGGGATCACCGCCAGGGGCGACCAGCCGTGGCGCTGCACCAGCGAGGCCGACAGCACTGTGGTGAAGGCGATCACCGCGCCCACCGACAGGTCGATGCCGCCGCTGAGGATCACCAAGCTCATGCCAACCGCGGCGATGCACAGGAAGGCATTGTCGATCAGCAGGTTGGCGAACACCTGCGGCGACAGGAAGCCGTCGTAGAGCACGCCGCCGGCGCCGGCCATGGCCGCGAACAGGGCCACGGTGATCGCCAGCGGCAGGCGCGCGCCATGCAGCCGCGCGCCGACGCCGCGCAGGCCGCGTGCGCGCTGGACCGGCGCCCCGCGCGCTCATCGCCCCGCTCCGACGGGCGCACGCCGCACCCAGCCGCGCACGCTGGCGCGGAACCGCGGCGATTGCAGCAGCATCACCGCGAACACCAGCAGCGCCTTGATCAGCATGGTGACCTGCGCCGGTACGCCGATCGCGTAGATCGTGGCGGTCAGGGTCTGGATGATCAGCGCGCCGATCAGGCTGCCGGCCAGGCTGAAGCGGCCGCCGTCGAGCAGCGTGCCGCCCAGGGTGACCGCCAGGATCGCGTCCAGCTCCATCAACTGGCCGGCGTTGTTGGCGTCGGCGCTCTTGACGTTGGAACTGATCAGCAGACCGGCCAGGCCGGCGCTGAACGCGCAGAACACGTACAGCAGCACCGCGATCCGCCGCGCCTTGATCCCGGCCACGCGCGCCGCGCGCGGGTTGTGCCCGATCGCGCGCACGAACAGGCCCAGCGCGGTGCGCCCGAGCAGCAGCTGCAAGGCCACGAACACCGCCGCGACCACGAACAGCGCGAACGGCAGGCCGAGCAGGTAGCCGTTGCCCAGGTAGAAGTACGGCCGGGAGTAGATGGTCAGGATCTGGCCGTCGCCGATCAGCTGGGCCACGCCACGCCCGGCCACCATCAGGATCAGCGTGGCGATGATCGGCTGCATGCCGACCTTGACCACCAGCAGCCCGTTCCACAGTCCGCACGCGGCCGCGACCAGCAGCGGCGCGGCGATCACCGCCCACAGCGGGAAGCGGCTGTGCGCGCCGCCGCCGATCATCCACGCCGCCACCGTGGCGGCGATCGCCACCACCGCGCCGACCGAGATGTCCAGCCCGCGCACCGCGATCACCAGGGTCATGCCCAGCGCCACCAGCGCCAGCGGCGCGGCGCGGTTGCCGATGTCCACCAGATTGCCGTACAGGTGCCCGTCGCGCCATTGCAGCGCCAGGAAGCCGGGATTCCACAGGCCGTTGCCGAGCAGCAGCAGCGCCAGCGTGGCCAGCGGCCAGAACAGCGGGTGGGCGAGCAGGCGCGCCGGCAGCCGCGGCGCGCTCGGCGCAGGCGTGGCCGCCGCGCTCATGCCGCCGCGCTCCCGGCGATCAGTTCGAACACCGCGCGCTCGCCGCAGCCGCCGGGCAGTTCGCCCACCAGGCGGCGTTCGCGCAGCACCGCGATGCGGTCGGCGATGCGCGCGATCTCGGCCACTTCGGCGGAAATGAACAGCACCGCCATGCCCTCGCGGGCCAGCGTCAGGATCCGGGTCATGATGTCCTGTTTGGCGGCGATGTCGATGCCGCGGGTGGGTTCGTCGAGGATCAGCAGCCGCGGCTGCGTCGCCAGCCAGCGCGCCAGCACCACTTTCTGCTGGTTGCCGCCGGACAGCAGGCCCACCGGCGTCTCCACGCTGGCGGTCTTGATGTCCAGCGCGTCCACGTAGCCCTGCGCGAGGCGCAGCTGCTCGGCCAGCGGCAGGAACCGGCGCAGGCCCATGCGCGCCTGCAGCGCCAGCACGATGTTCTCGCGCACCGACAGCTCGGCGACGATGCCCTCGGTCTTGCGCTCTTCCGGGCACAGCGCCAGGCCGTGGCCGATCGCGTCGGGCGGGCCGAGCAGCGTCACCGCCTGCCCGTCGATGCAGATGCGGCCGCCATCGGCGCGGTCCAGGCCGAACAGCAGCCGCGCCAGTTCGGTGCGGCCGGCGCCGAGCAGGCCGGCCAGGCCCAGCACCTGGCCGCGGCGCAGTTGCAGGTCCAGCGGATGCAGCTGGCCGCGCCGGCCCAGGCCCTGCGCCTGCAGCAGCACCGGCGCGTCTTCGGGCGGCGCGGCGTCCACCGCCGCCGCCGCCGCCGCGGCCACGTCGAGTTCGCGTCCGACCATCGCTGCGATCAGCCGCGGCGCCGGCAGGTCCGCGGCCAGGTACTCGCCGACCAGGCGACCGTTGCGCAATACGCTGATGCGGTCGGACACCGCGTACACCTGGTCGAGGAAGTGGGTCACGAACAGGATCGCCAGGCCCTGCGCGCGCAGGCCGCGCATGACCCGGAACAACTCGGCGACCTCGCTCCCGTCCAGGCTGGAGGTGGGTTCGTCCAGGATCAGCACCCGCGCCGACACGCTCAGCGCGCGCGCGATCGCCACCATCTGCTGCACCGCCACCGGATAGGCCGACAGCGCGCGGCGCACGTCGATGTCCACGCCCAGGCGCTGCAGGCCCTCGCGCGCCTCGCGCTCGACCCGGCGCCAGTGGATGCGCCGCGGCCAGCCCGTCAGTGGATAGCGGCCGGCGAAGAGGTTCTCGGCCACCGACAGGTTCGCGCACAGGTTCACTTCCTGGTAGACCGTGCTGATGCCCAGTTGCTGCGCCTGCAGCGGCGAGCCCGGCGCGACGGCCTCGCCGCCCAGCGCGATGCGCCCGGCGTCGGCGGCCACCACCCCGGTCAGCAGCTTGATCAGGGTCGATTTGCCGGCGCCGTTCTGGCCCATCAGCGCATGGATCTCGCCGCCGCGCAGGCACAGCGCCACGTCCTCCAGCGCCGCGACGCCGGCATAGGCCTTGCTCAATCCCTGCGCGTGCAGCACGACCGGGGTCATCGCCGCGCCCCGTCAGTACTTGCGCTTGGGCAGCTCGGCGGCGGCCTGCTCCTGGGTATAGACCGACTCCTCGACCACGATGCGCTTGGGCAGCGGCTTGCCGGCCTTGACGTCGCCGATCGCCTGCACCAGTTGCGGGCCCAGCAGCGGATTGCATTCCACGGTGACGTTGAGCTTGCCGGCCTGCATCGCCTCGAACGCGCCCTTCACCCCGTCGATGGAGATCACCAGGATGTCCTTGCCCGGCGTCAGCCCGGCTTCCTCGATCGCCTGGATCGCGCCGATCGCCATGTCGTCGTTGTGCGCGTACAGCACGTCGATGTTGCGCCCTTCCGACTTCAGGAACGCCTCCATCACTTCCTTGCCCTTGGCCCGGGTGAAGTCCCCGCTCTGCGAGCGCACCACCTGGAAGCGCGGGTTGGCGGCGATGATCTCCTTGAAGCCCTTCATGCGGTCGATCGCCGGCGCCGAGCCCACCGTGCCCTGCAGTTCGACGATGCGCACCGGCGTGTCGCCGTCCTTCAGCGGCGACTGTTCGAGCAGCCAGCGCCCGGCCTTGCGCCCTTCCTCGACGAAGTCCGAACCGATCAGGGTGACGTACAGGCTGTCGTCGGACACCTTGACCGCGCGGTCGGTCAGCAGCACCGGGATGTTCGCCGCCTTGGCCTCGCGCAGCACGGTCTCCCAGCCGGACTCGACCACCGGCGAGAACGCGATCACGTCCACGCGCTGGGCGATGAACGAACGCAGCGCCTTGATCTGGTTCTCCTGCTTCTGCTGCGCATCGGAGAACTTCAGCTTCATGCCGGCCTGCTCGATCGCCTGCTTCACCGAGGCGGTGTTGGCGGTGCGCCACTCGCTCTCGGCCCCCACCTGGCTGAAGCCGACGGTGATCGGGGCGTCCTTCCCGGCCGCGTCCTTGCCCCCGCCGGAACACGCGCTCAACGCCCAACCCAGCAGCACCGCCATCCCCAGCACCGCCGCACGCACTCCTGACTTCTGCATAACCCCTCCTCGTTCGTTGCACGCTGGCGGCCGTGCGGCGTTCGGGCCGCGGCGGCCGCCCACCCTCCCAGGCAGGCGCGCGAGTGGATCGATCAGTTCATCCCGCCAATGTATAGGCCGTCTTGACCGTCGTATAAAACTCCACCGCATAGCGGCCCTGCTCGCGCGGGCCGTAGCTGGAGGCCTTGCGCCCGCCGAACGGCACGTGCGGATCGACCCCGGCGGTAGGCAGGTTGACCATCACCATGCCCGCCTGCGCATGCCGCTTGAAATGCGTGGCGTGCTTGAGCGAACGCGTGGCGATGCCGGCGCACAGACCGAACTCGGTGTCGTTGGCCAGCGCCAGCGCATGTTCGTAGTCCTCGGCCGGCATCACCGCCGCGACCGGACCGAACACTTCCTCGCGCGCGATGCGGTGCTGCGGCTGCGCGGCCAGCAGCGCCGGGCGCATGTAGTGGCCCGGGTGCGCGCACTCCAGCGCCTCGCCGCCGTACACCAGCTCGGCGCCCTCTTCCTGGGCGATGCGCACGTAGTCGCGGTCCTGCGCCAACTGGCTGGCGCTGGCCACCGGGCCGATGTCGATGCCGGGGCTCAGCGCATGGCCGATCTTCAGCGTGGCCAGGCGCTTGCTCACGCGCGCGACGAACTCCTCGTACACCGCGCGCTCCACGATCAGCCGGCTGGACGCGGTGCAGCGCTGGCCGGTGGAGAAGTACGCGCCGTTGACCGCGATCTCCACCGCCACCTCCAGGTCCGCATCGGCCAGCACCACCAGCGGATTCTTGCCGCCCATCTCCAGCTGGATCTTCAGCCCGCGCGCGGCCGCCTGCTTGAGCAGATGGTTGCCGGTCGGCACCGAGCCGGTGAAACTCAGCGCGTCGATGCCGCGGTCCTCGACCAGCGCCTGGCCGACGGTGCGGCCGCTGCCGATCACCAGGTTGAACGCGCCATCGGGCAATCCGGCCCGGCTCAGGATCTCGGCGATCGCCCAGGCGCAGCCGGGCACGATCTCGGCCGGCTTGAACACCACCGTGTTGCCGTAGGCCAGCGCCGGGGCGATCTTCCACGCCGGGATCGCCAGCGGGAAGTTCCACGGCGCGATGATGCCCACCGTGCCGACCGGCTCGCGGGTGATCTCCACGTCCACGCCGGGGCGGGTGGAGGCGAGCTTCTCCCCGGGAATGCGCAGCGCCTCGCCGGCGAAGAACTTGAAGATCTGCCCGGCGCGGGCCGCCTCCCCGATGCTCTCCGGCAGCGTCTTGCCTTCCTCGCAGGCCAGCAGCGTGCCCAGCTCCTGCTTGCGCGCCAGGATCTCGCTGCCGACCAAGTCCAGCGCGTCGGCGCGCTGCTGCGGCGTGCTCGCCGCCCACTTGGCCTGCGCCGCATTGGCCGCGGCGATCGCGCCGCGCACCGCGTCGGCGTCGACGCTGCCGACCTCGCCGACCGGCGCGGACAGGTCCGAGGGATTCTCGTCCGGCGCCGCATCCGTACCGGCCACCCACTGGCCGTCGATATAGCTCTGGAAACGTTGGTTCATGCAGTCCTCCTGATGTGGTGGCGGCGCGTGGCGATCACAGCGCGCGCACCCCGCCGAGCGCGAACCCGGTCGGCACCCGCTGCAACGGGTTGACCAGCGCCGCGCCCAACGCGGGCAGTTCGATCTCGAAACGGTCGCCCGGCTCGGCCTGCACGCCGTCGGCGAAGCTCAGCGTGGCGGTGCCGAAGAAGTGCAGGTGCACGTCGCCGGGCACGCGATGCGCAGCGTACTTGAAATGGTGGTACTCCAGATTGGCCAGCGAATGGCACATGTTGGCCTCGCCGGTGACAAAGGGCTTCTCCCAGATCACCGCATCGCCGCGGCGGATGCGGCTGCTGCCGCGCAGGTCGCGCGGCAACGCGCCACTGCGCAGTTCCGGACCCACCGCGCAGGCGCGCAGCTTGGAATGGGCCAGGTACAGGTAGTTCTGGCGCTCGGTGACGTGGTCGGAGAACTCGTTGCCCAGCGCGAAGCCGAGCCGGTACGGCACGCCGTCGGCGCCGATCACGTACAGCCCGACCAACTCCGGCTCCTCGCCGCCGTCCAGCGCGAACTCCGGCGACGGCAGCGGCGCGCCCGGCGCCACCAGGATGCCGCCGTCGCCCTTGTAGAACCACTCCGGCTGCGCGCCGGGCTGACCGTCGCACGGAATCCCGCCCTCCACCCCGAGTTGGAAGATCTTCATCGAATCGGTGAGCGTGCCCAGGCTCGCCTGCTGCTGCAGCTGCTGGTGCATCGCATCGCGGGCCGCAGCGCTGCCCAGGTGGGTCAGGCCGGTGCCGGTGACACGACAGTGCGCCGGGTCCGGATGGGTCAGCGGCGACAGCACGCGGCCGCTGCCCAGCAGGTCGGCGTAGTCGAGCACGCTGTCGCCGCGCTGGCGCGTGGCGTAAGCGTCCAGCGTGGTGCCGGCGGCGAGCGCGGCGTTGGCCAGCGCATAGATCGAACCAACCTCGCGCAGCACGCGCACCTGGGTCCCGGACGCCTCCACCACCCCCACGCAGGGAAGGCCGCCATCGTCGAGCAGTTGGATCAGTCGCATGAATCGGTCGCCTGTCGGAATGCGCTAAGAGCGGCGCGGCAACGGGACCACCCCGCAGCCTCGGATGCGGCTCCTATTCTGGCCGGATGACCTATATACAACAAATATCGTTTTTAGATTAATGTATACCAACATTAATATGCATCGGCCGCCATGCCCACCACCGCCACGCCCTGGTTCGTCCGCGCCCGACTGAAGACCCGGCAATTGATGCTGCTGCTGGCGATCGAGGAAGAAGGTAACATCCACCGCGCCGCCGAGACCCTGAACATGTCGCAGCCGGCCGCCTCCAAGCTGCTGAAGGACCTGGAGGACATGATGGCCGTGCCCCTGTTCGAGCGCATGCCGCGCGGCATGCGCCCGACCTGGTACGGCCAGACGATGATCCGCCACGCGCGCATCGCACTGTCCAGCCTGGGCGAGGCCGGCGCCGAGATCCAGGCGCTGAAGGCCGGCCACTTCGGCAGCGTCAGCGTCGGCGCCATCGCCGGGCCAGCGATGGCCCTGCTGCCGGCCGCCCTGGCCCAGGTCACCACACAACACCCGCTGCTGCGCGTGGCCCTGCGCGTGGACAGCAGCGACGTGCTGCTGGAGCAACTGGCGCAGAACAAGCTCGACCTCCTGGTGGCGCGGCTGTTCGCGCGCCACGACAAGCGCAACCTGCACTACCGGGCCCTGGCCGAGGAAGACGTCTGCGCGATCGCCCGCCCCGGCCATCCGATCCTGGCGCTGCCGCAGCCCTCGCTGCGCGAACTGGCCGCCGCCGGCTGGATCGTGCCGCCGGACGGCAGCGTGCTGCGCCACCGCTTCGAACTGATGTTCCAGAACGCCGGACTGGAGGCGCCCAAGCGGGTCGTCGAGACCTCCGCGCTGGTGGTGCTGCCGCAGATGCTGCGCCACGGCGACTACCTGGCGGTGGTGCCGGTGGACGTGGCCCGGCATTTCGCCGACCACGGCAGCGTGGCCATCGTGCCGGTGCACCTGTCGTGCCGGATGGACTCGTTCGGCATCATCACCCGCACCGACTGGCTGCTGTCGCCGGGCGCGCGGATCATGCTGCAGGCACTAAAGGACGCGGCCGGGCCCGTGTACGGCTATGTCGCACCGGCCGGGGATGCGCTGGCACCGACGGATGCGCGAACGCATCAATGAGGCCGTCCGCCACACAGACCCGCACGCGTGGAAAGCGCCAAATTGCACCAATTTTCTGGCCTACACGCTGTAATCGGTCAAGCATTACTGAATTTTTCGGAGATAAACTAAGGCCTGTTAACACTAATGGCCCGAGCGTTTAAACTATCGGGCATGGAGATCACGCCAGCACAATTTTCCCTAATCGAACACTGCCTGCCGGCACAGCGCGGCAATGTCAGCATGACCAACCTGCAAGTGGTCAACGCCATCCTTTACGTTGCCGAGCATGGCTGCAAATGGCGCGGCCTGCCCAAGCGCTTTGGCAACTGGCACACGGTGTACACACGCATGAACCGCTGGGCCAAGGCGGGTGTGCTGGACCGGATGTTGGCCCAATTGCAGAAGTCCCAGATCGTGCGCATCAAAATCGAAGCAATCTCGCTGGACTCCACCAGCATCAAGGTGCATCCCGATGGCACGGGCGCATTAAAAAAAACGGTCCGCAGGCCGTCGGCAAGTCCCGCGGTGGATGGAACACCAAGATTCATATGGTTGCCGCAGATGCTCGAACAGCCATCACCTTTGGATTGACGCCTGGTAACGTGCATGACGCACCTGCAGGCCGCACGTTGCTTGAACACCTGGGGCCAGTGGAGCGGCCGATTCATTTGTTGATGGACCGTGCCTACGAAGGCAACCAAACCCGCCAGTTGGCGCTCGATCTTGGCTTCGTGCCGGTGGTCCCGCCGAAATCCAATCGGGTCGAGCCTTGGGAATACAACCGGGAGATGTACAAGCGGCGCAACGAGGTGGAGAGACTGTTCCGTCGCCTGAAAGGCTACCGCCGGATTTTCTCGCGCTTCGAGAAGCTGGATGCCATGTTCCTTGGATTCCTCAGCTTCGTCCTGGTCGTTGATGGGCTTCGGATGTGTTAACAGGCCCTAGTATTTAAGGGAACCTCTAGTAACCCCAAAATCTTGACCAAGGCGCTTGCAAGTCATTGATGGGCAGACTCAACTTCCAAACCGCTGGCGGCCAACTGACCGCCAGCGGCGATCAGCTGCTCAGACTCACCGTCGGCGGCACACTCTGGTACGCGGCAGCGACGTCAAGGCTGGCAACACCCTGCTGCTGGCCGCCGACCACGACATCACCCTGGAAGCGGCACAGAACACCGTCGAGCAGCACAGCACCAGCAAGAGCAAGAGCGCGGCAGTGGGCGTGGCGGTCACCTATGGTGCCGGCGGCGCCGCCGCCGGCCTCACCGCCAGCGCCAGCGGCGCCCACGGCAAGGCCGACGGCATGGAGGTCACCCAGCGCAACAGCCACCTGTCGGCAGGCCACGCCGCCACCATCATCAGCGGCCACGACACCACGCTCAAAGGCGCCGTCCTCTCCGCCGACACGGTGCGCGCCGCCATCGGCGGCGACCTCAACATCCAGAGCCTGCAGGACACCCGCACCTACGCCAGCAAAGACAAATTCGCCGCCGCCGCTCAGCTCCAGCCCGCGTCCACCACGAATTCCTGCGCAGTGATCGCGCGCGATTCGTCCGAGGCCAGGAACAGCGCCATGCGCGCGATGTCCTCGGGCATCACCTTGTCCGGCAGGCACTGGTTGCGCGCCAGTTCGCGCTCGCCGGCCTCGTCCAGCCACAGCGCGATCTGGCGCTCGGTCATCACCCAACCCGGAGTCAGCACGTTGATGCGGATCCGCGTCGCGCCCAGTTCGCGCGCCAAGCCGCGGGTCAGCCCGTTCACCGAGGACTTGGCGGTGGCGTAGACCGGATAGCCGCCGGTCTTGGTCTGCCAGCCGGTGGAACCGAGGTTGATGAT
The DNA here is from genome assembly GCF_014236795.1 of Xanthomonas theicola. Lineage (NCBI taxonomy): Bacteria > Pseudomonadati > Pseudomonadota > Gammaproteobacteria > Lysobacterales > Lysobacteraceae > Xanthomonas > Xanthomonas theicola. Next base: position 4,556,463 of record NZ_CP049017.1, on the reverse strand, counting down.
CGAGCCGCCGCCGAGCCGCTGCATGCCCGGCACCGCCGCCTGGATGGCGAAGAACGCGGCGCGCTGGTTGATCGCCACGCGGTGATCCCAGTACGCCGGGGTCACCGCCTCCAGCGTATGCCGGTCGTCGCTGCCGACATTGTTGAGCAGCACGTGGAAATCGCCCAGCGCGGCAGCGGCCTCGCCCAGCGCCGCCTGCAGCGCGGGCACATCGGTGACGTCGCAGCGGCGCCACCACGGCCGGCCCAGGCCGGCCGCGGCCAGCCGCTCGGCCAGCGCCGCGCTGGCCTGTTCGGCGATGTCGATGAAGGCGACCTGCGCGCCCTGTCCGGCGAACGCCTCGACCAGGGCCGCGCCGATGCCCGAGCCGCCGCCGGTGATGAAGACGCGGCGCCCGTGCAGGCTGCCGTAGGTTGCATTGCCGGTGCGGGGAGGGGCCACACTTGCCGAGTTGTCCATAGCCGTTTCGCTCTAGGTGGAGAGGTATTCTACATACGAAAAAGAATATCTTTTGGCAGATATTTGTTATTTTTCATGTATCAATATGCCCGCTAGCATCGCCAACGTAAAGTCCCCGGGCCCGGTTGCGCAGGCACCGCTCCGGGCCGACCAGGACGCGAGGATTCCGCCAGCATGGGCTCACCCACCAAACCGGTCCGCCGCAGCCAGGCGTGGTTCGGGCGCGAAGGCAAGCAAGGGTTCTACTACCGCAGCTGGCTCAAGAGCGCAGGCCACCCGCACGACATGTTCGACGGGCGCCCGGTGATCGGCATCTGCAACACCTGGTCGGAGCTGACCCCGTGCAACGGCCACCTGCGCGAACTCGCCGAGCACGTGAAGCGCGGCGTCTACGAGGCCGGCGGGTTCCCACTGGAATTCCCGGTGATGTCGCTGGGCGAGACGCAAATGCGGCCCACCGCGATGCTGTTCCGCAACCTGGCCAGCATGGACGTGGAGGAGTCGATCCGCGCCAATCCGCTGGACGGCGTGGTGCTGCTGATGGGTTGCGACAAGACCACCCCCTCGCTGCTGATGGGCGCGGCCAGCGTGGACCTGCCGACCATCGGCCTGTCCGGCGGCCCGTCGCTGTCGGGCAACTGGCGCGGGCAGCCGCTGGGCTCGGGCACCGGCGTGATCCAGATGTCGGAGATGGTCCGCGCCGGCACCCTGACCCAGGACGAGTTCGTCGAGGCCGAAGCCTGCATGCAGCGCTCCAAGGGCAGCTGCATGACCATGGGCACCGCCTCGACCATGGCCAGCATGGTCGAAGCGCTGGGCCTGTCGCTGCCGGAGAGCGCGGCCATCCCCGCCGTCGATGCGCGCCGCGCGCGGCTGGCGCGGCTCAGCGGCCGGCGCATCGTGCAGATGGTCGAGGAGGACCTGCGCATGTCGCAGGTGCTGACCCGGCGCGCGTTCGAGAACGCGATCAAGGTCAACGCCGCGATCGGCGGCTCCACCAACGCGGTGATCCACCTGCTGGCCATCGCCGGGCGCCTGGGCGTGCCGCTGCGCCTGGACGACTGGGACCAACTGGGCTCGCGGCTGCCATGCCTGGTCAACCTGAAACCGTCCGGCCAGTACCTGATGGAAGACTTCTACTACGCCGGCGGGCTGCCGGCGGTGATGCGCGAACTCGGCGCCGAACTGGACCTGGACGCCCCCACCGTCAACGGCCGCACCCTCGGCCAGAACGTGGCGCAGGCGCCGTGCTGGAACCGCGAGGTGATCCATGCGCTGGACACCCCGTTCCGCGAACACGCCGGCATCGCCGTGCTGCGCGGCAACCTCGCCCCCGACGGCGCGGTGATCAAGCCCTCGGCCGCCTCGCCGCACCTGCTGCGGCACCGCGGCCGCGCGGTGGTGTTCGAGAGCATCGAGGACATGAAGGCGCGCATCGACGACGCGGCCCTGGACATCGACGCCGACTGCATCATGGTGCTGAAAAACTGCGGCCCGCGCGGCTACCCGGGCATGGCCGAGGTCGGCAACATGCCGCTGCCGCCGAAGCTGCTGCGCGCCGGCGTCACCGACATGGTGCGCATCTCCGACGCGCGCATGAGCGGCACCGCCTACGGCACCGTGGTCCTGCACGCCTCCCCCGAGGCCGCCACCGGCGGCGCCCTGGCGCTGGTGCGCGACGGCGACATCATCGAACTGGACGTGCCCGGGCGCTCGCTGCACCTGGAGGTCAGCGACGAGGAACTGCTGCGCCGGCGCAGCCAATGGACCCCGCTGCCGCCCCCCGAGCGCGGCTGGAGCAAGCTGTACGTGGAGCACGTGCAGCAGGCCCACCTGGGCGCCGACCTGGATTTCCTGGTCGGCGGCAGCGGCGACCGCGTGGGCCGCGATTCGCACTGAATCGCGCAGGCCATCGCCCGGCACTCACGCCGGCGGTGCATGCAGATGCGCTGCCTGCGGCACGGCGCGCAACCCCGGACATGGGTCCCGCCCGGCACCGCCGACCGCGGCAGCGGCGGTGGCCGACCGGCACGTCCGGGGGAATACTTCACTGGCTTGCTCATGACGCCATCCTCTCAACAGTTGGAGCCTCCTGGAATCCCGCGGCGGTTCAACAGCAGCAGCTTGATCATCACCAGCGTCGGCCAGGCCGGGCGGCACGCCACGAGTGCCGGTCCCCAGCGATAGCTTCGCGTCCACCGCCTGGGCGATCGCCGCGAAATCGATATGCCGCGACAACAGCGCCAGCCGATCGCCTATCTGCTGGCGCTTGGACTCGCGTTCGTGTGCGGCAAACAAGCGGATCATCGCTGGGCCTCCGTCGTCTTTTGGCCCTATGCTGCCGAAGCAGGGGTTTTTAGCGGTGCCCTGAAGTCGCTTCTGCAGTGAGTGCCGCCGTGCGGCCTATTCGCCGCGTTCGCGCGCGATCGCGCGCCAGCCGATGTCGCTGCGGTGAAATTCGCTGGCCCAATGGATCTTGGCCACGCCGGCATAGGCGTGGCGTTGCGCCTCGGACACGCTGTCGCCCAGCGCGGCCACGCACAGCACGCGGCCGCCGGCGCTGAGCACGCGGCCCTGCGCGTCCAGCACGGTGCCGGCATGGAACACCTTGGCACTGGCCGGCACCGCGTCCAGGCCGTCGATCGGCTCGCCGGTGACCGGCGTGTCGGGATATGGCGCGGCCGCCAGCACCACGCCTAGCGATGTGTACGGATCCCACTGCGCCTGAACCTGGTCCAGGCGGCCGTCCAGCGCCGCCTCCAGCAGCTCCACCAGGTCCGATTGCAGGCGCAGCAGCACCGGCTGCGTCTCCGGGTCGCCGAAGCGCACGTTGAATTCGATCACCTTCGGCGCGCCGCTGGCGTCGATCATCAAGCCGGCATACAGGAAGCCGGTGAACGGCACGCCGTCGGCGAGCATGCCCTGCACGGTGGGGTTGACCACCTCGCGCATCACCCGCGCATGCACGTCCGGCGTCACCACCGGCGCCGGCGAATACGCGCCCATGCCGCCGGTGTTGGGGCCGGTGTCGCCGTCGCCGACGCGCTTGTGGTCCTGGCTGGTGGCCATCGGCAACGCGCTGGCGCCATCGACCATGGAAATGAAGCTGGCCTCCTCGCCATCGAGGAATTCCTCGATCACCACGCGCGCGCCGGCATCGCCGAAGGCGTTGCCGGAGAGCATGTCGCGCACCGCGGCCTCGGCCTCGGCCGGGGTCATCGCCACGATCACGCCCTTGCCGGCGGCCAGGCCGTCGGCCTTGACCACGATCGGCGCGCCTTTGCTGCGCACGTAGGCCAGCGCCGCATCCACCTCGGTATGCACTTCGTAGAACGCGGTCGGGATGCCGTGGCGTTTGAGGAACTGCTTGGCGAACGCCTTGCTGCCTTCCAGCTGCGCGGCCGCGGCGGTGGGTCCGAAGATGCGCAGCCCGGCGGCGCGGAAGCGATCGACCACGCCCAGCACCAGCGGCACTTCCGGGCCGACCACGGTCAGCGTGACGTCTTCGGCCTGGGCCAGCGCCAGCAGCCCGTCGAGGTCGTCGACCTTGACCGCCACGTTGCGGCACTTGGTTTCAATGGCGGTGCCGGCATTGCCCGGGGCGACCAGCACTTCGCTGACGCGCGGGGATTGAGCGAGCTTCCAGGACAAGGCGTGTTCGCGGCCGCCGGAGCCGATGACGAGCAGTTTCATGGGGGCGAATTGTCCATGCCAATAAGGATGAGGAATACCAACCAGAGCAGCCACTTGAGAAAACCGAGCCAGACTTCGAGTCTGCGTATCTTCTCGGTGGTTTCGGTGGGATTGCCGCGATGGTCGGTGCAACGGAGCTTGCGATTTCCTGTCATGGCCAGTTCCTGTAGAGGTCTGACCAGACAAGCTAAACATCTTCTACGAGCGATCAACGGGCAGGCATTGTAAAAGTTCCGCCTACAGCGGCCGTGCCCGGATCGACGCTCCTCAATGCCTGAAATGCCGCACGCCGGTGAACACCATGGCGATGCCATGCTCGTCGGCCGCGGCGATCACTTCGCCGTCGCGCATCGAGCCGCCGGGCTGGATCACCGCCTTGATGCCGGCCGCCGCGGCCGCGTCGATGCCGTCGCGGAACGGGAAGAACGCGTCGGAGGCCATCACCGAGCCTTCCACCACCAGGTCCGCGTCGGCGGCCTTGATCCCGGCGATGCGCGCCGAATACACCCGGCTCATCTGCCCGGCGCCGACGCCGATGGTGCGGTGGTCCTTGGCGTAGACGATGGCGTTGGACTTGACGTACTTGGCCACCTTCCACGCGAACAGCAGGTCGGCGAACTGCGCCTCGCTCGGCGCCAGCCGGGTGACCACCTTCAATTCTTCGCGTGTCACCACGCGGTCGTCGGCGCTCTGCATCAGCAGGCCCGAACCAATCCGCCTTGTGTCGATGAAGCCGCTGGAAACCGGTGCGAGCGCAATGCGCAGCACGCGCACGTTGGCTTTCTTCCGCGCGTACTCCAGCGCGCCGTCCGCGTAGTGCGGCGCGATCAGCACCTCGACGAACTGGCGCTCCAGGATGACCTGGGCGGTGGCTGCGTCCAGCGTGCAGTTGAAGGCGAGGATGCCGCCGAAGGCGCTGGTCGGGTCGGTCGCGTAGGCCAGGTCGTAGGCGTCGCCGCAGCCCGCGCCGACCGCCACGCCGCAAGGGTTGGCGTGCTTGACGATGACGCACGCCGGCGCCTCGAACTGGCGCACGCATTCCCACGCCGCGTCGCTGTCGGCGATGTTGTTGTAGCTCAGCGCCTTGCCCTGCAGCTGCTCGGACGTCGCCAGCGATCCGGGCACCGGGCGCAGGTCGCGGTAGAACGCCGCGCGCTGGTGCGGATTCTCGCCGTAGCGCAGGTCCATCACCTTGACGAAGCTGCCGTTGGCCTGCGCCGGGAACGCGGCGCGCACCGGCACGTCCTGCGCGGGATCGACCACCGCCGAGAGATAGTTGCTGATCGCCGCATCGTACTGGGCGACGCGGTTGAACGCGGCCACCGACAGCGCGAAGCGCGTGGCCGCCGACAGGGCGCCGTCGTGGGCGTCCAGTTCGGCCAGCAGCGCGGCGTACTGGTCGGGCGCGGTGGCCACCGCCACCCGCGCGAAGTTCTTGGCCGCCGAGCGCAGCATCGCCGGTCCGCCGATGTCGATGTTCTCCACCGCCTCGGCCAGCGTGCAGTCGGCGCGCGCGGTGACCGTCTCGAACGGATACAGGTTCAGCACCAGCAGGTCGATCGGCGCGATGCCGTGCGTGGCCATCACTGCATCGTCGGTGCCGGCGCGGCCGAGCAGGCCGCCGTGCACCATCGGGTGCAGGGTCTTGACCCGGCCGTCCATCATCTCCGGGAAGCCGGTCAGCTCGGCCACGTCCCCGACCGCCAGGCCGGCCTCGCGGATCGCCTTGGCGGTGCCACCGGTGGACAGCAGTTCCACGCCGCGCGCGGCCAGCGCGCGGGCCAGGTCGACCAGGCCGGTCTTGTCGGAAACGGACAGCAATGCCCGGCGCACGGGCAGGAAATCGGAGGACATGAGGCAGGGCACGCATCGCAGCGGAGTCGCCGGCATTGTAGGCTGCCGCGCGCCGGCATGGACCCACACTCCCGCGCAACGGGTGCGCTCCGCGCACCGAAACGCCTCGTTGCGCAAGCTGCGCGGCCGGCGTCGCCGTGCGCCGCCACTGATGCCGCTCCTGCCCGAAACCGGCGATCGGCGGCTGCCAGACGCCTGCGCTTGCGCCGGGCCCCGGCGATCTTTTCGCCGGCTCGCTTGGCACAACCTGCGCCGGCTGGGCGTGGCTCAGGCCAACCCGTATTCCTTGAGCTTCTTGCGCAAGGTGGCGCGATGGATGCCGAGCATCGCCGCGGCGCGGCTCTGGTTGCCTTCGCAGTGGTTGAGCACTTCCACGAACAGCGGGATCTCCATTTCGCGCAGCACGATCTCGTACATGTCGTCTGCATCGCAGCCATTGAGGTCGCGTAGATAGCGGCGCACGGACTGCGCCACGTGTTCGCGCAGAGGCGGCTTCGGCGCGCCGCGACTGGAGTCAGGACGAGTGGTGGCGGCGTTCAAATTCGGCGGGTCCACGGATGACGGCGGCGCCGGAAGGCTGGAGGCCGGCGCAGGGGGGACGAGTCTAGCGCGTGGCCTGCCTGGCTGCCATGGTGGATCGCGGCGCCGCCGCGTCTCAGTGGAAGTCGAAACTGAATGCCGCGGTTCCCGCCGCCGGCTCGCGCACCTGGAACGTCGCCTGCGCGCTCTGCCCGGGCGCCAGTGTCGCCGCGTCGGGGCGGTTGCGGCCCAGATACTCCTCCGGGCGCAGCACGCGACTGCCCACGGTGCGGCCGTCGGCGTCGGCCAGCGACAGCTGCAGCAGCGGCCAGGCCTGCGCCCAGCGCGCGTCGTTGCGGAACGTGGCCTGGATCTGCAGCGTGCCGGTGCGGCCGGGCAGCGGCCGCACTTCGCGGCTGAGCATGGTGAACGCGCCCGGCTCGCGCCACGGCGGCAGGCTGCAGCGCAGGACCAGGCAGACGCCGGCTACCCATGGCCGCCAGCGTGCGTTGGCGCCCAGCCGTTGGCGGTCGGCGACCAGGATCTGCACCGCCAGCGACAGGCCCAGCCCGGCCAGCGCGATCCACTGCCAGGGCGCGGCGCGCGGCCGCGGCCGCCGCGCGGCGCCGCGTTGCATGAAGCTGGGCGCGGGGAGGGCCGTTGTCACGCCGGCTGGCAGGGCGATTGGCGCCGGGGCCGCTGGCGCGGCGACGATGTCGGCCGTGCCGCGCTCGGACGCGGCAGGCGCGGGGGAGCGGGCCGCAGCGACGAGCGGCGCCGGGATGGACGCCGGCGTGGCGTCGCTGCGGGGCGCAGCGGGGCCGTCCGTGCCGCTGGCCTCGGTTGCGCCGGCCGCGCCCGCACCGGCGTCCGCTGGCACGGCGGCAGCGGCCTGCTCCGGTGCCGGCCGCTCGGGCTGGCGCAGCAGGGTCGCGAGGCTGGGGCGGGGCGGGGCGGGATCGGGCATGCGCGAGGCGACGGCGACGAGAGCGCTATTCAAGCACGCGCCGGCGTGGGCTGCAGCGCCGACGGATGTGCCGAAAGCGGCTCCAGCACGCCGCGCACGCCGTTCGGATGTCGCGGCGCCGCGCTCAGCGCCGGTTCTTGCCGGCGCCGATCAGGTCCAGCAGCCCGACGCGCTGGCGCGGGCTCAGTTTCTCGAAGCCTTCGAGCAGGCGCGCCTGCTGGTCGGACAGCTGCCGGTAGTGCGCGGCTTCCTCGGCGAGGGACAGGGGTTCGCCGAACACGCGTTCGCCGCGGCCGGTGGCCAGATATTCGAAGGTCATCCCGCTGCGGCGGGCCAGGGCGATCAGGTGCTCCACCGCCGGCGCGGTGCCGCCGGCCATCTCCCACTGCGCCACGGCGCTGCGGGTCACCGCCAGATCCAGTGCCAGCGCTTCCTGGGTCAGGTGGGTCAACTTGCGCGCCTCGCGCACCCGTTCGTACAGCTTGCTTCTCACGCTCACCTCCGCAGGGGGAGGCGAGGTATAGCCGCGTCGACCGCGCAGGTTGGTTCGTACGTCTTTCAATCGAGCCTTTGTTGTTGATACTGTCAGCCACGACGGGTGGGCCCGGCGAAGACGCCGCGGCGCCCGTCGCATAGTCCATTCGACCGGGACCCGCTGCCATGGAACAGGACGCGCCGATGCACAGGCACGATGCCCCCCGTTGTCATTCCACCCCCGCGCCGCTGCGCGCGTGCCGCCGGCCGCCGCCGGGGATCGGCGCGCATCGCTACCGGATCTGGGCCGACGCCGGCGGCGGCCTTCGGGCGGTCAGGCACGGCTGGTCGTGGCAGGTCTTCGCGCTGCCGTATCCGCCTACGCCGCCGTCACGGCTGCCGGCGGCAATGTGGCTGCTGCCGCACGCCGCGGCCTGGGCCGTCCTGGTGCAGGCGCTGGGCGCGCCGGTGCTGCTCGGGATGCTGCTGGAACTGGCCTGGCGGCTGCCGCGGGCGGGGCGCGGCCATCGCTGGCACGCGCGCCGCCTGCGCGCGCAGGGCTGGCGACCGTGCGCGCGGGTGCTGGCGATCCATGCCGAGGCGGCGCTGCTGACGGCGGCGATCCGCGGCACCCCCACGGCGCGGGGCCGCTGAGCGCCGCCGCGGCCCCGGCCCCGCGGCGGCGGGAGGCGACGTGCAGGCGCCGGCCTCATCCGCGGCGGACGCCGTCGATGCGCACCCAGTCGCCGTCCTGCTCGGTACGCAGCTGCCCGAACCAGGGCGCATAGCGCTGCAGCAGCTCCTGTTCCTGGCCGTGCAGGATCCCGGACAGGGCGATGCGCCCGCCCGGCGCCACCCGTTCGGCCAGGGTCGGCGCCAGCGCGTCCAGCGCCGCGGCCAGGATGTTGGCAACCACCACCGGATAGGCGGCCGGCGGCTCGTCGGCCGGCGGGTACACCGCCAGGCGCGCGCCGACCGCGTTGCGCGCGGCGTTGTCGTGCGTGGCCAGCAGCGCCTGCGGATCGTTGTCCACGCCCACCGCCGCCGCCGCGCCCAGCTTCAGCGCGGCCAGCGCCAGGATCCCGGAGCCGCAGCCGAAGTCGAGCACGCGCGCCTGCGCCAGGTCGCCACTGGCGGCCAGCGCATCCAGCCAGCGCAGGCACAGCGCGGTGGTCGGGTGGGTGCCGGAGCCGAACGCCAGGCCCGGGTCCAGCCGCACCACCGCGGCGTCGGCGCCGCGCGCGTCCTCGGGCAGGGCGTGGTTCCACGGCACGATGAAGGTGCGCGCGCCGAAGCGCAGCGGCTGGAACTGGTCCAGCCAGGCGCGCTCCCAGTCCTGGTCGTCGACCTTGCGCAACGCCGCCTGCGACCAGTCCAGGCCGGGATCGAACGCTTCCAGCGCGGCCAGCAGCAGCAGCGGGTCCTGCTCCTCGGAGAACAGCGCGCTGAGCACCAGTGCGCCCCACAGCGGGGTCTCGCCGACCCCCGGTTCCAGGATCGCGCGCTCGTTGCCGGTGTCGGCCTCGGCGTCGAGCAGGGTGACCGCCAGCGCGCCGAGGTCCTCCAGCGCGTGCTCGTAGCGGGGCTGGGTGGCGTCGGTGCAGCGCACAGTCAGTTCGAGGAACGGCATCGGTCGGGCGCAGGGGGGGGGGATGGCCGCGCATCTTAGACGACCGCTGCCGCGCCGTGGCAGCGGCCGGCACCGTGCGTCCTCGGCGGCCATCGGCTGCGCTAGACTGCGATATTGCGGGGGACAAGCTCCAACTGGAGCGGTGGCCCTCGCCGTCTGCCGCCGCCTCATCGAGCCTTCGCGCATGTCGTTCGCCGTGTCCCGCACAACTTGGCTGTTGCTGGCGCCGGCTGCGCTGCTGCTCGGCGTGGTTGCGTATCGCGCCACGGTGCTGGCGGCGGCGCCGGCGGTGCCGGCGGCGGCCATGCCCGTGGACGCCGCCCAGGCGCTTCCGGCGCCGGTGCGCCTGCACGGGCAGCCTGTCGCGGCAGCACCGCCGCAGTCGCCCGACCGCCGCGTCGCGCTCGAGCGCAGCGCCGACCTGTACCGCTATGCGCAACGGTTGTCCGCCGCCACGGCGCAGGGCGACGCCGAGGCGTCCTGGCTGCTCAGCCGTATCTACGACTACTGCGCCGGCTATGCGATGGACCCGGCCGGCTATGCCGCCGACACCCGCGCGCTCGGCACGGCGCAGCTGCCGGCTGCGGCACGCATGATCGCGGCGCGTGCGCGGGTCGGCGTCCGCTGCGCCGGCTTCGTGCCTGGCGACGGCCTGACACGCCAGGCCATCCTCGCCCAGCGCCTGCGTGCCGCGCGCGGCGGCAGCCTGGCCGCGGAAGCGGCGCTGCTGGCACTGGGGCAGCCGCTGCAAGCGTCGGCCGGCTACAAGCGCACGCTGATCGAGCGGGTGCGCGCCTCCGGCGATCCGGACGCCTACGTGGCGCTGGCGCCGGCGATGGGCTTGGCCGCCAGCGGCGACGACAGCCTCGACGAGCGCATTGCCGGCACTGCCTTCACCGAACTGGCCTGGCAACTGGCCGCGTGCCGGCTGGGGTTGGATTGCGGCCCGGACAGCGATCTGATGACCCGCTACTGCGCCAATGGCGGGATCTGCGCGCAGGACCCGACCCAGGATTTCAGCAGCTTTGTTTACGACGCCGCGGTTCCGCGGCAAGGCAGGGATACGATGAACGAGATGGTCAATCGTTTGGCGGACACGACAGGAGCGGGCTCATGAAGTACCGGCGATGGCTGCATGGCGCCAAATTCTGGTTCTGGGTGCTGGCCCTGGTGGCCTATTCGGCGGCGGCGGCCGGCTTGCTGCTGATCGACACGACCGAGCGACGCTACCGCGGCCTGTCCAAGGTCGAGCTGACCACCGCGCACGCCGACCCCGACCTGCGCCGCGCCGGCGCCGCGCAGGTGGCGGCGATCTACCGCGCCCGCAGCGGCATGCCGTTCTCCACCCTAAGCCCGGGCAGCACGTTCCAGATCGTGTGGCCGGATGGCTCCACCGAGACGGTGATGATCGTCAGCCCGACCTCAAGCCTGGGCGCCGAGCCGGTGCCGGGCACCCAGCAGGGGAAATAGCCGGGATTTTGCGCTGACCAGCCATGCGGCTGCGGAAAGACGTGGATTCGCAAAGGCAGCCTCCCGATCCCGATTGCCGCATGACCACCGTGGGCCGTGCGCGCCCTGGGGCAAGCCTAGCTGCTCTTGTCGGGGGCTTCAGTCCCGACCGCCGCCCGCACTCTTCGCCGGGATAGCTGCCCGGATTGCCGGGATCGACCGGCAGCACGCTCTCCCGGCTCCCGCTGGGTTGTGCCCCGCGCCGAGGCGCGCAGTTCCTGTAGGAGGGGCTTCAGCCCATCAGCGCGAACTGAACGCTGCCATGCATGGCGGACTTTCGCCCTGCTGGAAGACAAGCAATCCGGGACCGCAGGTGAAGAGGACGGATGGGATCTGGGCACGCGGCCCGACGGCCTGCCGGAGTGGGCCGTGGTGGAGCGCCTGCTGCCTTCTGGTTGGCGCGCCGCGCCGCGGCCTGGCGATGAAAAGCAGGGGCGGCCGCAGCACCCGCGCGTCGGTGCTTTTGCGCATGTTGCCGATCCACCTGCTCCAGGGCGGCTCGCTGCGGGAAACGGCCCGACGCGCCGGGCAAGGTGGATTGGCCGATGTCTCGGACGTGGCCGTGCTCAAGCGCCTGCGCGGCAGCGGCCCGTGGTTGCGTTGGATGAGGCAGGCGATGATCGGGCGCCTGTCCGTGACGGCCAGGCCGGTGGCGGCGGGACGCGCCGTGAAGCGGGTCGACGCCGGTGTGGTCGGCGAGCCCGGGGCTGAACCTGCCCCGCAGGAACGTACGCCAGGAAGCGATACTTTGATCGCATCCTGGAGGTTTCCATGCAACACATTACTCGTCGTCGCTACACGGACGACGCTACACAAACGACTTCAAGGCTCAGGCTGTCGGCCTGGCTGAGTCGATCGGGCCGGCCAAGGCCGCCCGGCAACTGGACATGTCAGCCAAGACACTGGCCAACTGGCTTGGTGCATCCCGAGCCGGCCAGCCGCTGAGCTCTCCCAGCCGCAAGCCGGTCAGCGAGATGGAGAGCGAACTGGCCCGGCTGCGGGCCGAGAACGCCACGCTCAAGATGGAGCGCGAGATCCTAAAAAAAAGCGACGGCGTTCTTCGCCAGGGAGTCCAAGTGAGGTACGCCTTCGTCGCACGTGAACGGGCTCGCTATCCACTGCGGATGCTGTGCCGCCTGCTGGCGGTGTCGGTCTCCGGCTTCCACGGCTGGCTACAGCGTCGGGATCGCCCGGACCCCGAGGCGGCCCTGCGTGCCGACCTGCGCACGCTGCATGCTGGCAGCCGCGGCACGTATGGGCGGCCGCGCATGGTGCGGGCGCTGCGCGCCTGTGCCCACGCGGTGGGCCATAAGCGCGTGGCCCGGCTGATGCGCGAGGAAGGCCTGTGCGGCAAGACCAAGGGCCGCTTCACGCCGCGCACCACCGACAGCCGGCATGGCCGGCCGGTGGCCGGGAACCGGCTGGATCGGCAGTTTGCCGTGAACAACCCGGTGCCGGCCTGGGTGGGCGACATCACCTGCTTGCCGACCCGCCAGGGCTGGCTGTATCTGGCCACGGTCATCGACCTGCGCACCCGGCAAGTGCTTGGCTACAGCTTGTCCGAGCGCCTGCCCGACACGCTGGTCCAGCAAGCCTTCCTCAACGCCTGGTCGGTGGCACCGGTCGGTGCTGGCGTGCTGTTCCACCCCGATCGCGGCGCCCAGTACGCCAGCGGCGACTTCGGCAAGACCTTGGCCGCGCACGGCTTCGTGCCCAGCATCAGCCGCAAGGGCAACGGCTGGGAGCGCGCAGCCTGCCCTCGGGGCACAACGCCGTGGCCGAGAGCTTCTTCGCCACGCTCAAGAACGAAGAGGCGACCGGCGTGTACGAAACCAAGGCGGCCGCCCACGCCGCTATCGCCCGCTACATCCACGGCTTCTACAATCCCACCCGCCTGCACTCGGCGCTTGGCTACCTGTCGCCCAACGACTACGCCAGGAAAATGAAGCACGCCGCTTGACCTCGTGCTTCTTGGCGTCCGTTCTCTGGGGGCAGGTTCAGCCGCTTCCTGCCCCGTGCCGAAGACGCCACGACGATGCCGCCGGCGCGGGACCGCGCGGATGCGCCGCCTGCTGCTGCAGGCCATCGATCCGGTCCTGTCGCGACCGCATGGCCTGCGTGGCTGGAATGGGATTGCCGCCGATCTGCGCGAACGACCTGGACGCAGACAGTATCGGCAGCACGCGCTGTTCGATATTTTCAGTTAGCACTTATGGGATGAAGCCCCTCCTGCGGGATCACTCGGCCCGCGCGCACGGCAGCGCGTGCCGGCGGCCCGGGCTGCCGCGGGCCTGCGCCTGGGTTGCAGATACCCAGCCGCCCCGTGCAGAGCCACGGGCCGGGAAGTCGGCCAGCCCACGGCTCAGGATCGGCGGTCGGCGGCCACGTCGAAGACCTGGCGCAGGTAGGCCAGGTAGGCGGGGTCGTCGCACAGGTCCTTGCCCGGCGAGTCGCTGAGCTTGGCCACCGGCTGGCCGTTGCAGCGGACCATCTTGATCACGATCTGCAGCGGCGCCGGCCCCAGGTCGTTGGTCAGGTGCGTGCCGATGCCGAAGGCGAGCATGCAACGGCCGTGGAAATGCGCGTACAGCCGCATCACCTTGTCGATGTCCAGGCCGTCGCTGAACACCAGGATCTTGCTGCGCGGATCGACCCGATGCCGCTGCAGGTGCGTCAGCACGCGCTCGCCCCATTCGAACGGATCGCCGGAGTCGTGGCGCATGCCGTCGAACAGCTTGCAGAAGTACAGGTCGAAGTCGCGCAGGAAGGCGTCCAGTCCGACCACATCGGACAGGGCGATGCCCAGGTCGCCGCGGTACTCGCGCGCCCACGATTCCAGCGCGGCGGCCTGTGCGTCGCGCAAGCGCGGGCCCAGCGCCTGGAACGCTTGCAGGTACTCGTGGGCCATCGTGCCCAGCGGGGTCAGTCCGTAGCGGTAGGCGAAGGACACGTTGCTGGTGCCGACGAACTGCGCTCCCAGGGCCTGCTGCAGCGTCGGCAACAGTTCGCCATGCCAGGCCCGCGAGTAGCGGCGGCGGGTCCCGTAGTCGGCGATCGCGCAGCCGCCGTAGCCGCTGCTGTCGCGCAGCAGCGCGATCTTCGTTTGCAGCCGGCGCAGACCCTCAGCGTGGTCGTCGCCGCCGGTGTTGCGGAACCAGACCTCGTTGACGATCGCCAGCAGCGGCACCTCGAACAGGATCGTGTGCAACCACGGCCCGCGGATGTCCAGTTCGATCTCGCCCGGCACCGTGGCCGAGGCGCTCAGCTGCAGATACTTGCGATCGAGGTGGAACAACCCCAGGAAATCGACGAAGTCCGGCTTGATGAAGCGCAACCCGCGCAGGTAGTCCAGTTCCTCGTCGCGGAAGCGCAGCGTGCACAGCGCATCGATCTCGGCGGAGATCTGCTCCAGGAACTGCGCCAGGTCGATGCCCGGTGTGCGGCACTTGAAGCGGTACTCCACCTGCGCGCCGGGATGCTGGTGCAGCACCGCCTGCATCATGGTGAACTTGTAGAGGTCGGTGTCGAGCAGCGAATCGATGATCATCGCGCGATTATGCGCCACCGTGTCGCAAGCCCCGCCTCTCTCTGCAGGGGCGGCTTGGGCCGCGACCGGCCTTGCCGATAGCGCCGGTCGCGGCCCAAGCCGCTCCTGCAGGATGCGTCAGGACGTGGGGCGCCGCGCCAGCACGCCTGCGCCGGCGTGTGCTGCACGGCGCAATCGCGCCGGGTGGTCGCGCGTCCGGCAGCCACCTCGCGCCAGTCCTGGCAGCCGTCGCCGGGAACCAGCGCCAGCAGCTGCGCCGCGCCCTGTCACGGGCCGTCGCGGCCGTCGCGAGCCAGGCGCTAGAGCACTTTCGATCCAAGTGATTCCACATTTGTGGGAAAGAAACACGGTGCGGCCACCGCTGCGGCGGCCAGGCCCAGCGCCGCGCGCCGGCGCGTGCGGCGCCGCGCACGCCCATGGCCTGGCGCGGAAGGGGGGATCGACAGATGCCCGCAGCCACGAGCGCGCACCATACGCCTGATTGAGTGCGAGAATTCCTGGTGCGATCCCTGGAACGGGAGCGGAAACGAACCGGTGCCGGCATCGTGACGGAACCGCAACACCCTGCCCTTGATTCACATCGCGAAGTGGATGGATTTCTCATCGCGCAGACAGCGTGACGCGGCACACGCACCAAGATGGTGCTGCGGTCAGCCAGGACGCCGCCAGCACAGCCTGGCGAAGGTGGCCCAGGCATGCAGCCAGATCGCCGACCACACCGCCGCACGCACCGGCAGCGCGCATGCCGGCGCCTCGAACTTGCGGAAGTAGCGCCACAGCCCGCGGTGCTTGTGCCATTCCACGAACCATGGCCGCTTGCGGCTGGAAACTCCGCGCACGTGCAGCACGCGCACGCTGTTGAGCACCGCCACTGTGGCCCCGGCCTGACGCGCGCGGCGGCACAGATCCAGGTCCTCGGCATGCAGCCGGTAGCCGGCGTCCCAGCCGCCGATCCGTTCGAACAGCGCGCGCGGCAGCAACAGCAGCGCGCCGGACAGCGCTTGCACGCGCTGCAGCGGTTGCGCCGGATCGGCGGCCACCGCCAGCCGCGAACCGGCCAGGGGATGCCGCAGCATCGCCGCGAAGTCCGGATCGCGGCGGCGCACCGCCGTGTCGGTGCGGCCGTGCTCGTCGACCTGCTCTACGCCGAGCAGCGCGTCGCCGAGCATGGCCGCCTGCGCGCGCAGCAGCGCCAGCGTGTCGGCTTCGACCATCAGGTCCGGATTGACGAACGCCAGCCATGGCGCATCGCTGGCCGCCGCCCCCTGGTTGCAGGCACTGGCGAAGCCGGGATTGTCGGGATTGGCGATGAAGCGCACGCGCGGATCCTCCAGCGCATGCCGTTGCACGATCGCCAGGGTGGCGTCGCGCGAGGCGTTGTCGACCACGCGGATCTGGGCGACGCCGGCCGCCGCGCGCAGCCGCTGCAGGCAGGCGTCGATGGTGCTGCCGCTCGCGTAGGTCACCACCACCACGGCCATCTGTTGTTCGCTCATCCGCCGATTATCCCGCAACGCGGCAGCGCCGACGCGCCGCAGGCGTGGCAGAGCGCCCGATTGCCGCGCATACTCTGCGGCCGTCGACGCGCGGCCCGCCAGGCAGCAGGCCGTCGTCCACGGGGCTGCGGAGCCCTCCGCGTCTCTTCATTCATTACGCACAGTGCAGATGCCGGCCAGCGCTCGTCCCTGTCCAACGCTGCCGCCACGCCCCAGAAACCGCGCACGCCGCGCCGGCCTGCGCGCGTGCCCACGGCCCGGCGGCGCCGTCGCCCGTTCAGCCAATGGATCCATCGGGCGCAGCGATCACCGCGCAGGCCATTGGTCTAGACCAGGTTGCGGCGCAGGCAAGCGCGGCCGCTCCGCGCCGGCCGGCCGCGCCCTGCGCCCACTGCGCGCCATGCCGGAAGGCGTCCATCGGCGGCCGAACCCGGCCGGCTTCCAGCCGGCGCGCGAGCCCGGTTGCTCCCGCGAAGGCGGCCTGCCGCCGGTGCCACAACCGCCCCAGCCCTGGCTTGGCCACGGCCTGGCCCAGTTGCTGCGCGGCCACTGCGGCTTCGCCGCGTTGCCGCGCAGGCACCGGCTGGCGCGCCGCACCGGCAGGGAACCGCGGCGCGCGATCGCGCCGGCCGCGCTGCACGCCGCGCACCGGGGACCGATGCGCCGGCCGCTGCCGCAGGCCCATGCGCAATGGCTGGCACAGCCGCACGGCGTGCCGGCCGACGCCGGGGCCTGGTACCGCGCCATGGCCCCGCGCTGGCCCGCCGCGGCTGCGGCATGAGCGCGCGCCACCAGATGCACGGCATGAGCGTGGCCACCGCGGCCGCCGATTGGCCGCTGCTGCGCGCCGACGAGGTGGACGCGCTGCTGCGGCGCTTCGCACTGCCCGATGCCGTGCGCGCCTTGCGCTGGCACAGCCCGCGCCCGTTCTCC
Organism: Xanthomonas theicola; assembly: GCF_014236795.1. Lineage (NCBI taxonomy): Bacteria > Pseudomonadati > Pseudomonadota > Gammaproteobacteria > Lysobacterales > Lysobacteraceae > Xanthomonas > Xanthomonas theicola. The sequence continues at coordinate 4,539,382 of NZ_CP049017.1, read as the reverse complement.
GCGGCGGCCGAGGTCGAGACCAGCGCCGGCACGCTGTTCGTCAAACGCCATCACCGCCGCGTACGCGACGTGCGCACGCTGGGCGAGGAGCATCGCTTCATCGCGCACCTGCGCGCACGCGGCGCGCCGGTGCCGACCCTGCTGCGCACCGCGGAGGGCGCCGGCGCGGTGCAGTCGGGCGACTGGACCTACGAGGTGCACCGCGCCGCCGAGGGCGCGGACAGCTACCGCGAGGCGATGTCGTGGACCGCGTTCACCGGCACTGCCCACGCCAGCGCCGCCGGGCGCGCGCTGGCCGGGCTGCACCGTGCCGCGCACGGCTATGCCGCGGCGCCGCGCAGCACCACGCTGCTGGTCGCCAACCTGCGCCTGTTCGGCCAGCCGCAGCCGTTGCCGGCGCTGCAGCAGGACCTGACGCGGCGGCCGGCGCTGGCCGCCTGGCTGCAGCGCCGCGACTGGCGCGGCGATCTGCGCGCGCACCTGCTGCCCTGGCACACGCAGGCCTGGCCGCTGCTGCGCGCGCCGCCGTCGGCACTGTGGACGCACGGCGACTGGCACGGCTCCAATCTGCTGTGGCGCGGCCAGGGCGATGCCAGCGAGGTCAGCGCGGTGTTCGACTTCGGCCTGGCCGACCGCAGCTTCGCCCTATACGACCTGGCCACCGCGATCGAACGCAACCTGGTGCCGTGGCTCGATCTGGACGAGGGCCGCCGCGCCGTCGCCGAGCTCGACCAGCTCGACGCACTGCTGCACGGCTACGCCGCGGTTCTGCCGCTGGACGCAGCGCAGCTGCGCTTGCTGGCGGCGCTGCTGCCGCTGGCGCACGCCGATTTCGCGCTCAGCGAGATCGAGTACTTCGCCGGCATCACTGGCTCGGACGCCAATGCGGACATCGCCTACCGGCGCTACCTGCTCGGCCATGCCGACTGGTTCGGCGACGACGAGGGCCAGCGCCTGCTGCGGCACCTGCGACGGCGCGCGGCGGCATGGCGATGACCGCTCCGGACACGCCGCTGGCGGCCGCCGCACTGCCCGCGCCGCGCCGCGCAGGCGCTGCCGCGATCGGACGCCGCGCCGCTCCCTTCCCCCCTTGCATCCGTTCGAGGTTCCGCATGGTTCATCCTTCTCGCTCCACCGCGCCGCTCGCCCTGACGCTGGCGCTGGCCATCGCCGCACCGGCACGGGCACTGGCCGCAGACGCCGCCGGCCCCGGCGATGTCCCGCAGACGCCGGTCGAACTGGAGACGGTCAACGTGCAGGGCGAGCCTCCGCGCAACCGCTCCGCGCTGGCCGGCTACGGCGACGCCACGCTGCTGGACACGCCCGCCGCGATCGCAGTGATCGACCGCACCCAGTTGGACGACCGCCAGGTGCGCGTGCTCAGCGAGGTGCTGCGCGCCGACGCCGCGGTCGGCGACAGCTACGCACCGATCGGCTACTACGAGAACTTCGTCGTGCGCGGCTATTCGCTCAACGCCGCCAACAGCTACCGCATCAACGGCCTGACCGTCACCGGCGAGCAGAACGTGGCGCTGGAGAACAAGGACCAGGTGCAGGTGCTCAAGGGCCTGTCCGGCCTGCAATCGGGCCTCGCCGAGCCGGCCGGGGTGATCGACTACGCGACCAAGCGCCCGCAGCAGGTGCGCTCGCTGTTACTGGGGATGGACGACGACGGCGGCCGCTACGCCGCCGTGGACCTGGGCGACTGGTTCGGCCGCGACCGCCAGTTTGGACTGCGCGTCAACGCGGCGCACGAGGACATCCGCAGCTACGTCGCGCATGCCGACGGCCATCGGAATTTCCTGTCGCTGGCCGCGGACTGGAAGATCGACCCGCAATCGACGCTGCAGCTGGACGTGGAATACCAGGACCGCCAGCAGCGCTCGGTGCCCGGCTACCAGTTGCTCGGCGGCGAGCGCGTGCCTGCCGACGTGTCGGTGCACCGGCTGCTGGCCTACCAGCCCTGGTCCAAACCCGTCGGCATCGACGCGCTCAATGCACAGCTGCGCTACCAGTACCGCTTCAACGCCACCTGGCACGCGCAGCTGGCGGCAGCGCACAGCCGCGCGGCGATCGACGACTATTCCAGCTTCGCCTGGGGCTGCTACGGCGCGGCCAGCTGCGCCGGCGACGCGGTCCCCAACCATTTCAGCCGCGAAGGCGACTACGACATCTACGACTACCGCAGCCCCGACGACACGCGCCGCAACGACCAAGTGCAGGCGACCGTGTCCGGCAGCTTCGCCACCGGCCCGCTGCAGCATCAGCTCAACGCCGGCGTGGACTACCTGCACCGCACCATCGACCAGCATGGCTCGATCAACGAATGGATCGGCAGCGGCAACATCGACGCCGATCCGCCGCTGCTGGCCCAGGCCGAGGCCGCGCTCGATCCCAAGCGCCGGCGCCTGGACAGCACGCAGAAGTCGCTGCTGGCCAGCGACCGGATCGGCATCGGCGATGCCTGGCAGTTGCTGCTGGGCGCGCGTCAGGTGCGCTACGACGAGCGCGCCTGGGACCGCAACGGCCGGCTGACCCGACAGACCCGTCGCTCGGAACTGCTGCCGCAGGCGGCGCTGCTGTTCAAGCCGCAGCCTGCGCTGGCGCTGTACGCCAGTTTCGCCAAGGGCCTGACGCCGGGCGGCACCGCCTCATGGTTCGCCCGCAATGCCGACGCGATCCTCGCCCCGACCAGCGCCTACCAGCGCGAGGCCGGCCTGAAGTACGAACGTGCCGGCCTGGCGCTGGGCGCGGCGCTGTTCGACATCCGCCAGTCCTACCAGTACGCACAACCGCAAGCCGACGGCAGCTTCCTGTACCTGCAGCAGGGCCGCCTGCACAACCGCGGCATCGAGCTGTCGGCCGACGGCGCGATCGGCGCGGGGCTGCATGTGCAGGCCAGCGTCGCCGGCATTCGCGCGCGCGCCGAGGACACCGGCGCGCCGGCCTACGAAGGCCACCAGGCGCTGAACGTGCCAAGGCTGCGCGCCAGCGCCCAGGCCAGCTGGGACGTGCCCGGCGCGCGCGGCCTGGCGCTGCTGGGCGGCGCGCAGTACAGCGGCGCCAAGTACGCCGACCGGATCGGCCACGTCGCCGTCGGCGGCTACACCGTGTACACCTTGGGCGCACGCTACGCGACGCGGCTGGGGACGGTGCCGACTACGCTGCGGCTGAGCGTGGACAACCTGGCCGACAAGCGCTACTGGCGCGACGTCGGCGAATACCTCGGCGACGACTACCTGTTCCTGGGCGCGCCGCGCACCGCGCGGCTGGCGGTGCAGTTCGATTTCTGATCCGGTCCCCGGTCCCCGTTCCCGACTCCCCCCACTCCAACCATCGAGCCCCCCATGTCCCCCCTCGAACTCCTCGCCGTGCTGGTCAACGTGCTCGGCGTGTGGCTGACCGCGCGCCGGATACGCTGGTGCTGGCCGGTCAACGTCGTCGCGGTGCTGCTCTATGCGTGGCTGTTCTACCAGTGGAAGCTGTACTCGGACATGTTGCTGCAGGGCGTCTACGTGTTCCTGCAGGGCTACGGCTGGTGGCGCTGGAGCCAGGGCCGGCTGGAGCACGGCAAGGTGCATGTCGGCCCGCTGCCGCTGCGCGAAGGCGTGCTGTCGCTGCTGGCCGGCGCCGCCGGCGCGGTGCTGCTGGGCTGGCTGATGCATCGCCACACCGATGCCGCGCTGCCGTGGCTGGACGCGGCGCTGTCCGCCTTCAGCCTGGTCGCCAGCTTCTGGGCGGCGCGCAAGCGCATCGCCAACTGGGGGCTGTGGATCGTGCTCGACTGCGTCTATGTCGGCGTGTTCGTGTACAAGGGGCTGTATCCCACCGCGGCGCTGTACGCCGGCTTCGTGGCGCTGGCGGTCTACGGCCTGCGCCTGTGGCAGGCCGAGCGGCGGCGCGCCGGCGCCGTGCCACCGCTGCCATGAGCCGGCGCATCCGCATGCGCCGCAACCGATGCAGTTTGCGCACCCTGCTCGCCAGCCCGACGTGCCGGGTGCGTCGCCGCGCCACGCACCCCATCGTCATCGCTATGCTGAAGCATTCTCGGCCCGGGCATTTGCAATGAGCGCAGCGTTGCGGGAGCCAGACCAGTCGCGACGGGCTTTACGAACCCGCCCGGTCGCGATCGATGGCCCGAGGCGACCCGGAGTCGCTCCCACACGTTTCGTTATCTGCAACCACAGGAAGAAAAGCGCAGCGCCGCCACGGAGAACCGATGCCCACGCCATTGAATCCCGCCGCCGGTTTCGGCCAGCGCATCGTCGATGCGCTGCTGGCGCGCATCGCCGGCGGCGAATGGGCCGCGGATCAGCGCCTGCCGGTGGAGCGCGAGCTGGCCACGCTGTTCGGCTGCACCCGCATCACCTTGCGCGAGGCGCTGCAGCAACTGGAATCGGAGGGCCGCATCTACCGCGAGAACCGGCGCGGCTGGTTCGTCAGCGCGTCGCGCGTGCGCCAAGATCCCACCAGCATCGCCGGCTTCATGCAGTACGTGGCCGCGCAGGGCGGCGCGCCGCGCACCGAACTGCTCGGCGCGCGGCGCCAGCCGGCCGGGCCCGCACTGGCGCGGCAGCTGGAACTGGACGATGCCCAGGCCGAGGTGTTCGTGCTGCAGCGCCGGCGCTGGATCGGCCGCCGCGCGGTGTTGCTGGAGACCAATGCGATCCTGGCCGCGTGGGCGCCGACCCTGCTCGAGCACGACCTGGCCGGCTCGCTCAGTGCGGTGCTCGGGCAACGGCTCGGGCTGCGCCAGGCGCGCAGCCGGCTGTCCATGTATCCGGCCACGCTGGACGCCGAGCAGGCCGCGCTGCTGCAGTCCACCGCCGGCACGCCGTGCTTCCGGCTACAGCGGGTCAGCTACGCCGCTGACGGCCGCGCGGTGGAATTCGACATCGAGTCCTGGCGCCACGACGTGCTGGAAGTGACGGTGGCGGTGCAGGCGCCGCCAGAGTGAGACCGGGCTGCGCAACATTGGCAGCGCAACGCGCCAACGCAGATCGGCGAGGCGCCGTCGATGCGGCCAACGAACATCCCAAACTTCGCAGGGGCACGACGCACCTGGAACTTGTGGGAGCGACTCCGGGTGGCCTCAGGCCATCAGTGGCGACGAACGAAGCAGCCAACCTCCCGTCTGCAGTCGCCGTCGGGGCCGACGGCCCGAGGCCGCACAGAGCCGCTTCCCCATGGAAGCGCCGCGAACGCGTTTCGAACGGACCGCTCAACCGCGCGCCGCTGCGACCATCTCCCGCGCCAAACCGCGCATCGCCTCCGGCGTCAGCTGCAGGTACGGCGCGATGCGCAATGCGCCATGGCGGTGGGTGCAGATCACCTGCGCGCGCTGCAGCCACGGCAGCAAGGCCTGCATGGCCGATGCCGGCGGGCGCAGCGCGCTCAGGTGCGGCGCATGACCGGGCACGGTCCAGTCACCCGCGCCTTGCGCCTGCAGCTCCGTCTCGAACGCCGCACCAAGGTCGCCCAGCCGCGACGCGATCCGCGCCGGCTGCCAATGCCGCACTTGCCGCAGCGCCGCAGTGGCCATCGCCAGCCGCAGCGGCTCGGCGACGCCGCCGGCGTCGAAGCGGCGCGCGCCGGCGCGAAACGGGGGCGGCGCCTCGGCCGGGAAGCTCCAGTCGGCACCCGGGTCGCGGGCCTGCCAGTGATGCTCGATCGGCACGCCGTGCGCACGCCATTGCGGTGCGGCCCACAGCCATGCCAATCCCATCGGCCCCAGCAGCCACTTGTGCCCGACCGCGACCACGAACTGCGGCCGCCATGCCGCCAGCCGCGCCGGCAGCACGCCCAGGCTCTGACTCAGATCCAGCACCAGCGCCGCGCCCGCCGCGTGCACCCGCGCGGCGATGCGGTCCAGGTCCAGCAACGCGCCGTCGCGCCAATCGGCATTGGGCAGCGTCGCGATCCGCACCCGCGGCTGTGCGTCCAGCGCCGCCAGCACCGCCTCGGTCCAGTCCTGCTGCGGCCCGCACCGGACCACCGCCAGGTGCGCACCGGTCTCGGCGCAGCGCTGCTGCCACAGCAACAGGTTCGACGGAAACTGGCCATCGAGCAGCAAAATCGCCTCGCCGGCCGCCAGCGGCAATTGCCGCGCCGCGGTGGCCAGGCCGTAGGCAGCCGACGGCACCATCGCCACGCCGTCGACATCGCCCTCGAACAGGGTCGCTGCGGCCAGGCCGCGCAGGGTCTCGATCTGCACGCGCCAGGCCTCGAAGGACAGCGCCCACGGCGTGGTCGAGGCGGCCAGCGCCGCCTGCCCGGCGGCGAGCACGCTGGCCAGCCGCGGCCCCTTGCTGGCGGTGTCCAGGTAGCGGACCCCGCCGGGCAGGGCGAAGGCGTACGGCGCCTCGGCGAGGTCGACCGGGACCGCCGGCGCTGCGGCGGCCATGGATGCCGGCGTGGAGGCGTTGGACAGGGCTGCTGTAGACATGTGCGTTAGCGTAACGCGACGTTCCAGCGCACGTGAAGGCATGTTCACGGACTTCCCCTAAGCTGGATCGATGCAAGCGACCTCTGCGGCGCCATCCTCCTTGCCCGTGGCGTCCAGCGTGTCGCTGGCGGCGCGTTTCCGCAGCGTGCGCCAGTACAGCAGCCAGCTCGCCGCGCCCCTGAGCGAAGAGGACGCCATGGTGCAGAGCATGGACGACGCCAGTCCTGCGAAATGGCACCTCGCGCATACCACCTGGTTCTTCGAGCGTTTCGTGCTGGCCGCCGACGGCGGCTACCGCGCGGTCGATCCGCAATGGGACTTCCTGTTCAACAGCTATTACCAGAGCGTCGGCCCGATGCATGCGCGGCCGCGCCGCGGCGTGCTGTCGCGCCCGTCGATGGCGCAGGTGCGGGACTACCGCGCCGAAGTCGAGGCGCGGGTGCTGGCGCGACTGCGGACCGGCGATCTGTCGGCGCAGACGCTGCATGTGCTGGAACTGGGCCTGCACCACGAGCAGCAGCACCAGGAGCTGCTGCTGACCGACATCAAGCACGCGTTCTGGAGCAATCCGCTGGCCCCGGCGTATCGCCACGACCTCGCGGCGGCGCCTGCGCCCGCCAGCGCGTTGCGCTGGATCCAGCGCGACGAGCAGCTGTGCGAGATCGGCGCCCCTGGCTGGCCGGCGCATGCCGCGTTCGCGTACGACAACGAGTCGCCGCGGCACCGCGTGCTGGTGCCGGCGCACGCGCTGGCCAGCCGCCCGGTGAGCAACGCCGAGTACGCCGCGTTCGTGGCCGACGGCGGCTACCGCAACGTCGCCCTGTGGCTCAGCGATGGATGGGCGCGGCGCAACGCCGGGGACTGGCAGCGGCCGCTGTACTGGCATGCCGACGGCGAGCGCGAGTTCACCCTGGGCGGCTGGCGCGCGCGCGATCCGCATGCGCCGGTCTGCCATATCAGCCTGTTCGAAGCCGATGCCTACGCGCGCTGGGCCGGTGCCCGCCTGCCAACCGAGGCCGAATGGGAACAGGCCGCCACCGGCGTCGCCATCGCCGGCAACTTCGCCGACGCCGACGCGCTGCATCCGCACTCCGCCGCACCGAACGAGGCCGGCCTGCAGCAGTTGTTCGGCGATGTCTGGGAATGGACCGGCAGCGCCTACCTGGCCTACCCCGGCTTCCGCCCATGGTCGGGCGCGCTGGGCGAGTACAACGGCAAGTTCATGAACGCGCAGTGGGTGTTGCGCGGCGCCAGCTGCGCGACGCCGCACGACCATGTGCGCGCCAGCTACCGCAACTTCTTCCCCTCCGATGCGCGATGGCAGTTCGCCGGCGTGCGCCTGGCCAAGGATCCCGCATGAACGCCGCGACCGCCCGCGCGCTGACCGAAGCCGCGCTGACCGACCTGCATCCGCAGCCCGACGACATCGCCGCCGACGCGATCGCCGGCCTGTCGCGCCGCCCCAAGCAATTGCCGTCCAAGTACTTCTACGACGCCGAAGGCTCGCGGCTGTTCGAGGCGATCACCCGCCAGCCCGAGTACTACCTGACCCGCACCGAGCTGGATCTGCTGGAAGCGCGAATGCCCTCGATCGCGCAGGCGGCCGGCAGCGGCGCGCACGTGGTGGAACTGGGCAGCGGCAGCGGGCGCAAGACCGAACTCTTGCTGGAAGGCTTGCGCGCGCCGGTGGCCTACACCCCGATCGAGATCTCGCGCGACATGCTGATGTCCAGCACCGCGCGCCTGGCCGAGCGCTTCCCGCGCATCCAGATGCTGCCGGTCTGCGCCGATTTCACCGCCCCGGTGGCGCTGCCGGCGCCGCGGCGCGCCGCGCGCCGCACCCTGGTGTTCTTTCCCGGCTCCACGTTGGGCAATTTCACCCGCGAGGACGGCGTCCGGCTGCTGGCCTCGATGCGCGAGACCATGCGCCACGATGGCCGCGCCCTGATCGGCATCGATCTGGACAAGGACCCGGCGCTGCTGGACGCCGCCTACAACGACGCGGCCGGCGTCACTGCCCAATTCACCGTGAACCTGCTGCGCCGCCTCAACCGCGAGATCGGCAGCGACTTCGACCTGGCGCAGTTCCGCCACCGCGCGGTGTACGCGCGCGACCGCCAGCGCATCGAGACCTTCCTGGTCAGCCAGCGCGCGCAGCAGGTGCACGTGGCCGGACGCCGCTTCGACTTCGCCGCCGGCGAAGCCATGCAGGTCGAATACAGCCACAAGTACACCGACCAGAACTTCGGCGAGATGGCCGCGGCCGCCGGCCTGCGGGTCAGCCATGGCTGGAACGCGCAGGACGACGCGTTCGGGTTGCGGCTGCTGCAGGCGGTGTGAGAAACACCGGGACTCGGAACCGGGGACTCGGGACTCGGACAGCGGCGAGCGACGCGCCGCACGTTCCCGGCGGCGGGCGCCGTCGGGGCTGAAGGCCCTCCAGTGCATCACTCCGGCGCCGCTTCCCGCCCCCTGCAGAAGCGGTTTTGACCGCGACCGACACCCGGCAACACGGCACATGGGGATGTGCTGCGAAGCGAACGCCGCCAGACCGCGGCGGCGGCGTCCCGACTACGCCTGGTACCCATTGGTGATCGGATAACGCCGCTCGCGGCCGAACGCGCGCCGCGACACCTTCGGTCCCGGCGCGGCCTGGTGCCGCTTCCATTCGGTGATGCGCACCAGCCGCACCACGTGATCGACCACCTCCGCGGCGTAGCCGGCGGCGACGATCTCGTCGCGCGATTGCTCCTGGTCGACGTAGCGGTACAGGATGCCGTCGAGCACGTCGTACGGCGGCAGCGAATCCTGGTCGGTCTGGTTGGCGCGCAGCTCCGCCGACGGCGGCCGCGCGATCGCCGCCGGCGGGATCACCGGCGCGCCGCCCACCGTGTTGCGCCATTTCGCCAGCCCGAACACTTCGCTCTTGTACAGGTCCTTCAGCGGCGCGTAGCCGCCGCACATGTCGCCGTAGATCGTGGCGTAGCCCACCGCGTACTCGCTCTTGTTGCCGGTGGTCAGCAGCAGCCCGCCGAACTTGTTGGACAGCGCCATCAGGATCACGCCGCGGCTGCGCGACTGCAGGTTCTCTTCGGCGACGTCGGGCTGTGTGCCCTCGAACAAGGGACCGAGCGCCTGCAGCAGGCCTTCGAACGCCGGCTCGATCGCCACCGTCTCCAGCTTCACGCCCAGTGCGCGGCACTGCTCGGCGGCCAGGTCGTTGGACAGGTCGGCGGTGTAGCGCGACGGCAGCCGCACCGCGGTGACCTTGTCCGCACCCAGCGCGTCCACCGCCATCGCCAGCACCAGCGCCGAATCGATGCCGCCGGACAGGCCCAGCCAGACCTTGGCGAAGCGGTTCTTGCCGCAATAGTCGCGCAGCCCGCGCACGACCGCGCGCCAGGCCAGCGCGTCCACGCTTTCGTCGCCGTCGTCGATCCAGCGCAAGAGGGTGAACGAACGGGTCTGCGCCGCGTAGTCCACCACCAGCCATTGATCGGTGAACGCCGCCGCGGCCGGATGCACGCTGCCGTCGCCGTCGGCGACCACCGAAGCGCCGTCGAACACCAGTGCGTCCTGGCCGCCGACGACGTTGAGATAGGCCAGCGCCACGCCGGTCTGGCGGGTGCGCTCGGCCAGCAGCGCGTCGCGCTGCGCGTGCTTGCCGCGCTCGTACGGCGAGGCATTGGGCACCAGCACCAGTTCGGCGCCGCTGCGCGCGGTATCGGCCAGCGGTTCGGGGAACCACAGGTCCTCGCAGATCACCACGCCGACCGGCGTGCCCTTGACCTCGAACACGCAACTGCCGCCGTCCGGATCGACGTCGAAATAGCGGCGCTCGTCGAACACCGCGTAGTTGGGCAGCTCGCGCTTGCGGTAGGTGCGCTCCACGCGCCCGCCGCGCAGCACGCTGACGGCGTTGTAGACCACGCTGCCGGCGCTCTGCGGCCAGCCGACCACCGCGACGATGCCGTGCACACGCACCGCGATGCGCTGCACCGCCAGTTCGCAATCGGCGAGGAAGCCGGGGCGCAGCAGCAGGTCCTCCGGCGGATAGCCGCTGACCGCCAACTCCGGGAACAGCACGATGTCGGCGCCGTACTCGTCGCGCGCCTCGTCGATCATCGCGACGATCCGGTCGGTGTTCTGGGTCACGGCGCCGACCGGGAAATCGAACTGGGCCATGGCGATGCGAAGGGAGGCGGACATGGGCAGACAGGCGGACTCGAGCGAAGGAAGGCGCGCATTGGCCGCAGGACGCTCGACGACAGGACCGGCGCCAGCGTCGGCGGCACCGGCCAGCGGCGGGCCCGCGCAGCGCAATGGCGCAGTGTAACCGTTGCGCCGCACCGCCGGCATGGCGCACCGCGCGGCGGTCGGCGACAGCGACGGATACGACCGGCGACGGCCGCCATGCGCCGCAAAGGCGTTGTGCCGCACCGTCGGAACGCGCACCGACGCAACGCCGCACCACCGCGCGCTCATCACTGCGGCCGCTGGCCGCCGCCGATGCCCCGCTGCCGCGTGATCTCGACCAGCGCACTGCGAAAGCGCGCCAGCGGCAATGCTAGCCTGCCGCTGCACAGACCTGGCGCATGCAGCAGCCACATGCACAGACCGTTCTCGAACTCGGGCACCGACAGAGCCCGTACTTGCTTGCGGAACGCGCTGCGCCTGAGCGCACTCGGGATGGTGATGCCGATGCCCACCCCACGCGCCACCAGCGACAACTGCAATTCGGCGCCGAAAGCCTCCACCGCCACGTCGAAAGGCAGGCGCCGCCGCTCCAGCGCCTGACCGATGGCACTGCGCATGCCGCAACCATCCTGGTTCAGCACCCAGGCATGTGCGGCCAGTTCCTCCAGACCGAGATCGCCCCTGCGCAATGGCGACAACCGTGCCGCCACGACCAATGCCGACTCGCGGCTCAGCACCTGCACCCGCAGCGGCGCCGGCGGCGGCACGCCATCCGGCACGACCACGACCGCGGCATCAAGGGTGCTTTTCTCCAGCATCTGCATCAGCCCCGGCGACCAGGCCGCAGTGACGCGGATGCTCAGATGGGGAAACTCGGCGCGCAGGCAGTCCAGCGACGCGGCCAGCACCACTTCGGAAAGAAACGGCGGCACGCCCAGCCGCCATTCGCCGCACGCCTCGGCCTGCGGCGACACCCGGTCGAGCAGATCGTCGATCGACGCCAGCACCCGGCGTCCCAAAGCATAGGCGTCGCGTCCGGCCTGGGTCGGCCGCAGTGGCTTGGATTGCCGGTCGAGCAACTCGACGCCGAGCCGGCTTTCCAGGCTCTGCACCCGCCGGGTGATGCCGGGCTGGGTCGGATGCGGCCGCGCCGCGGCGGCGACATGGAGCCGGTCTCGACCACTGCGAGGAACGCTTGCAGGTCGCGCGGACTCAACACGCTCTCGCATACTCTTCATTACGATGATTCAATTGTTGCATAGACTGCGCTTGCCTACCCTCTGGCTCCCGACTCGACCGATGCGGTCGACGCCAGATGAATGCCGTCATGCAACAGCGCAGCGAACCGCAGACCGGCGGCAGCGACCGGCCATCCGCTTCGACGACCGCCGGCAGCCCGGCAGCAAAGCGCATGGCCCCGCTCATGACCTTGCTGTTCGCCGTCGCCGTCGCCGTCGCGATCATCGTCATGAATCTCTACGCCGCGCAGCCGATGCTGGCAGCGATCGCCGCCTCCCTGCATGAGCCCGGCGCGGCCATCGGACTGATCGCCATGCTGCCGTTGCTGGGCTCTACCTGCGGCCAGTTCCTGCTGGTGCCGCTGGCCGACCTGCTCGAGAACCGCGGCCTGATCGTGCGCCTGCTCTGGGGCTGCGCGCTGTGCCTGGGCGTGGCGATGCTGAGTGCGCAGGCGTGGCTGTTCCTGACCGCGATCTTCCTGGCCGGCGCGCTGTCCAGCGCCATCCAGATGCTGGTGCCGATGGCCGCCTTCATGAGCGACGAGGCCGCGCGCGGCCGCATCATCGGCAACGTGATGAGCGCACTGATGCTAGGGATCATGCTGTCGCGTCCGATCGCCGGCGCGCTGGCCAGCAGCACCGGCTGGCGCGCCGTCTATGGCCTGCTGGCACCGACCGTCGGGCTGCTGGCGCCGGTGCTGGCCCGGGTGCTGCCAGAGCGCCGGCCGCATTCGCCGCAGCGCTATGGTCAGATCCTGCGTTCGCTGTGGCAGTTGCTGCGCCATGAGCGCGTCCTGCAATGCGGCGCGCTGACCGGCGCACTGGGGATGGCGATCTACATGGCCTACTGGACCACCATCGCGCTGTTGCTGACCAGTCCCCCGTTCTCGTTGCATGCCGGCGCAGTGGCCGCGTTCGCCCTGATGGGCGCCACCGCGGTCTGTGTCACCCCGCTCGCCGGACGCGCCGGCGACCGCGGCCACGGGCGCATCGCCTCGCGTGGCAGTCATCTGGCCATGCTGGCGGCAGCGCTGGTCGCCGGCATGGCCGGCGCCGGCTGGGGGCGCTGGATCGGCATCGACTTGCACGGGCATGCCACCGTCGCGCTGCTGGCGGCGATCCTGCTCGACGGCGGCATGGCGGCCGACCAGACGCTGATCAATCTCATGCCGCCGCACCTGCGCGGCCGCCTGAATGGCCTGTTCGTCGGCCTGCTGTTCATCGGCGGCGCGCTGGGCGCGGCGGCATCGAGGGATGGGCATGGAAACTGGGCGGCTGGTCGGCGGTCTGCCTGCTGCAACTGGGCCTCGACCTGGCGATCCTGCTGGTGGGCGCACACAGACAGTGCAACTGAGCCCGGCCATCGGCAATGGCGTTCGCCGTCGAAGGAAACGCCTGTGGCGCAACGCCGCGACCGCCGCGGCACTGCCCCGATCGCGCAAGGACTTCGGACGGCCGCCGACCATCGGCGCCGAAGACATCGGGGACCGTTCGCCGAGTGGCGTCGCAGGCTCGCCCCGCCCCGCCCGACGCCCGATCGTCGCGCGCGGCCTGGACGTCGCACCACCATGGCGCATGCATGCCCTGCCGCCCGATCGAACACGCGACGACGAAAAAGGCCTCGCTCGCGCGAGGCCTTCCCGATCACGGCAGCGGCAACGACGCAACCGCGTTGCGCCGCCGTCGCGGCAGTGGCCGCTTACTTCACCAGCGCCGCGATCGCCGCGCCCAGGTCGCCCGGCGAGCGCACGGTCTTGACCCCGGCCGCTTCCATCGCCGCGAACTTGCCTTCGGCGGTGCCCGAACCGCCCGAGGCGATTGCACCGGCGTGGCCCATGCGCTTGCCCTTCGGCGCGGAGGCGCCGGCGATGAAGCCGACCACCGGCTTCTCGACGTGCTGCTTGATGTACTCGGCGGCGGCTTCCTCGGCCGCGCCGCCGATCTCGCCGACCATGATGATGCCTTCGGTCTGCGGGTCTTCGTTGAACAGCTTGAGGCAATCGACGAAGTTCAGGCCGTTGATCGGATCGCCGCCGATGCCGATCACGGTGGACTGGCCCAGGCCGGCAGCGGTCGTCTGCTTGACCGCTTCATAGGTCAGCGTGCCCGAGCGCGAGACGATGCCGATCTTGCCCTTCTGGTGGATGTGGCCCGGCATGATGCCGATCTTGCACTCGCCCGGGGTGATGATGCCGGGGCAGTTCGGGCCGATCAGCACCACGTCCTGGTGCTGCTTCAGCACGTTCTTCACCCGCAGCATGTCCAGCACCGGAATGCCCTCGGTGATGCAGACGATGACCTTGATGCCGGCCGCGGCCGCTTCCAGGATCGCGTCGGCCGCGAACGGCGGCGGCACGTAGATCACCGACGCATCGGCGCCGGTGGCTTCGACCGCTTCGTGTACCGTGTTGAACACCGGCAGGTCGATATGGGTGGTGCCGCCCTTGCCCGGGGTCACGCCGCCGACCACCTGGGTGCCGTACTCCACCATCTGGGTGGCGTGGAAGGTGCCCTGCTGGCCGGTGAAGCCCTGCACGATGACCTTCGTCTTGGTGTTGATCAGAACAGACATGAATTCTTCCTAGTCTCGTGGGGGGGTCAGGCGGCGACCGCGGCGACGGCCTTCTTGGCGCCGTCGTTGATGTCGTCGGCCGGGGTGATGGCCAGGCCGGATTCGGCCAGCAGCTTCTTGCCCGCTTCCACGTTGGTGCCTTCCAGGCGCACCACCACCGGGACCTTGACGTCCACTTCCTTGACCGCGGCGATGATGCCCTCGGCGATCATGTCGCAGCGGACGATGCCGCCGAAGATGTTGACGAAGATCGCCTTGACCTTGTCCGAGGACAGGATCAGCTTGAACGCCTCGGTCACGCGCTGCTTGGTGGCGCCGCCGCCGACATCCAGGAAGTTGGCCGGCGCGCCGCCGTTGAGCGCGATCACGTCCATCGTCGCCATCGCCAGGCCGGCGCCGTTGACCATGCAGCCGATGTTGCCGTCCATGGTCACGTAGTTGAGGTCGTACTCGCTGGCCTTCACCTCGGTCTCGTCCTCCTGCGTGGTGTCGCGCATGGCGGCGAGGTCCTTGCGGCGGAAGGTGGCGTTGTCGTCGGAGTTGACCTTGCCGTCCAACGCGTACAGGTTCTGGTCGTCGAGGATCGCCAGCGGATTGAGCTCGACCAGCGACAGGTCCTTGTCGTTGAACAGCGTGTACAGGCCGCCCATGATGGTGGCGAGCTGGCTGGCCTGCTTGGCGGTCAGGCCCATCTTGAAGCCGATCTCGCGGCCCTGGTACGGCTGCACGCCTTCGGCGTAGTCCACGACCAGGGTGTGGATCTTCTCGGGGGTGTTCGCGGCGACCTCCTCGATGTCCACGCCGCCTTCGCTGGAGACGATGTAGGTGATCGACTTCTGGTCGCGGTCGACCAGCAGCGACAGGTACAGCTCCTTGACGATCTCGCCGGCGGTGGTGACCAGCACCAGGTTGACCGGCAGGGCCACGCCCGCGGACTGGTAGGTGGCCATGTGGGTGCCGAGCATCTTGTCCGCGGCGGCCTTGACGTCGTCGGTGGTCTTGCAGAACGTCACGCCGCCGGCCTTGCCGCGGCCGCCCGCATGGATCTGGGCCTTGACCATCCAGGGGCCGTTGCCCAGGGCAGTGGCCGCTTCGACAGCATCTTCCGGCGTGGACGCGACGCGTCCGGCCGGGACCGGGATGCCATAGTCGGCAAACAGTTGTTTCGCCTGGTATTCGTGGAAATTCATGCGTCACCGTGGGAAGAGGAACGACCGTCCCGCAGCGGTCCGGGCCCTGGGTGGCGGCCGGGACGGTACGGACGGGGCGCGTATTGTCGCCGACCCTGGGCGGCGGCGCAAAAGCCGGCGGCCCTGCGTCCCGGCGCGGGCCGCCCGCGGCGAACGCAGGCCGACCTCGCCGCCGCCATCGCATTGGTTCGCCGGCACCGCGCCTATACTCGCGTCGTCCCTCGTCTGGCTGGAGTCCGGCTTGCCCACAAGCCCCTCGCTCATCGACCGCATCGAATCCATCCCTCGCCGCGAACTGTATTTCTTCGCGCTGTACCGGGTGCTGGTGGCCGGGCTGATCGTGGCACTGGTATTCGGTCCGTTGAACGCGCTGGTCGGCGCCCCGCGCTTTCCACAGCTGGCGACATGGCTGGCCGGCGTCTACCTGGCGGTGGCGTTGCTGCTGCTGATGTGGGGCCGCAACGAACGCCATCTGACCCCGATCGTGCTCTGCGGCGCGACCGTGGACATCGCCGCGGCCACGCTGACCGCGCATGCGCTGCCGGCGGCCAGCGCCGGCAGCGCGATGATGCTGCTGTTCAACGTCGCCGCCGCGGCGATGCTGCTGCGGCTGCGCTACGGTTTCGGCGCCGCCCTGCTGGCCGCGGCGGCGACCTTGCTGGAGTACCTGTGGACCACGCTGGACGGGGGCGAGAACACCCGCAGCCTGGCCGAGCTGGCGATGTTCGCCACCAGCTATCTGGCGGTGGCCTACATCTGCCATCAGATCGGGCAGCGCGCGCGCAGCAGCCAGACGCTGGCCGAGCGGCGCGGCGCGGAAGTGGCCAATCTCTACGAAATCAACGAGTTGATCATCCGCCGCATGCGCACCGGCGTGCTGGTGGTGGACGCGCAGAACCGCGTCACCCTGGCCAACGAGGCGGCCTCGGTGCTGCTCGGCGACGCCGACGGCAACAGCGGCCGCCTCGACCTGCTCAGCGCCGCGCCGGAGCTGGTGCGGCGGCTGCGGCGCTGGCGCAACGGCTGGAACCAGGAAGAGGCGCCGCTGCAACTGTCCCCGGACCAGCCGGAGGTGCAACCGCGCTTCGCCCGGCTGCTGATGGAAGACGACCTGACCCTGGTGTTCCTCGACGACGCGAGCGTGGTATCGCGGCGCGCCGAGTCGCTGACCCTGTCGGCGCTGGGCCGTTTCTCGGCCAGCCTGGCGCACGAGATCCGCAACCCGCTGGCCGCGATCAGCTACGCCTCGCAGCTACTCGAGGAATCGCCGGCGATCGGCGATGCCGACCGCCGCCTGCTGCAGATCATCCACCTGCAGTGCCAGCGCACCAACGGCATCGTCGAGAGCGTGCTGGGGCTGGCCCGGCGCGAACGCTCCCATCCGGAGAACCTGGACCTGGGCGCGTTCGTGCGCCGCTTCGTGCTGGAATACCGGCAGACCCTGTCGAGCGAGACCGACAGCCTGGAGGCGATCCTCGCCCCGCAGCCGGTGCAGGCGCTGGTCGACCCCAAGCACCTGCACCAGATCCTCGGCGCGCTGGTGCACAACGCGCTCAAGTACGGGCGGGTGATGGAGGAACCGGCGCGGGTGCGGTTGCGCGTGGCGGTGCAGGAACGCAACGCCATCGTCGACGTGATGGATCGCGGCCCCGGCATCCCCGAGGCGGTGGCGGCGCAGTTGTTCCGTCCGTTCTTCACCACCTCCGAGCACGGCACCGGGCTGGGCCTGTACATCGCCCGCGAACTGTGCCGGGCCAACCAGGCACGGCTGGAGTACGTGCCGGTCCCGGCGGGCGGGGCCTGCTTCCGCGTGGTCCTGCCCGGCCCCCGCGCCATGCGGTCGGGTTGAGGGATCGCGCCGCCAGGACAGCATCTGCGTCGAACGATTGGCGCCCCACCCCATCCCTGGGCTATCTTTAGATCCCGACATGAACGAAACCCGAAGCGCGCTCGTCGTCGACGACGAGCGCGACATCCGCGAGTTGCTGGTACTGACCCTGGGCAGGATGGGGCTGCGCATCGGCACCGCCGCCAACCTCGCCGAAGCCCGCGAGCTGCTGGCGAGCAACCCCTACGACCTGTGCATCACCGACATGCGCCTGCCCGACGGCAACGGCATCGAACTGGTCAGCGAGATCGCCCGCCATTATCCGCGCACGCCGGTGGCGATGATCACCGCCTTCGGCAGCATGGACCTGGCGGTGGAAGCGCTCAAGGCCGGCGCTTTCGACTTCGTCAGCAAGCCGGTGGACATCCACGTGCTGCGCGGCCTGGTCAAGCATGCGCTGGAACTCAACAACAGCGAGCGCGCCGCACCGGCGCCGGCGCCGGAACAGGCCAGCCGCCTGCTCGGCGCCTCGACCGCCATGGACGCGCTGCGCACCACCATCGCCAAGGTCGCGCGCAGCCAGGCGCCGGTCTACATCCTCGGCGAGTCCGGCGTGGGCAAGGAACTGGTCGCGCGCACCATCCACGCGCAGGGCGCGCGCGCCGCCGGGCCGTTCGTGCCGGTCAACTGCGGCGCGATCCCGGCCGAACTGATGGAAAGCGAGTTCTTCGGCCACAAGAAGGGCAGCTTCACCGGCGCGCATGCCGATCAGGCCGGCCTGTTCCAGGCCGCGCACGGCGGCACCCTGTTCCTGGACGAAGTCGCCGAGCTGCCGCTGCCGATGCAGGTCAAGCTGCTGCGCGCGATCCAGGAGAAGTCGGTGCGCCCGGTCGGCGCGGCGACCGAGGCGGCGGTGGACGCGCGCATCCTGTCGGCCACGCACAAGGACCTGGCCGGGCTGGTCGCCGACGGCCGCTTCCGCCACGACCTGTACTACCGCATCAACGTGATCGAACTGCGCGTGCCGCCGCTGCGCGAGCGCGGCGGCGACCTGCCGCAACTGGCCGCGGCGATCCTGGCGCGGCTGGCCAAGGGCCATGGCCGGGTCGTCCCGCTGCTGTCCCCGTCCGCGCTGGACGCGCTCGACCGCTACGCCTTCCCCGGCAACGTGCGCGAACTGGAGAACATCCTCGAGCGCGCCCTGGCGATGGCCGAGGGCGACCAGATCAACGCCGCCGACCTGCACCTGCCGCAACCGGGCAACGCCGCCCGCGCCGCGGCCGAGGCCGCCCCCGTGCTGCCGCCGGGCGTGGTCGACATCGACCCGGCCGCGTCGGCCCTGCCCTCCTACATCGAGCAACTCGAGCGCGCCGCGATCCAGAAGGCGCTCGAGGAAAACCGCTGGAACAAGACCCGCACCGCCGCCCAGCTCGGCATCACCTTCCGCGCGCTGCGCTACAAGCTCAAGAAGCTGGGGATGGAATAGAGGGGCCGGGATCGGCGTTCGGGTTGGGGATTGGCGAGCAACGGCCTTCCCTCCCCTGCCCCCCCAACCCGGCCCCAGTCGACGCCGGATCGAGGAACCGGGCGAGGAGCCGCTACTGTGCTCTTGCCAATCCCCAATCCCGGCTTCATCAATCCTTGGTGACGCGATTGATCTCGGCCAGGCTGGTGACGCCGTTGCACGCCTTGCGCAATGCCGACTGGCGCAGGTCCTTGACCCCGATCCTCTGCGCCGCCGCGGCGATGTCCATCGCGTTGCCGCCCTGCAGCACGATCGCCGCGATCTCGTCGTTCATCGGCATCACCTGGTAGATGCCGGTGCGGCCCTTGTAGCCCTCGGTGCACTCGTCGCAGCCGACCGCCTCGTACAGCTTGACGCCGGCGGCGACTTCCGCCGCGGTGAAGCCCTCGGCCAGCAGCGCGTTTTCCGGCAATTGAGTCGGGCGCTTGCAGTTGTTGCACAGCCGCCGCGCCAGGCGCTGCGCGATCACCAGGGTCACCGAACTGGTGATGTTGTACGGCGCGATGCCCATGTTCATCAGCCGCGCGATGGTCTGCGGCGCATCGTTGGTATGCAGCGTGGACAGCACCATGTGCCCGGTCTGCGCCGCCTTGATCGCGATCTCGGCGGTCTCCAGGTCGCGGATTTCGCCGACCATGATGATGTCCGGATCCTGTCGCAGGAACGAACGCAGCGCCGCGGCGAAGGTCATGCCGCGCTTGTTGTTCTGCTGCACCTGGTTGACCCCGGGCAGGCGGATTTCCACCGGGTCCTCGGCGGTGGAGATGTTGCGGGTGTCGTCGTTGAGGATGCCCAGCGCGGTGTACAGCGACACCGTCTTGCCCGAACCGGTGGGGCCGGTCACCAGCACCATGCCGTAGGGCTTGTGGATCGCATCCAGGAACAGCTTCTGCTGCTCCGGCTCGTAGCCGAGCTTGTCGATGCCCAGCTTGGCCGCGCTGCCATCCAGGATGCGCAGCACGATCTTCTCGCCGAACAACGTCGGCAGCGTGCTGACGCGGAAGTCGATCTGCTTGCTCTTGGACAGGTTGAGCTTGATGCGCCCGTCCTGCGGCACGCGCTTCTCGGCGATGTCCAGCTGCGCCATCACCTTCAACCGCGCCGCGATGCGCTGGTTGAGCTTGACCGGCGCCCTGGCCACGCTCTTGAGCAGGCCGTCGATGCGCAGGCGCACCCGGTAGTCGTCCTCGTACGGCTCGAAATGGATGTCCGAGGCGCCGCGGCGGATCGCATCGACCAGCACCTTGTTCACGAACTTGACCACGGGCGTGTCGTCGCCCTTGGCATCGACGCCGCTATCGCCGCCGCTGCCCATGTCCTCGTCGCCGGCCCCGACCTCGAGGTTGTCCATGCCCTCGTCGTCGCCGCCCAGCCCATTGCCGAGCGAATCGTTGCTCGCCTGCCACTGCTCCAGGGTGCGCCGGATCTGGTCCTCGTCGACCAGGATCGGCTCGACGGTGAGATTGGTATGGAACTTGATGTCGTCCAGCGCCCGGGTCTGGGTCGGATTGCTGATTCCCACGAACAGACGCGTGCCGCGCTTGAACAGCGGCAGCACCTGGTGCTTGTGCAGCAGCTCCTCGCTGACCAGCTTCATCGCATGCTGGTTGGCGTCGAACACCGAGACATCCATCAACGGCATGCCGAACTCCACCGCATTGGCCGCCGCCAGCTGCGCGGCGGTGACCAGCTTCTTCTCCGCAAACCACTGCGGCAGCGGGATCTTGGCCTCGGCGGCATGGGCCATGGCGGTGCGGGCGACGGCTTCCTCCATCGCGCCATCCTGAACCAGGCGGCGGGCGATGCCGGTGATGCCGACCAGGTTGGCGGATGTCAGAGCATTCATATGGCCTCCAGGCGGCTTCGGCAAGGATAGCGCATTGGCCAATCGGAGATGGTGCTCACAGCCCCGACAGAAGCAAACCTCGAAATTAATCAATTGCAAAAAAGAACCCCGGCATAACCGGGGTTCTTGTTGATGCTTGGAAGTTAAGAGCTGGTGCCGGTGCAAGCAGTCGGCAAATACTTCTGCTGGGCAGTGGACGTGCAAGCCCAGACGTTGGAACCTTTGTCAGCGTTCGACAGCGTCAGAGTCAAAGTCTTGCCTTGGATGCCCTGGGAAATGCCTGTAGATTTCATGGTAGCCACGATCGTGCAATTACCGGTAACCGCAGCAGTGCCACCGACCTGCACCTGGCTTACGTACTTACCATTGATATCACTCGCTGCGGCGAAACCGTCACTAGCAGTAGTATTCGAAGGGCAGGTGGCCTTATTAGCGAAGACTTCAGACACTCCAACTTTTTGCCCACTTGCCAAGGTCATCGCCTCGGACATCTGGGCACGTGCGATGTAGTCCTGATAGGCCGGGATAGCAATGGCGGCCAGGATGGCGATGATTGCGACGACGATCATCAGTTCGATCAGGGTAAAGCCCTGCTGCTTCTTCATGGTGAATTCCCTAGAGATGGTGTGTGATTGGGCAGAACTCCGCTCGCAAGGCTTCCACCCCTCGAGCATCGCGCGGCAGAGCGCCACGTGGAGATGTACAAGCAGACAGCGTGCCAACTTCCTGGTGCGCCTCCCGACTTCCCGGACGCATGATGCCTCAGTGGCCTCTCGTCGAGCAGGGGCGAAAATGGGATTTGCGACAGGATCGTCGCTCCGCCTGAACACGTCACAATGTGACGCAAAGCGTCAGTCCGACACTCCTGCCTGCGGGCGGGTCCACGGCAGTGGCACAGGCGACCGCCCGCGGATGCGGGAGGCAGGGGAAACCGATACCATGCAGCAAGTGTCCGCCTGGGGATGGCTGGACGGGAGCCCACCTGATGTCCGCAACTCGCAGCGCAGTATCCAAACAGCCCGTCACGCGGGGAACCAGCCAGCAGGTGCCTTTCGTGTGGGAGGGAACCGACAAGCGCGGCGTCAGGATGAAGGGCGAGCAGGCCGCCAAGAACGCCAACCTGCTGCGCGCGGAGTTGCGCCGCCAGGGCATCACCCCATCGCTGGTCAAGCCCAAGCCCAAGCCGCTGTTCGGCGCGGCCGGCAGCAAGATCAGCGCCAAGGACATCGCCTTCTTCAGCCGCCAGATGGCGACGATGATGAAGTCCGGCGTGCCCATCGTGGGGTCGCTGGAGATCATCGCCAGCGGGCACAAGAACCCGCGCATGAAGAAGATGGTGGACCAGATCCGCACCGACATCGAGGGCGGCTCGTCGCTGTACGAGGCGATCAGCAAGCATCCGGTCCAGTTCGACGAACTCTACCGCAACCTGGTCAAGGCCGGCGAGGGCGCCGGCGTGCTCGAAACCGTGCTGGAGACGGTGGCGGCCTACAAGGAAAACATCGAGGCGCTGAAGGGCAAGATCAAGAAGGCCTTGTTCTATCCGGCCATGGTCATGGCGGTCGCCTTGATCGTCAGTTCGATCCTGCTGGTGTGGGTGGTGCCGCAGTTCGAGGATGTGTTCAAGAGCTTTGGCGCGGAGCTGCCTGCGTTCACGCAGATGATCGTGGCCGCCTCGCGCTTCATGGTCGCCTACTGGTGGATGCTGCTGTTCGTGTTGGTGGGCAGCATCGTCGGCTTCATCTTCGCCTACAAGCGCTCGCCATCGATGCAGCACGGCATGGATCGGCTGATCCTGAAGGTGCCGATCATCGGCCAGATCATGCACAACAGCTCGGTGGCGCGCTTCGCGCGCACGCTCGCGGTGACCTTCCGCGCCGGCGTGCCGCTGGTGGAGGCGCTGGACATCGTCGCCGGCGCCACCGGCAGCAGCGTCTACGAGAAATCCGTGCTGCGCATGCGCGACGACGTGTCGGTGGGCTATCCGGTCAACGTGGCGATGAAGCAGACCAACCTGTTCCCGCACATGGTCATCCAGATGACCGCCATCGGCGAAGAGGCCGGCGCGCTGGACGCCATGCTGTTCAAGGTGGCCGAGTACTTCGAGCAGGAAGTGAACAATGCGGTCGATGCGCTGAGCAGCCTGATCGAGCCGCTGATCATGGTGTTCATCGGCACCATCGTCGGCGGCATGGTCATCGGCATGTACCTGCCGATCTTCAAGCTGGCGTCCGTGGTCTAGTAGCGCATGGCATTTCTCGATCAACACCCCGGCCTCGGCTATCCCGTCGCGGCCGGGCTGGGCTTGCTGGTGGGCAGTTTCCTCAATGTGGTGATCCTGCGCATGCCCCGGCGCATGGAATGGCAGTGGAAGCGCGACTCGCGCGAGATCCTGCAGTTGCCGGACCTCTACGATCCGCCGCCGCCCGGCATCGTGGTCGAGCCGTCGCACTGCCCGCACTGCAAGCACAGGCTGTCCTGGTACGAGAACATCCCGCTGTTCAGCTGGCTGGCCCTGCGCGGCAAGTGCCGGCATTGCCATGCGCCGATCTCGATCCAGTACCCGCTGGTGGAGTTGCTGACCAGCCTGCTGGTGGTGGCCAGCGTGTGGCGCTTCGGCTTCGGCTGGCAGGGCTTCGGCGCGATCGTGCTCAGTTGCTTCCTGGTGGCGCTGTCCGGCATCGATCTGCGCACCCGCCTGTTGCCGGACCAGTTGACCTTGCCGCTGATGTGGCTGGGCCTGGTCGGCAGCATGGACAATTTGTACATGCCGGCCAAGCCGGCGCTGCTCGGCGCGGCGGTCGGCTATGTGTCGCTGTGGTCGGTATGGTGGCTGTTCAAGCAGATCACCGGCAAGGAAGGCATGGGCCATGGCGACTTCAAGCTGCTCGCGGCGCTGGGCGCCTGGTGCGGACTGAACGGCATCCTGCCGACCATCCTGATCTCCTCGCTGGTCGGCGCGGTGCTCGGATCGCTGTGGCTGGCGATCAAGGGCCGCGACCGGGCCACGCCGATTCCGTTCGGCCCGTATCTGGCCATCGCCGGCTGGATCACGTTCTTCTGGGGCACGGAAATCATCAACACCTATATGCGCTGGTCCGGGCTGCGCTGAGCGGGGCGCGGCGATGAGCGGCTTCATCGTCGGCCTCACCGGTGGCGTCGCCTCCGGCAAGAGCGCGCTGGGCCGCCGTTTCGAGGCCAAGGGCATCGTCGTGGCCGATGCCGACATGGCCGCGCGCGCGGTGGTCGCGCCCGGGCATCCGGCGCTCGCGCGGATCGTGGGCCGGTTCGGGCCGCAGATCCTGCGCGGGGACGGCAGCCTGGACCGGGCCGCGCTGCGCCAGCGCATCTTCGCCGATCCGGTGGCGCGGCGCGACCTGGAGGCGATCACCCATCCGGCGATCCGCGCGCTGCTGCAGCAGGCGTGTCGCCAGGCCGCCAGTCCCTACGCGATCGCGGCGATCCCGCTGCTGACCGAGGCCGGCGCGCGCACCGCCTATCCCTGGCTGGACCGGATCCTGGTGGTCGATGCGCCCGAAGCGACGCAACATGCGCGCCTGATGCAGCGCGACGGCATCACCGCCGAGCTGGCGCAGCGGATGATCGCGGCGCAGGCCACGCGCGCGGCGCGGCTGGGCATCGCCGACGATGTCGTGGTCAACGATGGCGATGCGGCGCAGTTGCGCGACGCGGCGGATGCGCTGGATCGGCGGTATCGCGCGTTGGCGGCGGCGAAGACCGCCTAGAGCACGTTCGATCCAAGCGATGCCCGTGTGGGAGCGACTCCGCTGGCTGCACATACCAGCGTCGGAAATGCTCCGGGCGTTTTCGGTCCGGGGCGCGACCGTCCAACACGGGTGGGAACGGCCCCGGTCGCGCTGGTCTGCATCGGTACGGCTTGAACGATGCCGAACGCCGGCAAGCGTGCGTCGAACGGCCCGATGACCGGCTGCCGGGAAAGCGAAGCATCTCAGGCAAACCCAAGACACGACAGCGGCGCATCCATCACGCCGGCCTGAACCACAGCGTCGCCACCACGCCCTTGGATGCGCCCGGGCGCACGTTGACCTGCCAGCCGTACAGATCGCACAGGCGGCTGACGATCGACAGGCCGATGCCGCCGCCCTGCGAGTGCCCGGCGTGGGTGCCGCGGTAGCCGCGCTGGAACAGCTTGGCGGCGTCTTCCTCGCTGAGGCCGGGGCCGGAATCGATCACCTGCACCGCGTCGCTCAGCACCCGCACCACCACCCGGCCTTGCTGGGTGTACTTGACCGCGTTGCCGATCAGGTTGCCCAGCGCCACCGACAGCGCCGCCTCCGGTGCGTCGATGGTCAGGTCGCGCTCGCCCTCCAGCAGCAGTTGCAGCGGCTTGCCGCCCAGTTGCGCGCGATGCGACTCGATCAGATGCTCGGCGACCCTGGCCACGTTGCTGTGGCCCTGCCCGCGCTCGTTGCGCGACAGCAGCAGCAGCGAACCGATCAGGTCGCTGCACTGCTGTTCGGCACGCTGGATGCGCTGCAGGCGCTGCAGGACCTTGTCGTCGAGGTTGGGGCGGGTCAGCAGCAGTTCGGTGGCGCCGCGGATCACCGCCAGCGGCGTGCGCAGTTCGTGGCTGACGTCGGCGTTGAACTCGCGGTCGCGCTGCACCACTTCGGTGAGCCGGGCCGAGTAGTCGTCCAGCGCTTCGGCCAGCTGCCCGACTTCGTCGTCGGGGAAATGCGGCGCCAGCGGCTTGGGCTCGCTGGTGCCGCCACGGTAGGCGCGCAGGCGCGCGGCCAGGTCCGACACTGGGCGCATGACCTTGGACGCCGACCACCGACCGATCAGCAGTGAAAAAAAACCAAACAGCAGAACTGAAAGGTACAACCAAGCCCTCAACCGATCCTGGGCAACGCTGGCTCGCGTCGTATCGTACGCAAGGAAAAACCAGGCATCGGGCGTCTTTCGCACTGCAACCTGGTACACCAGCGGCTTATTGAATTCATCTGTTCCGCTGTAGCCCTGGATACCTTCCTGCATCGTTCCCCACCCCGGAAAATCTCGCGCAAGCCGCGCCATCGCTTCCGGATCGTTCGGATTGACTGCGCGCGCATACATCTGTTCGACCTGAAGCGTGGGCTTCGCATCCGGATTCGCCGCATATGACCGCGCCATCACTTCGATGTTGCGATTCATCACGTCCTCGATCATCTTGGCTTCGATGTATCGATTAGCCCAGATTGTCGCAAGCGCAAACAGAATCGTCAGCCCAGTACCGAACAACAAGAACGACAGGATGATGCGGGTGCGTAGACGCCGCCGGCTACGGACCTTCATTATTCGCACCACTAATTCGGACCTCATGGCAAGACCGGCATACGGATGCCGACACTGCAGACAACCACACGAATCAGCAAGTCACACTCCGCAAAACAATAGCGG
Source organism: Xanthomonas theicola (assembly GCF_014236795.1). Classification (NCBI taxonomy): domain Bacteria; kingdom Pseudomonadati; phylum Pseudomonadota; class Gammaproteobacteria; order Lysobacterales; family Lysobacteraceae; genus Xanthomonas; species Xanthomonas theicola. Next base: position 4,513,120 of record NZ_CP049017.1, on the reverse strand, counting down.
CCCGCTTGGGCCGCTATTACGAATCATGACAATCAAAATGGATTAGAAGATGCAGAATCAGCCCCCAGCGCCAGCCCAACCAACGCCACAATGGAAAATAGCTTCCTCATCTTTTGCTGTCCTCGCCGTCTGGACATGGTTGTTAGCCACCGCCTATCGATACAACAATAATTTTTTTGCGCCGAATAACTCACCGTACACCATCTAATGGCGAGGAAGCAATCCTCAGGAACCGCGTAGACGGCGTGAACCAACAACACGTGTTTCCGAAGGGACGACAGTGAGCCTTCAGCCGTCAGGCCTCGGGCGCGGCGATGCGGTAGCCGATGCCGTGGCGGGTCTGGATCATCGGCACCTCGAAGGGCTTGTCGACCACCGCGCGCAGGCCGTGGATGTGCACGCGCAGCGAGTCCGAATCGGGCAGTTCCTCGCCCCAGACGCGGGTCTCCAGTTCCTGCCGGGTCACCACGGCGGGCGAGGCTTCCATCAACGCCTGCAGGATCTTCAGCGCGGTGGGGTTGAGTTGCAACAGCTTGCCCTGGCGCCGCACTTCCAGCGTGTCCAGGTTGTACTCCAGGTCGCCGGTCTCCAGCACGCGGGTATGCACGCCCTTGCCGCGGCGCGACAGCGCATTGAGCCGCACCTCCACTTCCTGCAGCGCGAACGGCTTGATCAGGTAGTCGTCGGCGCCGGAGTCGAAGCCCGCCAGCTTGTTGTCCAGCGAATCGCGCGCGGTGAGCATCAGCACTGGGGTCTGCTTGCGCGCTTCGTTGCGCAGCTTGCGGCAGACCTCGATGCCGTCCATGCCGGGCAGGTTGAGGTCGAGCACGATCGCATCGAATTCGTGCACCACCGCCAGGTGCAGGCCGGTGACGCCATCGGCGGCGAAATCCACCGTATGCCCGCGGTCTTCGAGGTAGTCGCCCAGATTGGCAGCGATGTCGCTGTTGTCTTCGATCACTAGAATTCGCACCAACATTTACCCCATCAGTCGTACTTGCCAGTTGGATTGCGCCGCATCAAGTTCCTGCGCATCCTCGTTGTCGCGGCGGCGTTCCGCCACGGTCTTGCATTGCGTCGTGGTGCGCAGCGACCCGACGACCGCTTCGCGCCCGCAGATCGGCCGGCGGTCCGATGCGGCCTTGGGCAGCAGCGCGTCGACCGCTTCCTGGTCGTCGGACGGCGCGACCTTCTACTCCTCGCGCAGCGTGCCGACGTCGGAATGGGCGTTCAGCAGCGCGGCCATGCGCGGCAGCCTCCACCGTGCGGCGATGTTCTGCACCGAGTTCGGCATAGGTCTTGCCGTCGTCCAGTTGCTGGCGGATTGTACTGAGTTGCTGCGCGAACGATTTGTTCACGTTCATGAGCGCCTCACTTTTCGGCGCTGCGACCGCGGTGCACGCCAGCGCCATCCCGCATCGGACCGATCAACGCCTTCATCCCTGCCCCTACGCGATTGGTGGTGTGAATCGTCACGACTGTAGCCGTCCTGCGAACCGGGCCGCAAGCGGCGCGCGGCAGCGGTTCGGCACGCGCGCAAGACACCGGCGCCGCACGCACAAAAAGGCCCAAGCGGCGACGCCGCTTGGGCCGAAAGTGATACCCCGATACCGTTCCTGCGGAGGAGCGCAGAGCTGCGGCCCGACGAAACATACGCCGCCTGGAATTAAACCCTCGTTAAGCAAGAAAGGAGGGGTGAACATTGTCTCAAGTGACTGATTTCCTTCGGATCAGGCTGTTTTCAAGATGATCGATGACCTTGCCGGCGATATCCATGCCGCAGACCGTCTCGATGCCTTCCAGGCCGGGGGTGGAATTGACCTCCAGCACCAGCGGGCCACGCCGCGAACGGATCAGATCGACGCCGGCCACGCCCAGACCCAAGGCCTTGGCCGAGCGGACCGCCACGTCTTGCTCGCTGCGACTGGCGCTGGCCAACTGCGCGCTGCCGCCCAGATGCAGATTGGAGCGGAAGTCCCCTTCCGGCGCCTGCCGGCGCATCGCCGCGACCACCTGGTTGCCGACCACGAAGCAGCGCAGGTCGGCGCCTTCGGCCTCGCCGATGAACTCCTGCACCAGGAAATTGGCGTACAGGCCGCGCAGCGCCTCGACCACGCCACGCGAGGCGCTGGCCTTCTCGGTCAGGATCACGCCGGTGCCCTGGGTGCCCTCGTTCAACTTCACCACGTGCGGCGGGGGGCCCAGCATCGACAGCAGATCGCCGGTGTCGTCGGGGTTGTCGCCGAACACGGTCATCGGCATGTCGATGCCCTTGGCCGCCAGCAGTTGGTGCGCGCGCAACTTGTCGCGGGCGCGCAGGATCGCGTCGGACGGATTCGGGGTACGCACGCCCATCATCTCCAGCTGGCGAAGCACCGCGGTGCCGTAGCGGGTGATGGAATTGCCGATGCGCGGGATCACCGCGTCATAGCCGGTGATCGGCTTGCCCTTGTAGTGCATGGTGAAGGCGCCGGCGGCGATGCGCATGTAGCAGCGCAACGGGTCGAGCACGCGCACCGTATGCCCGCGCTCGCGGCCGGCCTCGACCAGGCGGCGCGTCGAATACAGCTTGGTGTTGCGGGACAGGATGGCGAGCTTCATCGAGGCACGACGGCGGTGGCAGGCCCGGCATCATACGTTGCGCCGTCTGCGCGCCGCCGCCCGGGCGCCCGCGCACGCGCCGGTGCAGCACGGGAAAGCGACCGGACGCGGTGCGCGCGCTGTCCCGCAGCCGACACGGAACCGCCCCGAAACCTTCACAAAACACTTGCATGGTGGCGAGCGGGCCGCACCGGCCGTGTGCTGGCCGTCACGCGGCAGGCCGGCGCCTCCCCTCTCCCACTGGTGAATTTCGATGACCCCTACTCCCAGATCCTTGCGCCTGCATGCGCTGGTGCTTGCCGTCGCGGCCGCGCTGCCGGCGTTCGCCGCGCTGGCCGAGACCGCGCCGGCCGCCGCCGAGACCGGCGGCAGCGACGCGACGAGGCTAGATGCGATCACCGTGGTGTCCACCGGCACCACCCGCCAGGTGCAGCGCATCACCCGCCAGGACATCGGCACCGCCGCGCCGGGCACCAGCGCACTGAAGGTGCTGGACAAGCTGCCCGGCGTGCAGTTCCAGTCGGCCGATGCATGGGGTGCGTACGAATGGTCGACCGCGATCAGCCTGCATGGTTTCGACCAGAGCCGCCTGGGCTTCACCCTGGACGGCGTGCCGCTGGGCAACATGAGCTACGGCGTCAGCGACGGCCTGCAGGTGACCCGCGCGATCATCTCCGAGAACATCGGCTCGGTGGAACTGGCGCAAGGGGCCGGTGCGCTGGGCACCGCCTCGAGCAGCAACCTCGGCGGCACCGTGCGCTACTACTCCGACGACCCGGACGCCGAGCCGGGCATCCGCTTCAGCCAGACCTTCGGCTCCGACTCCGCGCGCCGCAGCTACCTGCGCGGCGACACCGGCGACATCGACGGTTTCTCGCTGTACACCTCGGTCGTGCACGGCGAAACCGACAAGTGGAAGGGCTACGGCAACAACGTCTACAACCAGGCCAACGCCAAGGCGCTGTACCAATGGGGCGACGGCAACCGGCTCAGCCTGTTCCTGGACAGCTCCAAGCGCAAGGAATACGACATCATGGACCTGTCGCTGACCTCGCAGAAAGTGCTGGGGTGGGACTGGGACTACCTGATGCCGGACTGGAACAGCGCGGTGCAGATCGCCAACGCGCTCAACGGCCGCGGCGGCTACCCGGCGTCGTTGAACGGCCTGCCCGCCGGCTACGGCAAGGCCGACGCCTCGTACTATTCCGGTGCCGGCCTGCGCCGCGACAACCTGGCCGCGCTCAGCGGCGGCTTCAACCTCGGCGGCGCCGCCACGTTGAACCTGACCGGCTACTACCACGACAACACCGGCGAAGGGCAATGGACCACGCCGTACGTGCCCTCCTCGGCCAGCGTTCCGCTGTCGATGCGCACCACCGACTACCGCCTCGACCGGCACGGCGCCACCGCCTCGCTGAACTTCACCGTCGCCGGCAACGAGATCGAGATCGGCGGCTGGTACCAGAACGCCAAGACCGTGCAGGAGCGCAACTACTTCCGGCTCGACGGCCCGTTCACCGACCTGTTCTATTTCAACAGGTCCGGCACCCTGTTCGCGCGCCAGTTCGCCCAGCACTACGACACCCACACGCGCATGGTCTATGCGCAGGACACGCTGCGCCTGCTCGACGAACGGCTGACGCTGAACGTCGGCGCCAAGCATCTGCAGGTGGACGCCACCGCGCGCTCGCTGGTGCCGACCGGCTCCAACGCGGCCGGCAAGATCGAGGCCGACTCGGACCTGCTGCCGCAGGTGGGCGTGAACTACAAGCTCGACGAGCGCCAGGAAATCTACGCGTCCTACAACAAGAACATGGCCGGCTTCGGCTTCACCCCGTTCCAGGAATCGCAGGCCGCTTTCGACGCGATCAAGGGCTCGCTGCAACCGGAGACCGCGCAGACCTACGAACTGGGCTACCGGGTGCGTGGCGCCGGCATCGAGGCGTCGCTGGCGCTGTACCACACCATCTTCGACAACCGCCTGCTGGTGACCTCGCCATGCAGCGCGATCCAGACCTGCCCGGCCACGCTCAACAACGTCGGCTCGGTACGCAGCCAGGGTGCGGACCTGGCGGTGATGTGGCGCCCGATCGCGCAGCTGCGCTGGCTGAACTCGCTGTCCTACGACGATTCCAGCTACCAGGACGACTACCTCAGCGGCGGCGTGGTGGCCACGGCCGGCAAGCGCGTGGTCGGCATCCCGCAATGGATGTTCTCCAGCAGCCTGGCCTACGAGAACGCCGGTTGGCACGCCGCGCTGGACGGCAAGTACACCGGCCGCCGTTACATCAGCTACCTCAACGACTCGTCGGTGCCGAGCTACTGGCGCTTGGACCTGAGCGCCGGCTACGACTTCGGCCAGGTCGGCATGATGCAGAACCTGGGCCTGAGCGCCAATGTCACCAATCTGCTGGACAAGCGCTACTTCGCCACCGTCGGCACCAACGGCTACGTGGTCTCCGATCCCAACGGCTACAACCAGACGCTGATGGCCGGCGCGCCACGGCAGTTCTTCGTCACCCTCAGCGGCAAGTTCTGACCCGGCGCATCGCCAGGGAAGGCGCCCGCCTGTGGCGGATTTGCCGCACGGAAGAAGCCGCCGGTCGGTGGCTTCTTCCGATTGTGCATGGCGTTGCCGGTGACGTTGTCGCAGGCTGCGGAGGCGACACCTGTCGCGGCTGCAGCCGCGACGTGGGCCGGCCGCTAACCGGCAACGCCTGCGCCGATCGCCGGATCGCTCATGCTCGGGCGGCCGGTCTCGATGTGCCCGGCCAGGCGTCGCCGCCACTGCGGCATGGTCTGGCTCGCGACATCCAGGTCGTACCAGTGATGCTGCGCCGGCAAGGGAAAACACAGCCGCCTGCGCTCGCCGGCGGCCAGCTGATGCGCCTGTTCGGCCCCGTCGCGGTAGCCGTCGCGGACACGCAGCCGGCACGCCCGCGCGCCGGCATTGCGCAGTTCCAGCAGCAGGCATTGCGTGGCCGCGTCGTAGTCGGCATCGGCCTGCAAGCCGGCGTCGGCCACGCCGTCGCCGCAAAATTCGCGCAGGAAGCCGTTGGGACCATGCACGCGCAACGCATAGCCGGTGTCGGCCGCAGCGCCGCGCCAGGCGCGCGCGTCGTGCAGTTCGCTGCCCGCCGCCAGCGTGTAGAACCACGGTCCGGCGATGCCGCCATCGGCATAGGCATTGAAGGCCACACCGACCGCACTGCGATTGAGCATGCGCAGCGTTTGCCCCTGCGGCCCCGCCTGCAGCCGCACGTCGAAATCGTAGGGCAAGGCACGCGCCGGTCGCTGCCCAGGCTCCTGGGCGGGCAGCGCCTGCTGCACGGGCCGCTGCGGCGGCGGCAATGCCGCGCTCGCATCGATGCGAGCGACGAAAGCGCGCGTGTCCGGCAACGCGACACGGCCATCGTCGTGGCCGGCGAAATCCAGCGCCGAGGTCAGGTCGCCGGCGATCGCGCGCCGCCACGGGCTGATGTTGGGCTCGGCGACGCCGAACCGGCGCTCCAGGAAACGGATCACCGAGGTATGGTCGAACACCTGCGAATCGACCCAGCCGCCGCGGCTCCACGGCGACACCACCAGCATCGGCACGCGCGGGCCGAGGCCGACCGGAACGCCGTGGTAGTCCTCACCGCGCAGGTCCACGTTGCTGGCGCCCAGTGCCGGATCGATCGCCGGCAGCGCCGGCGGCACGTGGTCGAAGAAGCCGTCGTTCTCGTCGTAGTTGATCAGGAACACGGTCCTGGACCAGACCTGCGGCGCGCCTGCCAGCACCTCCAGCAGACGCGCGCTCAGCGATTCGCCATAGGCCGGGGTGGCGTCGGGATGCTCGCTGAGCAGGTACGGCGCCACGATCCACGACACCTGCGGCAGCCGGCCGCCGCGCACGTCGCGTTCGAACGCGGCGAGCAGATGTTCGCCGCGCGAGGCCTTGGCATTGTCGGCGGTGGAACCCGCCGCCCAGGCGCGGCCGCGTCGGTACAGCGGCGAGTGGCGGTCCAGATGGCGGAAGCGGGCGAAGTACGGATGGCTGTTGTCGCCGTAGTTGTCGAACTCCTGGTACACCTGCCAGCTGACGCCGGCCTGTTGTAGGCGCTCGGAATAGGTGGTCCACGCATAGCCGGGGAACTGCGGGTCGTCACGCGCCATGTCGGCGGTCCAGTTGCCGTCGTCGCGATTGTTCACCGCCTGCTCGCCGTCGTCGCCGACGCTCAGGCCGCTGGTCCCGGTGAACAGGTACATGCGGTTGGGATTGGTGGGGCCGAACAGCGAGGCGTGGTAGCCGTCGCAGATGGTGAAGGCATCGGCCAGCGCGTAGTAGAACGGCAGGTCTTCGCGCTGGAAATGGCCCATGCTCATCGCGCTCTTCTGCGCAATCCAGGCATCGTGGTGCTTCCATGTGTGGTGCGATCCCTTCCAGTCGTGGTTGAGATCCTTCATCCACTGCGCGCTGCTGGTCTGGCTGTTCAGGCGGAACGGCAATACGTAGCGATCGCCGGCGCCGGCCTCGGGCTGGTACCAGACCGGACGCCCGCCGGGCAAGCGCAGCGGCCGCGGGTCGCCGAAGCCGCGCACGCCGCGCAGGCAGCCGAAGTAGTGGTCGAACGCGCGGTTCTCCTGCATCAGGACCACCACGTGCTGCACGTCCTGCAAGGTGCCGGTGACCCGTGCCGGCGGCACCGCCAGCGCACTGCGGATCGCACCGGGCAACAGCGGCGCGGCCGCGCCGGCGCCGAGAGCCAGCGACGCACGGGCGAGGAAACGACGGCGACTGTGTTGGACCACGGGAGAGGGCCGGCGACGAGCATGCGCTCATGGGCCGTCCAGCGTAGGCGCGGCGGATGAAGCGGATTTGACAGGCCGGCCAGGGCCGGGAACGCCGCCCGCACGATGCCGCCCCGCCGCGCGCGCTTGCCTGCCGCATCATCGCCATGCATGGCGATATGCAAGCGGGCGCGGCGGCATGGATGCGGGCGCAGCGCGCCCCGCCGGCCCTGGGCCGGACGGTTCAGCGTGCTCCGGGTAACATCACGCCACGATCGCCGACGCTGGCTTGGAGGCGGAACGCCGCGAATTGCCGGCGACGCTTTTCGCCAGCGCGGTCGCCTGGTCCTCCAGCGCGCGGGCCGAAGAGGCCATCGTTTCGACCAGGACGGCGTTCTGCTGCGTGACCGTGTCCATCTGCACGATGCTCTGGTTGATCTGGTCGATGCCCGCGCTCTGCTCCTGGCTGGCGGCGGCGATGCCGCCCATGATGTCGTTGACCTGCTTCACGGCAACCAGCAGTTCCTGCATCGCCTGGCCCGCCACGTTGACCTGCTGCGCGCCCTGGCCGACCTTGGCGCCGGACTCGGAGATCAGGTCGCGGATCTCTTTCGCAGCGGTCGTGCACCGCTGCGCCAGGCTTCGCACTTCGGACGCGACCACGGCGAAGCCGCGTCCCTGCTCGCCCGCGCGCGCCGCCTCCACGGCGGCATTGAGCGCAAGGATGTTGGTCTGGAACGCGATGCCATCGATGACGGTGATGATCTCTCCGATCTTGCGCGAGGACGCTTGGATGTCGGCCATGGTGCTGACCACCCCGTTGACCAGCTCGCCGCCGCGCAACGCCGTCTCGGCGGCGCCGCTCGCCAACCCGTTGGCCTGGTGCGCGCCATCGGCGTTCTTGCGCACGATGCTGGTCATTTCTTCCATGGAACTGGCGGTTTCCTCCAGCGCCGCGGCCTGCTGTTCGGTACGGCGCGCCAGATCGTCGTTGCTTCGCACAATGTTCCCCGCCGCGCTGCTGAGCGTGTTCGCCACCTCGCCAAGCTGGCGTCCCGCCTCGACATCCATCAACGCCCCCACGGCGCGCAACGGGGTGCCGTCCGCTGCGCGCTTGGTCAGGCCGCGTGCCCTGAACCAGCGATACTGCCCGCTCTTGAGTTGCAGGCGATACTCGATGTCGAAGCCGGTGCGGCCGCTACGGTCGTTCAGGTGCGCGGCGAAGGCGTTCAGCGACCGCTCCTTGTCCTCGGGATGCAGGCGTGACGCCCAGCTGTCCAGGACATTGGGAAAATCCTGCTCGGACTCGAAGCCCAGCAAGTCCCGGAACTGCTGCGACCACCAGAACTCGTTGTTCGGATTGATCGGGTCGCCTGCGATCACGCTCATGTCCCAGAGCCCGTCGCTGAGCATCTGCGAGCCGAGCTCGAAGCGGATCAGCGTGACGTCCAGGAAATGCTCGCGCGCGCGGCGCTCGGCGATGTCGGTGAGGGAACCGGCGACCCGCAGCGGCGCCCCGTGCGCGTCGCGCTCGGTGGTGCCGAAGGCGCGGAACCACCGATATTCGCCGGATTTCAAGCGAAGCCGGTTTTCGACGTCGTACGGCGTGTTGCCGCTTCGGTCGTTGAGATGGGCCGCGAACGCATCCAGCGTCCGCTGCTTGTCTTCCGGATGCAGGCAGGCGACCCAACTGTCGAGCACGTCGGGAAAGTCCTGCACCGAGGAAAAGCCGAGCAATCGCCGCATCTGCGGGGACCACCACACCGGATTGTCGGGATGGCCGGGGTCACCGGCAACGACGCCGATGTCCCACAAGCCATCCGTGGTGCCGTTCGCCACCAACTCGAAACGGCCCTCCAGGTGTTCGAGCGCCAGCGTGGCCTGCTCAGCCTGCGCCTTGGCCAGATCGCGCTCGCGCTGCGCGCTGTACACACGCTCGGCCAACTGTTTCGCAAGCGCGGCCTGGGCCGTCGCAGGCCACGCCGCCGCAGCGCCCTGCAACGTGGCATTCACAGCCTTGGCCAGCGCTTCCACTTTGATGACTACGGGTGAACCACATGGGCGTCTCTGAAGTTGGGTCGATCCGCACTTTAGCGGCTTGGTGGACAACTTCTTTAGCGGCTCCCGCACCGGGCGACATGCTTCGGCCGGGCGCACGGCACCCTGCACGGGGCCGCTGCGATCGCCGATCGCCAGGCCATGCGTCCTCCACCTCGGTCCAGTCCTGGCTGCACCACGGCCGGAGCTTGCCGCCGCGCCCGCACCCAACGGGACCGGGGAACTGGCCTGCACCTCCGTCATGGCGCTCACAGACCGCAAGGCATCGGGGCTGCCGCCTGCCTGGCGACCGCTCGCCGCGTCGCCCGAGTGTCCCGCGCCGGGACGCCGCCTCGCTGCAACTCAAGCCGGGGAACCGCGCATCCTTCCCACGGGCTGCGCCCAGCCGACGCTTCTCTTGGCGACGGCCGCCTCGCGCGAGCTCATCCAGGATAGGCGGGGAACTTCTCATCCGGATGCTTCGATTTCCAGTTCTTGTAGGCTGCCGTGCCTTCCCAGGCCGCGAACGCACGCGGCGTGCGCCCACGTCCGGACCAGGTGTCCTGGGTGTGCGGAAGCCAGTATTTCGGCGCGACCTCTTTTTTCACGGACGCCGCTTTCTTCGACTTGACGGTTGCGGCGCCGGCCAGCGTCGCGACCTCGGACCGTTGCTTGGCACTGAAGTATTCAGCATATTGCCCGAGCAGGCGCACGACCTCGGCGAATGCGCCATCCGCCTGGCCTTGGCGCAATTGCGCTTCCTGTGCTTCCAGATTGCGAAGTTCTTCTTCCAGCTTGGCCTTGGCGGAAGCGATGGATTCGAGAGATTTCTTGTTCACATGTTCCCCTTGTTCAGAAATGGCTTTTGCGACACGGCATGCGCTGGCGATCGACTGCGAACGCACAGACACCTTGGATGTTACATGGACGCGGCATGCCAATTGCTGACTTCCGGGACAGGCCTGCGGCGGCGGCGCGCCGCCCCGGCAGTCGACACCGCCGCCACACCGCAGTCGATGCATCAATCGCAGGTCGTGAGCCAGACAGCGCCCTGACTCCCCCTACGTCCGGCGGGAGCCAAGCGCAGCACCGTGCCCGGCACGCCGTAAACGGCGGCGCGCCTGCCTCCCTCATCGATCAGCCAGGAACGCGGCGAGAAGGCCAGTGAGCGCCTCGGGCCGCTCTTCCGGGATGAAGTGCCCGCTGTCCACCATGATCTGGCCACGCACATCGTCGGCCACCGCGCGCAGCGGCCCCGCCATCAACTCCAGGCACCGCCTGCCGGTTGCGGAAAATCTGCTCCAGCAGCACTTCACCGCGCAGCGTCCCCACCGGGCATGGGCCATCGACATCCCCTACATCCACACCGACGAGGGTGACTTTATCTGGCGATGGTCCTGGACCTGTACTCGCGCAAGGTTGTCGGCTGGGCCATGAGCGATCGCATGACGGCAGTGTTGGTCTGCGATGCGCTCATGATGGCGCTGTTTCGTCGTAGTTTTCCCAAGGGCGTGATCGTACACAGCGACCGCGGCATGCCGTACTGCGCCAAGGATCACCGCACCATCCTGGAGCAACACGGGTTGGTGGCGAGCATGCGTGCAAAAGGCAACTGCTATGGCAATGCAGCGATGGAAAGCTGGAATCACAGCCTCAAAGTGGAGGCCATCCACGGCGAGCGATGCTCAACGCGTGTACAGGCCAAGGCGCAGGTGTTCGACTACGTTGAGATCTACTACAAGCGCAGCCGACTGCATTCCACGCTGGGCTATCTCAGCTCCGAGCAGTTTGAGGCACAAAATCTAGCTTAAGCGGGTGTCCGTTGTTCGGGGGCAGGATCAGACTCTATCAACCCCTGCAAAACGGATCTGGCCATGAAAAGTGGATAGCGCTTAGAGTCCATATAATCATCCGGGATGCGACACCTTGAACCGCCCCGACTTTCGCGGAGGCTATTTTGTTTAAGTTAAGCCGGCATCAAGGCAGTGCTCATGAATTGGCTGTAGTAGTTTGCCTCAGCTTCTGCCAGAGGGATATAGCCGATGGATTCCAGCAGTCGATGATGGTTGAACCAGGCCACCCATTCGAGCGTGGCCAGTTCGACGGATTCCCTGGTTTTCCAGGGTCCACGACGATGAATCAATTCCGCCTTGTATAGGCCATTGATGGTTTCGGCCAAGGCGTTGTCGTAGCTGTCCCCACGACTGCCAACCGATGGCGCAATGCCGGCTTCGGCCAATCGTTCGCTGTAGCGAATTCCAACATATTGCGATCCTCTGTCGGAATGATGGATCAGGCTAACCTTGCTCTCCGGTTGGCGAGCATAGAGCGCCTGTTCCAGTGCATCCAGGACGAAGTCCGTCGTCATGCGGCTGCTCACGCGCCAGCCAACGATACGCCGGGCATACACGTTGATAACGAAGGCGACGTACAGCCAACCTTGCCAAGTCGATACATAGGTAAAGTCGGAGACCCAAAGCTGATTGGGACGATCCGCCTTGAACTGACGATTGACTCGGTCCAGCGGGCATGACGCCTTCGGATCGGCACGCGTGGTGCGAATATGTTTGCCGCGCCGTGCTCCCTGAAGTCCTTGCTGACGCATCAATCTCTCCACCGTACAACGTGCGATAGCAATGCCTTCACGGTTCAACTGCCGCCAGACCTTATCGGCACCATACACGCGCATGTTGGCGTGCCACACCCGGTCGATCTCAATACGCAGTACCGCGTCGCGCTGGCTGCGGGCGCAACACAATTGAGGGTTACGTTGCCGCGCTGCATAACGCCGGTACGCCGATGGGGCAACCTGCAATACCTTGCAGATCGGCTCGACCCCGTGGCCATCCCGGTAGCGATCGATATAAGTATTTACGACTTCAGTTTGCGGTCGAGCTCCGCCTGCGCGAAAAAAACACTAGCGGTCTTGAGAATCTCGTTGGCTCGACGCAATTCCTTGACCTCACGCTCCAGTGCCTTGAGACGTTCACGCTCAGCAGTGCTGATGCCATCCCGCTCGCCGCTATCTATCTCGGAGCGCTTGACCCAGTCCAGCAGCGTCTGAGGCGTGCAGCCTATCATTGGTGCAATCGATTCGACCGCAGCCCACGTCGATGAATGCTCGCCGCGTTGCTCCCGAACCAGGCACACCGCACGCTCGCGGACTTCAGGGGAAAACTTGCTTGATTTCTTGTTCATGGCTCTATTCTCTCAAGAGTTCGAGCCTCCTCAAAATCCGGGGCGGTTCACCTGGCCCACGTCGTCGGTCGCCAACGACGGACGGCCGAGATGATCGCCACGGACATGGTAGAGCGTGTCCACGCGCACCACGCCCACCAGCTGCCCGCCGAACCACAGGTAGTTGCTCCAGCCCGACGAGGACTCCTTGTCCGCCATGAGCTGGTTCTGCCCGGCGTAGAGGTAACTCGCCGCGCTGCCATCGCCGCGCCGCTTGCCGCTGCGCTGGCCCAGTCCGTTCACCAGGTACTGCGTCCCCGCGCCATCGACCTCGACCCGCGCGAGCCGATTGAAGCCGTCGTAGTGGAAGGAACGCCGACTCCCCTGGGCCGTCTCGCCGATCCGATTGCCGACCGCGTCATATGCGTACTGCCGGTCGGCGTCGCCTTGACGATTGGTGACGTATCCCGTCAGGCGATTGCTCGCCGCCTCGAACCGGAACGTGCGCAGCGAACTTCCATCCGAATGGGTCAACCAGTTGCCGTTGCCGTCATATCCCATCGCATGCGACACGCCACCGCGTTGCAGGGTGCCGAGCCGCCCGGCCGCGTCGTAGGTGATGGTCTGGCTCATGGCGCCGTCCAGTCGATCGGTGATCGCCGCGATGGCGCCCGCTCCGTCGTAGGCATAGGACAGGTCCTCCAAGGCGGCGGCTGGATTGTCCAGCAGGGCGGTGCGACGATCAACCCTGCCGACTGCGTCATAGTGATTCCGATAGCGCGTTCCATTCCCAAGGGTCAGGGTCGTCACGCCGCCATGGGCGGCGTACGTGGCGCCGGCGACGACCTGCCTGCTCCAGCCATTGCCCCGCACGTTCAAGGAAGTGAGCCACTTTCCACTGTAGCCATAGCTCGCCGCCATGCCGTCGGGATAGATCACCTCGGACACTCGACCTGCCATGTCATGCGAGATCCGCAGCCGGCTCGCCACGACCGCCGGCATCGCCGGGAACTCTTCACGCAGGGCCACCTGCCCATCCTGGGCGTATCCCAACTTCACGGTGGAACCGGCAACCGTCACGGTGCACAGCCTGCCAATGCCATTGGCGCAGCCGTCGTACTCCAGCAGACGGTCGTCCTGGCCCGCCGACAGTGCGCGCGTGCGCCCCAGCGCGTCGTAGGTAGCGGACACCGTCACCCCATCGGCGCGTGTGCGGCTGGTGACCCGTGCGGGTGCGGCATAGGTGAAGGTGGTCACGCCCGAATCCGGGCTTTCCTGGCGCCAGAGCCGCGCGAATCCATCGCGAGCGTAGCGTGTGACGAGCCCGCGAGGATCGGTGACCGCGACAAGACGGTCGTGCGCACTGTACTGGTAGGTCGTCAGGCCGCCGGTGCCGTTGCGCGACGTCGAGCGACGCCCCAGCGCGTCATAGGTGAAGACGTCACGCTCGCCTTTCGCGTTGGTTTTCTCCAGGAGGTTGCCGTTGCCGTCGTAGCGCATCCGGCTGGCCGTGCCATCGCCCTCGGTGTGGGAAATCATCCGCCCCAGCTCGTCATAGGCGAACTCCGTCCTGGACAGCACTTCGCCTGACTGGACAGCCGCCACGGCGGAAACGGACGACGTGGCAAGCGTTTCCCCGCCACTGACCAGCCAAAGCCGGAGACCGGCCGCGGTGATGTCGTTCAGCGCCACGCTGCCGCCGGGGCCGCTGGCCAACCGCGTGCCCGCGCCTGCTCCCACCGCTCCCCACAATTGCGCATCGCCCTCCGACACCAGCCATTGCACGGTGGTCGCGCAGGCAGACTGTGCCCACGCGATGGTGCAAGGGTTGGGGTTGGCGGTGATGCTTCCCACGAGGGCCGGCGCTACGCGGTGCGTGCCGGACCCGGCGATGACGCTGTTGGCGCCACCCACCGGCGAAATTCCGTGGACATAGAGCAGTTGCCCGGCTTGCTCGCGGCGCTGCGCGTAGGTCAGTGGCAGGCTGAACCGGTACTGGTTCCCCGACGCCTTGCAGGCCGCGGCCACGGCCGGCTCGCTGGCAAGGTTCGCCCGCGCCGCGCCGAGGAACACCCCGCCCTGCCCATACGCGCCACGCGCATAGAGATGCACGTCGATCGGGTCGTTGCGATGGGTGCTGCAGGCCCACCCCCGCAATGCGCTGCCGTCCGCGGCCAGGCCGTCGATGTGGCCAGTCACGATGGAGGGCGGGGCGGTGACGGTCACGGCCACGTGGGTGGTGTGGACGCCGAACCATTCCACCCCGTCCTGCACCATCTGCCATCGGAAGTCGTAGACGCCCGGCGTGGTCGGCGCGCGCACCTGGGCCGCGAATGTCGCCGCCGCGCCCGGGCCAACCGCTTCGGCGAGCGCCAATCGCCCGGTGCCCCAGACGGTGTTGTCGTTCAATGCGCCCAATGCGTACCTGGCAGCCGATGTCCAGGTGGTGTTGCCCGCATTTCGCATGCGCAACGAGATGTTGTAGGTCTTGCCCGCCTCCATCCGGTCGGGGACGACCTGGTCGATGAAATGCGCCTTGTTGATCGGCCCGTCCACCCATCGCGTGGCCAGCTCGGAAGCTGCGCCGAACCGGCCGGCGCCATTGCGGTGCATCTGCCATTCTCTCCTGGTGGAGGCGAAACGACATTGAAGGTGAAGGTCGCCGTCTGCCCGGGCGCAACCGCATGGGGCGCCGAAACGTTGGAAAACGACCAGGCCCTGGCGTTGCCGTCATGGGCCATCGCCAACTGGTAGTCGTCGCCCGCCGGCCATGTGGTGTTGCCGGCATTGCGGACGGTCGCGGAGAACGTATAGGACGTGCGGTGTTGCAGGGGGCCGGGAATCTGCAATGATACGAATTCCGCGCCATCGAATGGCGCGGGCGGCGCATTGACCGTGATCGGTCCCACCGCCGACACCAGGGATCGCCGGGTCTGGTCGCCATCGGGGAGATTGCGCACGGCGTCCGCGCGAAGTTCGTAGGTGTAGGCGCCCGGGCTCAACCCCACTTCGCGATAGACCCCTCCCGCTTGCATGGTCACGACCGTGCCATTGCGCAGCAGGCGCAGATTGTCCAGATACTCCGCCTTGGGGCCGGTCGTGGTCACTCCCCAGCGGACACCGAGATCGAAGGCGGCGGGCGCCTGGTAGGCGTTGCTCGGCGGACCGACAAGTTGCACCCATGCCGCGGCCGACGCGCTGCCGATCCAGGCGAAGAACAGCACTGCGGCCAGCAGGACATTGCGGATGCACGCGCTCATGGCTGCGTCCCCCGGCCCGGATCGGCAAAGACCCGCTGCACGGTCATGCTGGTCGGAAGCGACAGCGCGTTGTACGTGTACCGGGTCTCGGCAAAGCTCCCGCCCGGCTCGGGAATGGAGGTCGAAAGCAGGCACCCTGCCACGTCGTAGAGGTTGGAGGTCCGCACGTCGTCCGGTCCCGTCATCGCGGCGAGCTTTCCGAAGGCATCGTATTCATAGCGCGTGGTCCTGTTCCCGGCCGCCAGCACCAGACGCACCTCCAGCGGCCGCCCACGCGCATCGTAGGCGATGTGCTTGCGCAGCCCGTTCGCATCGATCAGGTAGCCGGGGTAGCCATAACCGTTGTAGTCCCCCATGACGATGGCGTGGCCCGCGCTGTTCTCGATGCGGATGAGGTCTCCGGCGCTCGAATAGGTCGATGTCACCGCATCGCCGTTGCCCGCCGCCGGCCCATCCTCCACCATGCGGCTGACCAGGCCATTGGGATGAAGCTGGTAACTGAAGGTGGTGGTCTGCACTTCGCCTTGCGCGTTGCCGGCCGCAAGGCTCTTCTCAGTACGCACGGTCAGGCGATTGTTGCTGTCGTAGCTGTATCGGGTTTCCAGGACGCCCTGCAGCGTTTCAGCGGCCACGCGATTGGCCTGCTCGTCCCATTCGAACGTGGTGACGCGTGCGACCGGGGTTCCACTGGCCTCTTCCCGGCGCAGCAGATGGCCATGCGCGTCGTACTGGAAACGGGTCAGATTGCCTTCGAAGTCCGAGGTGAACTGCTTGTTGCCGTTGCCGTCGTAGTGCGTTTCGCTGTGGCCGGCGGCGCAATTGGCGGAAGGCAAGCCTTCGATCGCCACCAGGCGGCGGTCCTTGAAGCGGTATCGGGCGACCTTCCCCAACGGATTGGTCTCCACGGTGACACGCTCGCCATTGCGGCCCTGCTCGTACGAGAACCCGAAGCGTTCGACACCCCCGGCGTGCGCGGTGGAGGTCGCCCGGCGCTGATCGTCGTAGGTGTACATCGAGTAGCGCCGACCATCGATCGATTTCCCGGTGAGCAGCGGTATCCCGTAGGTCTGGCCGAGCTCCTTGTACAGGTAGTGGTATTTGATCGTGGTGGCCGGATCGCCTTTGTGGGTCACCGTCTCCAGGAAGCCATACATGTCCTGGGTGTACCCGTACTCGATGACGTTCCCCTGCGGATCGCGCACGCCGACCACGCGCGGACCGACACCCGTCTGTGCATTCTTCTGGATCCAGGTGAACTCCATGGACCGTCCATTGCTATGGGTCACGCGCTGCAACTGCGCACCTTCGGGGCCGCCATAGCTCAGCGTCCAGCGAACGCCGTTGGGGTTGCGGATTTCCACCATCCTGCTGCCGAGATAAGTCTCGGTGGTGAGATCAGGGTTCACGTAGACCCACGTGTCCGGGCCGGCGGGCAGCCGCCGCCCCCCCCTGCTGGGAACCGCCTTCCCGGTAGATGCCGTCGGCACCCTTGGCGAACTTCAGATAGCGCCCGTCGGGCCGGCGCATGCGGGCTTCATTGGTATCGGGATGGAGAATCAGCTGTCGATCGAGGTTGCTGTACCAGGAATCGAAGATATTGAATCTCTCCATGACCAGCGAGTTGAACGTGCGCTGCAGAGTCAAGGGCATCTCGCCGCCGCCGGTGAAGTCGACGTCGGTCTCGACCTTGGTTCCGGTGCGCAACACGACGGGATTGCCGCTCTTCGGGCATTCGTCAGCGGCATCGTTGCCTGCTGGATCCGGTTCGCCCTTGCTGGGTTCGATGAAATCGTCCCAGCGGTCCGGCCGCGGGAACATGTTCGTGGGCACGCCCCATAGCGCCATGAAGCCGTCCAGACGCCCGGGCGCAACGCCATCGTGCACGGCATTCACGGTGGGCAGCGTGGGCACGCCGGCTGCGCCGCCATCCCCCGCTTGGCTCTGGATGAGCCTGGCACTGGATTCCCTGGCCACCAGACAAGCCAGGGCGGCGATCATGACCGACGCGGCAAGAGCGCAGCGCCGTCGCTCGACGGACACCCCGGCGGCAGAATGGGCCGGAGCCTGGTAGAGGAACATGAAAGTGGAGCGGCAAGACCAATCCATGTGCATTCCCTCGCATGGATCCGCGCACCGCGTCATCCATGACGTTGTCATCGAATTGATTACGGCGCTTGACCCGCCGTGTGACTGGCGGTTTCCCCGGATGGGCCTCCCCCGACCCATGCGCGCCAGCAAACTACATCCCATTCCCGGGTCTGTCAAAGGGGGCAGCCGAGAGGTGGGCCTGTCCCGCTGCAACGGACGCCGGGAAGCAACACTTTCATCCCCAGGACGGCTGTACTTGGCCGCCGTCATCGACCTGCTCGCCCGGCAGGCGCGTGGCGACAGCCCGACCGAACGGGATCGGCGACGACCTGGTGCGGCTAGCGTTCGTCGACGCCTGGGTGGCGTCGCCGGACGGCGCCGGCGCGCTCCAACCGCGGAATCCAGGACGCCAGGCGGCAAGCCAACTATCAGGAGGCCAGACGCTGCCGCACTCACGGCGAGGGTACGGGTTTTCCCATGCCCACGAAGCAGGCATGCGCCCGCCGCATGCCGCCCTCATCACCACAACCGGATGTAATCGGGCTCCACCGTCAATGGCACGCCGGTCAACGTCTGCTCCACGGGCACACCACGCCGGGTCGGCGCGCGGCGCGGCTCAGGCCCATCCTGCTCCTGATACAACAGACGCTGGATGTCGCCAGCGGTAACCCGTCGAGTGGCGCGCGGCGTTTCCGGGGGCAGCGGTACCTCGGATTCCAATGCCTCGATCGCCAGGCGGCCGTTTCGGTAGTCGAAGGCGTAGTTGTTCGAGGCAAGCCCCGAGACGGCGATGGCGTAATTGCCCGCCGCCGCCGCGCCTTGCGCCGAGCCGCCATAGACCAGTGCACCGCCGAGCACGGCTTCGTCCTCGCCGCCGACGAAGCCTGTGTAGCGCACGCCGTTGCCGCCACGGTAGGGCTGGCCGTCTTCGAGCTTGAGGTCGCCGTTGGCGATGACGACCAGAGGGGCCTTGTCGATGGTGAGCGCGCCGTCGACGAACGTCAGGTCGTAGTTGCCGTCGCTGCCGCTGGCGGTGTGCGCGTAGCGGCCGGCGTTGCGGCCCTGGCCGCCGCGAGTGATCACGCCGGTCAGCACGCTGGCGTCCTCGCCGTTCACCAGCCCCGATGCGGCGAAGCCGTCGACCCGCTGCGCCAGGCCGGTGTACAGCGTGCGGCCGCTGTTGGCGGTGACGGTGGCGCTGGCCTTGTCGATGGTGAGCGCGCCGTCGACGAACGTCAGGTCGTAGTTGCCGTCGCCGCCGCTGGCGGTGTGCGCGTAGCGGCCGGCGTTGCGGCCCTGGCCGCCGCGGGTGATCACGCCGGTCAGCACGCTGGCGTCCTCGCCGTTCACCAGCCCCGATGCGGCGAAGCCGTCGACCCGCTGCATCCGGCCGGTGTACAGCGTGCGGCCGCTGTTGGCGGTGACGGTGGCGCTGGCCTTGTCGATGGTGAGCGCGCCGTCGACGAACGTCAGGTCGTAGTTGCCGTCGCTGCCGCTGGCGGTGTGCGCGTAGCGGCCGGCGTTGCGGCCCTGGCCGCCGCGGGTGATCACGCCGGTCAGCACGCTGGCGTCCTCGCCGTTCACCAGCCCCGATGCGGCGAAGCCGTCGACCCGCTGCGCCAGGCCGGTGTACAGCGTGCGGCCGCTGTTGGCGGTGACGGTGGCGCTGGCCTTGTCTACTGTGTAGGTTCCAGGCGCATAGGCGATGTCGTAGCTCGACTGGTCGGAGTACAGGCCGTCCATCGTCAGGCTGTAGGCGCCAGCGTTGCGGGTATTCACGCTCTGGAAGCGCGCGCTGCCCTGCAAGGCGGCGTTGCCATCGGACAGCGTGTACTGGTTGCCGCTCACCGCCACCGTCTGCCCGTTGTAGACGCGGCTGCCATTGCCCACGGTGGCGGTCACCGGCTTGAGAAAGCTGCGCAGCAGCGGCGTGGTGAAGCCGCCGTAGCTGCGCCAGACCTTGCCGGTGCCGCCGGCATCGTCGATGTCCCAGTTCTGGAAGGTCGCCAGCGAAGTCAGTTCGTTGTAGGTCTTGCCGGTGCCAGCACCGGTGTTGTAGTCGCCGTTGATGGCGTTGCCATTGCGGTCGGTGGTGGCGTAGAAAACATCGGTGGGGGTCGAGAAACTCTGTCCGATCAGGCCGCCGACGAAGCGGGCACCCAGGCTCGTCGCGCTGGCCCTGCCGAGCGCATAACTTTGTCCGACGGTACCGGCGTTCTGCCCGATCAGCCCGCCCGAATAGGCCTCGCCATTGCTATTGTTGGAAGAGGCGACGACCGCGCCGGTGGCATAGCTTTGATCGACTGTCCCAGAGGTTTGAGCGCCGATCAGGCCACCGGCGAAGGCGCGATTGCCCGTCGCCGAGACGGCGGCGGCCGCGTAGCTGCCCTGAATGCTGCCAGCACTCCCCGTTGCGCTGTTGTTTCCGACCAGGCCGCCCGCGGTGCCTTGCGTGGCACCAAGCGCACTGGCCGCAACCGTGCCGGTGACATAGCTGCCTTCGATATGGCCCAGATTGTAGGCGACGAGTCCACCCGCCGTGTTGGTCCCACTGCCGTTGGCCGCGATCAGGGCGTCGGTCAGGCCCAGGCGCGAAATCCTTCCCCCCGCCCCCAGCGCACCGAACAGGCCAGCATAGGCATCGACCGCGCCAACGGAGACGCTGAGCTTGTCGATGCGCCAACCGTTGCCGTCGAGCGAGCCGGTGAACGGCGCATTGCGGCTGCCGATCGGCAAGAAACCGGCGCAGGTGGACGAGGCGCAGTTCCAGAATCGGGTGCCCTGGGCCGGGATGTCGTTGGCGAGGGAGAAATGGCTGCCGAGGAAGCTGCGCATGCCTTGCACGCCGTAGATGTCGGTGAGCCGGTAGGGATTGCCCGCGCTGCCGTCGCCGCCGCCGGCCCGCAGGAAGGAGCCGGCGGACAGGCGGAAGTCGCCGGCCTGGAAGCCGGGCAGGGCGGCGCCGTTCTGCACCCAGGTGCCGTTCTGCAGGATGAAGGTGCCGATATCGACCGGCGCGCCGGCGTTGAGGGTGCGCCCCGCGTTCAGGGTCAGGCCGCCGTTGGCGTTGGTGATGGCGGCGTTGAGGTTGATGTCGCGCTGGGCGTTGAGGGTCAGTGTGGTGCCGCTGTTCCAAGCGATGGCGTTGGCCACGCTGATGTCGCCGGCCTGGCTGCCGCCGGTGCCGGTGGACACAGTGACGTTGGCGTTGGCCAGGGCCGCGGTCAGGGTGCCGACATTGATGACGCTGTCATCGCCGTTGCCGGTGAAACCGCCGCCGGTGGTCTGGGTACCGTTGGAAATCGTCACGTTGTACGGATCCAGCAGCAGATTGCCGAAGCGGCCGCTGTCGGCGCGCAGGTCGGCGCGGCCGCCGTAGGCCAGCCGCGCCTTGCCGGAGACCTCGGCGTTGCCGCCCTTGCCCGTGCGCTTGCCGCGGGCGGAAATGTTGCCGGCAAAATCGGTGTGCTGGTCCGACCAGACGACGACGGTACCGCCGTCGCCTTGTCCAGTGGCGTCGGCCTTCAGGACGCTGCCTCGATCGATCTGCGTGGTGCTGGACCGCGCCGTGCCGGCCCCGCCCTGCCAGTCGCCGCCCACTTTCAGGGTGCCGCCGCCGGTGGCGCCGGAGGCATCGAGTGTGGCCCCGGTCAGGGCGATCCTCTGGCCGGTGACACTGATGGCGCCACCCTGTCCGTGGCCGCTGCCGGCGTCGAGCAGGCCGGCGCTGCGTACCGCGCCGCCATGATCGGCGTCGGCGCTGAGGACGATCTTGCCGCCGCGCTCGGCGACGCTGCGCGCCTGTAGAATGCCGGTGTTGCCGACCACTGCGGAAGCCAGGGCGTTGGCACCCTGGGCATTGAGCACGATCTGGCCGCCATCGGCCTGGATGGCGCCGCCATTGCGCACCGCCACCGCCAACTCGCTGGCGTCCACCGCGATGCTGAGGTGGCCGTCGGCGCCGGCGGCGAAGCGGACTTCCCGGCCCGCCGCGAGCACCGTGTCGCCGCCGACGGCGGTGATGGTGCCGGTGTTGCCGACGCTTCTGCCCAGCAGGGCGACCTTGCCGCCGGTGGCGGTGATGCGGCCCTGATTGAGCACCTCGCCCGTGCTGCTGCCGGTGAGGCTGAAGCGGTCCCTTCCGTTCAGGAAATCATCGTTGGCGATGTCCAATGTGGAGGCGACGATCCCGCCCACGTCCACCTGCGCGCTCTGGCCGAACAGCACCCCGGCGCCATTGACCAGATAGACTTGGTTGTTGGCCGAGAGCTTGCCCAGGATCTGCGAGCGGCGGCCGCCGGTGACGCGGTTGAGCGTGGCGGCGTTGGAGCCGGGCTGGTTGAAGCGCACCGCCGCGTCTTGTCCGATGTCGAAACGCTGCCAGTCGATGATGGCCCGCTGCGTGCCCTGATCGATGCTCAGAGTGTCGCCTTGCTGGCTGATCGCGGCCTGCCCGGCGACGACCTGTCCACCGCCGGGCAGCGCGCCGGGAGGCAGGGCGACGGCCAGGGGTGACAGGCCGAGTAGCGCCATGCCGGCGAGCAGCACCGCATACCGGCGCCGGGGCCCGCTCGCCTTGCCTCGTCCGCGCGCGGTTTCGGGGGCCGCCGCCCAGACGCCGCGGTTGCGGTCGAAGACCAGTCGATACACACGATTGCTGCTGCCGTGTCGCCACATGATGTTGTCCTCCGCGGGGGGATGTCGCCTTGCTCGTTCCTGCGCCGAGCCCTGTCGGCAACGCCTGCAGCACGCGTCTGCCAGTACAGTCGTGGGGCGCGCCCGACTAGAACGCTTGGTTCAGCGTCAGCCAGAAGCGCGGGCCGGTGCCGCTGCCGTCCTGATCGCGATCCCTGATCGCGCTTCCCGGATTGCTGCCCAGTGGCGATGCAAGCACGCCGTTGATCGTCAAACCGCTTGGGTGCGTCCACGACACTCCCAGTCCAGCGCTGTAGAGCGGATAGGTGTTGCGTCCGCTGTCGGCCGCCTCCCAGCCCGGCCAAGTGCGGTGGTGCTGGCGGACGCGGCCGCTGTCCACGAAGACATAGCCGTCTAGGCCGGGGACGCCTGCCCACGGCAGCAGGCTGTGCAGTTCCACCTGCAGCACCGCGCCGCCATCGCCCCGGCTTTCGTTGCCCGGGTAGCCGCGCACGCCGTAGGGCCCGCCCAGAGCAAATTCCTGGGACGCGTCGAGATTGTCGAAAGCGAGGTGTCCGGCCAGGCTGGTGCGCAGATAGAGCGACGGGGCGAGCAGTTGATCGCGGCGCAGATCCAGCGTGAGGTAGGCGAAGCCGCCATCGATGCCTGCACTCGCGGCGTCCTGCGCACGGCCGCCCGCCAGGCGCAGATCGGCTTGCCCCAGCGTGAGGGCCACGCGGCCGCTGGTCAGGCCGCCGCCGTCCCGGTCGTCGCGCGCATCGCCACGCAGCGCCACGGTGGCGGTGTTCAATTGGCGCCGGCGCAGGACCACGCCGAGCGTCTGGTCCTGTTCCCGCGTGCGGCCCAGATCCAGCGACAGCCACAGGTTGCGCCGACTGCCGCGCACCAGCGGGTAGTCCAGCCCGGCGCTCACGCGGCGGGTCGCACCCTTGCTGTCGAGGTCGGCGAACTCCCGGCCCAGGCGATAGTGCACTTCACTGTAGCCCACATTGGCGCGCAACCCGTCATGGCCGATGGGCAGGCTCTGGTCGGCTTCGAGGTACTTGAGGCGTTCGGCGCGCAACGCGAAGAATTGCAGGCGGTCGCCGTAACCGCTGAGGTCGTTCAGGAATAGATTGGCGGACGCCTGGACACGACCGGTGAAGCGATTGCCGTAGTTGTTCGCACCCAGCACCCCGCTCAGGTATGGCCCGTCGGCGACCTGCAGCGCGAGATCGCTGGTGCCGACTTCGCGCCCTGCGCGCAACGTGCCGTCGGCGCGGATGCCGGGCAGGTCATTGGCGAGCAGCAGACCGCGCTCGAGCGCGGCCAGCGAATACGGCTGGCCGGTGCGCAAGCGGCGACCGGCGACGCCGGCGACATAAGCGGCATTGGCCCGCGTGCTGGCCGGTTGCAGGTCGATCCGTCCCAAACGGCCCTCGACGATGCGAATGCGCACGATGCCATCGCTGACGTCCTGCTCGGGGAGTTGCACCCGCGCGAACCAGCCGCGCTCGCGGTACGCCTCCACCAGCGTCTGCGCGGCGGCCTGAAGTTCGCCCAAACTCATGGAACGGCCGATGCAAGGCGCGAGACGGCCGCTGAGTTCGGCGCTGGGAATCAGGGCAGCGCCCTCGATCGCCACGCCGCGGACGGTCACCTGGGGACCGCTGCGATCGACCGGCGCCGCGGGCGGGGTCGCGGGCGGCGGCGCGACGGCCGGGGTACGGGCATCCTGTCGGATCTGGCGCTGGATGTCGCCGGCGCTGGGAGGCACCTGGGCGTGGACCAACGATGCCAGCGACATTCCCATTAGCAGACCAAGACCGGCGCGGTGCGGCCCCGTCGGTATCGTGCCGTTTCCGATGACTATTGCCACCTTCTATTTAACCTCTACGGGTGCGGTGGCGAGGCTCCTTCGGGCTTGTCGTCATCCAAACGATGAATGCAGACAGGTTAACGCAGATTCGAGCGGACGCCGCTGCAAGAAGCGATGACCATCACGAAACGATGCGCCGTCTACGTACGCAAACACAACGAAGTCGCTGACGCCGACGGGATCGGCGCCGAATTTCGCCAGCGGGCGACGGCCTTACCGCCACCGTTACCGGTGTTCCTTATCGGGTCGGCGCGCACTTCCCCGCGCCAGCTCGACCCGTTGCCCGGGCGGGCGGCCGCACAAGACCGGAGCCCCTGAAGAAAGCAGATGAAGAAGTCGCACAACGCCTTTCTTGAGCTTGCGGCAGCGTGTGCGCCCTGCAGGCCGGTCGATGTGCGGCTCGATCAGGCATCGTCAGCGCCGCTTCCGGGGAAGCCCCGCAACGGTCGCTGCTTCACCAATCGGTGGGCGCGTAGTCCTTCAGGAACTGGCCCCACACGTGCTCGCCGGTGTTGAAGCCGTGGATGATCGGATCGACGATGCGCGCGGCGCCGTCGACGATGTCCAGCGGCGGGTGGAAGCGCTCTTCCTGCACCTTGCGCGCGGCGATCTCGGCCGGATCCTCGTCGGTGACCCAACCGGTGTCCACGCTGTTCATGTGGATGCCGTCGTTCTGGTAATCGGCCGCCGAGGTGCGGGTCATCATGTTCAACGCGGCCTTGGCCATGTTGGTGTGCGGATGCCGGGTGGTCTTGAAGTTGCGGTAGAACTGCCCTTCCATCGCCGACACGTTGACGATGTGCTTGTCGCGCTCGGGCGTGCGCAGCAGCAGCGGCTTGAGCCGCGCGTTGAGGATGAACGGCGCGATGGCGTTGACCAGTTGCGTCTCCAGCAGCTCCACCGACGGCACGTCGGCCATCAGCAGGCGCCACGAGTTGCGCCCGCGCAGGTCCACTTGCTGCAGGTCCTGGTCCAGCCGTCCTTCGGGGAACAGGTGCTGCTGACCTAGCAGTTCGTCGGCCAGCAACGGCACCTGCGACAGTTCGGCGGCACGGGCCAGCCCGTCGGCGCCGCCTGGGCCATGGCCCAGGCCCGCCGGCAGCGTGGTCGCCGATGTCGCCGGCAGCAGATCTGGACTGCGCAGGCCTTCGTAGTGGCCGACCAGGCGGCGCACGTGCCCGGGCAGTTCGTGCAGCGCGGCGGTCTCGCCGGCCATCATGTGCGTGTAGAACTGCGGTGGGCGGCGCACGGTCTGGCAGGCGTTGTTGACGATGAAATCCAGACGCTCGCGCGTGGCCAGCAACTGGCTGCAGAACGCCTCGACGCTGGGCGTGTGGCGCAGGTCCAAGCCGAACACCTGCAGGCGATGCCCCCACTCGGCGAAATCCGGTTCCTGCGCGTAGCGCGCGGCCGAATCGCGCGGGAAGCGCGTGGTCACGATCAGTTCGGCGCCGGCGCGCAGCAGCTTCAGTCCCGCCTGGTAGCCGATCTTGACCCGGCCGCCGGTCAGCAGCGCCACGCGCCCGCGCAGATCGGCGCTTTCGGTACGCTTGACGTAGTTCAGCTCGGCGCAGACCGGGCACATCTGGTCGTAGAAATGGTGCAGCTTGGTGAACTTCTGCTTGCACACATAGCAGTGGCGCAGCTCGGGCGAATGCGGCGCGGCAGGCTCCTGGCCCGCGCCATTGCCAGCATCGTGCAGGCCGGCGGCATGCGGCGGGAAGTAGTTAGGCGTGCTGAACACCGGCTTGCGCCGCAGCGCGCGGATCCCGGTCCGCTCGAGCAGCGCCTCGGCCTTGCGCACCTTTTCCTGATGGCGTTCGCGCGCCTGCTGCTTGAACAGTTGCCGGCGCGCCTTGGGTTCGGGGTGGTAGACCTTGGCGACGACCTGATGCAGGCGCACGCGGTCGGCCTCGGGCAGCGCATCGAGCACGCGGCGGTCGGCGTCGATGGCTTCGAGCAGGTCCAGGGCGACGCGCAGGCGCTCGGTCAGGGGCAGGTCGGCGGGATGGTCGGCAGTGGCGTTCAAAAGCGGATCCGTGGTGAACGGCGGGCAAGCCGTGGCGAAAGAGCGGCAGGACTGCCGTCGCGACAGCGGTCGGGGACGCCGCGCTGCGCCCGCCGCCATTGGCGTGTGGGCGCCGGCAGGAGCGGAGCGGCGATGGAAGCGGCCGGTGACGCGTGGCCGAGCGGCATTTTCGCCGATCCGGGGCCGTCGGCGCCATGCGTGGCGGCCGCGCCGTGCAGGAAGCCTGCGCCGGGTTCACCACCGATTTCACGGACACTGACAAGAAAGCCGATAGAGGCAGTAGGCGTGTTCATGACGAAGCAAAGGAAGTTCAGTGCGCAGTTCAAGCGTGATGGGGTTGAGCGCGTCGGCCGGCCGGGTGTCCGTTGTGCCCAGGTGGCCCGGGAACTGGGGATCCGGTGACCTTGATGTTGCCCCCGTATTCCCGCCCCCGAGGTATTCGCAGTAAAGCGCCTTGTCATTCCTTGCGGCCTGCTGCCGCCTGAACTCCCGAGGCGAACGCATTTTCAGCGACGAGTGCGGATGCACCTCGTTGAAGTGCTCGAAGGCGGCCGGCAGTTGGGCCAGAACCGTCCGTGCGTCACGCAGGTCCATGCGCGCCACGTAGTCGCGCTTGAAGGTGTTGACGAAGCTCTCGGCCATGCCGTTGCTCTGCGGGCTGCACACGGGCGTGTTGATGGGCTTGAGGCCCAGCGAACGCGCCAGTGCCCGGGTGTCGGCTGCGATGTAGGCCCGGCCGTTGTCGCTGAGGAACTCCAGCTCCTGGCCTGCCGGCACTGCCTCCACCGTCCTGGACCGCCTGGCCGTGAGCCGCGGGCTGCCGCAGGTGATCCGCACGGACAATGGCAAGGAGTTCTGCGGCAAAGCGATGGTGGCCTGGGCACACGAAGGTGGCGTACAGCTTCGTCTGATCCAGCCAGGCAAGCCCAACCAGAACGCCTACATCGAGTCGTTCAACGGCCGCCTGCGCGAGGAGTGCCTCAACGAACACTGGTTCCCAAGCCTGCTGCATGCACGGACGATCATCGAAACCTGGCGCAGGGAGTACAACGAGGAGCGGCCCAAGAACGCACTGGGCGGGCTGACGCCCGCCGCCTACGCCAAACAGCTGGCCAACACCGATATCATCAACCCCGGACTCTAAAGTCGACCGCTCCTCAAGGCGGGGGGATGTCGCAACGGGGGCAGGATCACTCCGCGCTGAACTTCCTTCGCTTCGACATGAACACTCCTCATGGCCTCGATCGGCCTTCTCGTCAGTGTCGGTGAAAACGGGGGTGAACCCGCGGGCGGAAGGTCATGTCGGGCTCGGTCCTCGTAGGGGATGATCATCTCCTATCGAGGGGTCCACGAGAAGTAAATATCCCCCGGCAAAGCCCGGGGCTTGGACCGGCCAGATTTCCGTAGACACTCAGTCGCCGCTCTGCGCGTAGCGCCTTTCAAACTCTACCGGTGACACGCCGCCAGCGGAACCATGCCGGCGGATCGGGTTGTAGAACATCTCGATATAGTCGAACACGTCCGATGCCGCCATGGCGCGTGTCGGGTAGATCCGACGCTTGATACGTTCCTTCTTCAAGACGCTGAAGAAGCTCTCGGCCACGGCGTTGTCATGGCAGTTCCCGCGTCGGCTCATGCTCGGCACCATCCGGTGCGCCTTCAGGAACGACTGCCAATCGCTGCTGGTGAACTGGCAGCCCTGGTCGGAGTGCACCATCACGCCAGGACCGGGCTTGCGCCGCCACGCCGCTGCCACCAGTGCCTGCAGCACCAGATCGCTGGTCATTGTCGAAGCGGTTGCCCAACCCACGATCTGGCGCCAATACAGCTCCATTACCGCTGCCAAGAACAGCCAGCCCTCGTAGGTGCGGATATAGGTGATGTCCGTGACCCAGACCTTGTTCGGGGCCTGCGGAATGAAGTCCCGGTTGAGCACATTCGCCACCACGCCGACCGGACCTCCCCGCTAACGCGGCTTGCTGCCGTAGCCAACCTGCGCTCGCAAGCCTTCGGCCTTCATCAAGCGCCGCACCCGGTGACGGCTGCAACGCTCGCCGGCCTCACGCAGATCCAGGGTGAGCTTGCGATAGCCGTACACCGCGCCGCTGGCCAGCCAGTGGTGCTTGATCAGGCCCAGCAAGCGCTGGTCCTCGCGTTCGCGGACGCTGGTGCCGTTGCGCAGCCAGGCCTAGTAACCACTGCGATGCACGCCCAGCACCCGGCACATCGTCGCCAGACGAAACTCCCGGACGTGCGCACGCATGAACGCGTACTTCGCCCTTACCCCTTGGCAAAGTACGCGGCGGCTTTTTTTAGGATGTCGCGCTCCTCGGTTACCCGCCTCAGTTCGGCCTTGAGCCGGCGAATCTCCGCTGAGTCGGTCGACGCCGCTGCAGCGCCGGCTGCCGGCGCCATCTTCCTGGCGGCCTGCACCCACCCGTATAGCGTGTGCTTGGGAATCCCGATTCGGGAGGCCACATCCACCACCGTGAAGCCGCGTTCGATCACCTGCTTCACCGCCTCGGCCCGGAACTCATCCGTGTACTGCTTGCTGTTGCCCATAAACACCTCGGTCATTGCCATCAATTATGGCGTCCGGATGTCTACGAAAGGCTGGCCGGTCCAGGTCGAGGCGAACACGCATATCGAACTACGGGCCATCAAGAATCTGCGTAACGTCAACGCTATTGCAGAAAATCAGCAGTTGGCGGTTGGTCCGGTCGGCATGACTGTCATATACGGCGATAACGGTTCTGGCAAATCAGGATACTCGCGTGTTCTCAAGCGTGCCTGTCGGGCGCGCGATCAATCGGAACCCATCCACCCCAATGCTAACTTGCCCGGGGCCAAAGCCGGCAATGCCAAAGCGTCGTTTGATATAGCGATTGACGGTGCTTCCCAAGAGGTGGTGTGGCAACAGGGCAAAGAGGCACCGGCAGAGCTTTCGTCGTTCGCAATATTCGATGCGCATTGCGCACGCGCATATTTGGATACGGAAGACGATTTCTCCTACGTGCCGTATGGTCTGGAAGTATTCGAGGCACTCGCCAAGGTATGCCAACAACTCAAAATCTCCGTTGAGGCCGAGCAAAAGCAGTCAGCTGTAGACCTCACCGCATTCGCCCCATTGCAGGGAGAAACGGCCGTCGGCAAGCTGATAACGGGGCTTTCTGCAAAAACGACTACTGCACAGATTGAAGCGCTTGCCGCTCTTAAAACTGAAGAACTTGAGCAGCGGGAAACGCTTGAGAAAAGCCTCAAAGAGAACAACCCGAAAGAGAAAGCTGGCCTCTTGCGCTTACGCGCGCGCCGCATTGCGGCTATCAGCAAAAATGCCACCGAGAAAGGACTTGTAGTCGCCGCCGAAGCCGTCGCCAAGTTGAAAGCCCTGGCCGATAGTTTCCGCGCGGCGCAGACTGCCGCAGCCCTCGCAGCGAAGAACTTCAAGGAAGGGGAAAACCTTCTGCCGGGAACTGGGGGAGAAGCGTGGCGGGAACTGTTCGACGCAGCCCGGAAGTTCGCGCTAGAAGCGCATCCAGACAAACAGTTCCCAGATTTGGGCGCAGACGCCTCGTGCCCGCTGTGTCAGCAGCCGCTGGCTGCAGGCGCGGAACGGTTGCTGCGATTCGAGGCGTTCATACAAGCGGAAGCGGAGAAGACGGCCCAGGCGCGGCGCCAAGCGCTCGCTGCCGAGTACCGTCCGTTTGCCGCCTCGGTCATGGCGTTGAACCTTGATGAGGCGACGCAGGCGGAAATTGAAGAAATCGACCCACATCTGGTAGCCGACACAAAGGCTTTCGAGGCCGCACTGACGGTTCGGCATGAGGCGATCAAGGCTGCGATCGTCTCCCATGACTGGACGGGGCTGGATCAAGCGCTAGTCAGCCCGGCTGAACGGTTGCAGATGCTCGCTGACAAGCTGAACGCTGAAGCGGAGGCATTGGAGAAGGCCTCGAATGAAGACGCCCGCGCGGCCTTGCAGAAGCAACTTGGCGAGTTGGACGCCCGCGTAAAACTCAGCCAGGTCAAGGATGCTGTGGTTACGGCGGTTGCGAAGCTGGAACACCAAGGGAAGCTGAAGAACTGCCTGACCGCCGTCAGGACAAATGCCATATCCCTCAAGGCATCGGAACTGGCGGAAAAAGTCGTCTCCAAGGAACTGGCCGATGCGTTGAACCGCGAATTCAAAGCCTTGGGCGTAGGAAGCCTGAGTGTTTCTCTGCAAAGCCGAGCCGATAGAGGCAAAGCGCTGCACAAGCTGAAGTTACAGCTTCCGCAAGTTCGTAGCCCGGGTGAAATCCTGAGCGAAGGCGAGCAACGCGCCATCGCGATCGGCTCGTTCCTTGCTGAGGTAGGGTTGAGCGGTGGCAAGGGAGGGATCGTCTTCGACGATCCAGTGTCATCGCTCGATCACCGTCGGCGCGAGCGCGTGGCCAGGCGCCTCGCTGGTGAAGCGGTGCAGCGGCAGGTCATCATTTTCACGCACGACATCTATTTCCTCTGCTTGTTGGCCGAGGAGGCGAAACAGGTGGGCGCCACGGTGGTTACGCAAAGCCTGACGCGGCGTGCGGAAGGCTTTGGCATAGCGGACCCGGAATTGCCGTTTGAGGGAAAGAACGCCAGCAAGCGCATCGGCGCGCTGAAAGCGCAACAACAGGTCATTGCCAAGCTACACAAAGATGGCGACCAGCAGGAGCATCACCGGCAGACCGTTGATGCCTACTTCCGCCTGCGTATGGCATGGGAACGAGCGGTGGAGGAAGTCCTCCTGCGCGAAGTCATTCTCCGCTTCCGTAAAGGCGTGGAGACACAACGGCTCGTCGGTGTGAGTGTGGACGATGATGACTACGCGCAGGTCAATGCGTGGATGAGCAAGTGCTCCAACTACGCCCATGACAAGGCGATGATGGGGGGCGTTGCCGTTCCTGAGCCGGACGAACTGCTCGCAGACATCCTCGCGCTGGAAAACTGGCGAGCACAGGTGCACAAGCGTTCGGAAGAGACTGCCAAGAAGCGCAAGGCTGGGCCGCCGGTTGCCGTGGGGGCTGGCGTGCAGGGTGCGCCAGCTTGAATCAACCGAATCGAGTGCATTAACCGGACAAACTATCGTGCTGCGGGGGCCTGTAACCGTGCTCGCCTTGTT
This sequence comes from Xanthomonas theicola, assembly GCF_014236795.1. Classification (NCBI taxonomy): domain Bacteria; kingdom Pseudomonadati; phylum Pseudomonadota; class Gammaproteobacteria; order Lysobacterales; family Lysobacteraceae; genus Xanthomonas; species Xanthomonas theicola. The sequence continues at coordinate 4,481,501 of NZ_CP049017.1, read as the reverse complement.
GTCCGCTGCAAGCCGTCCACCATGACCGCACGAGGCGTCAAGTTGGTCACGCCCCTTGGCTAGCTGCTTCGTGATTGCGATGCAGGTCTGAAACCACCGCGATCAACCTGTTGATCGGTTCGGCCAGACGCTTCGGCAAGACGCGATGCTGGGTATGGGTTTTCAAGTCGGCGATCCAGCGATGCGCAACCCACACGTCTTCTTCAGGGTGGTTGTTGTCTACGCCGTTGCAATACTTGTAGCCAACGAGCGCATCCGTGTGCGACAGCAGGATGCGCGCCATCGTCATGTGGAAGCGATGGGCCTGGAGATCCGCCGGGCCTTTGGGACGCGGCAGGGTCAGTCGTAGGCATCGCTGGCCGTTGAACTCGCTCCAGTCGGGGCCAACGACTTGTCCCGCGCGTTCCAGCATCTTGCGCGACTGTTCGTTCTTGCCATTGACCAAGGCAACGGCGACCGTACCCTTCGGGTACTCCAGCTTTTCGGCGAGCAGGTTCATCCAGCGGACCAACTTGTTCAGGGTCTCATCGTCGGCAAACACAAGGAACTGATGGCGCTGCTCATCGTCCAGAAACGCCGGCAATTGCGCGTAGAGGGGGTACAGCAGGTCGTGGAGATAGATGTAGGTCTGCCGGCGTCCTTGCTCGTGGCTCCGCGTGGTCGCAGTCAATACCTGCCGTGCCCACTCGGGCGTGAGTTCGTCCAGCGTCATCTCGGTGATGTCGATGGAGATGAGCGGGAATCCGAGCGACTTCCCGATAAGGGCCTTGCGCCCGTCGAAGGCGTGGCCGAGTTCGATTTCAACGCCGCCCAGCACCATCGGTTCAGCCTGGACCGGGGGGCCGAGCACGGCAACGTCGAGCCGGAATTTGCTGCCGAATGGCGTCTCCAGGGGATGCTCGGTTGCCACCTGATCGGCGCCGAGCAACAAGTTGCCTTCCAGCGGATAGTCCGACGCATCCATATCCTTGAACGCCCACGGCATCGCAAGCCCGGCATTCAAACGTCGTGAGAGTTCGGCCGCGACAAGTTCTTTCGCCCGCCGGTGTTCGGGACTTTCCTGCACGGCGCGCCATCGGCTGGCTTCTTCATCGTCGAAGTGCGCTTTGGGGTTAAAGGTATGCTGGACAGGAAGTACGCGGAAATGGGATCGCCGACGCAGCTTCCCGCTTTCAAAGGAGGGGCTGACCCATGTCACCATCTGGCGCTCTTCGCCTGGAGACACCAAGGGCCACAGCTTGCGCGCATGTTCCCGGCTGCGAACGTCGCGCGCGGCAATCGTGGTCTGGAAAATCCCTTTTCGAGAGAAGACAATGATCGCCTCGTCCATTCCTGTCTCTCCCTTACGGCGATACGGCCGCTAAACCAACCTGAGAGTTCCCCCGGCTCTGCCGGGGAGGCAGTAGAAGTTTGACGTATCCGGGAGTCCATCCCGGAGACTCCGCAACGTGAGCGGCCAAGCACACGAGACGGAGAAACCGAGATGGATGAGTTTGAGAGCTTAAGTCACACCAGGTGGGAGTGTCTGTACCACGTTGTGTTCATACCGAAGTGTCGCCGTAAGACACTGTATGTGGGTCTGAGGAAGCATCTAGGAGAGGTGTTCCGGCGATTGGCCGAGCAGAAGGAGAGCCGGGTCGAGGAGGGCCATCTGATGCCAGATCACGTCCATATGCTGTTGAAGATTCCGCCGAAGTAGGCGGTGTCGCAGGTGGTGGGCTATATCAAGGGCAAGAGCGCCATCCACCTAGCGCGGGTGTATGTGGAGCGGAAGCGGAACTTTGTAGGGCAGAGCTTCTGGGCGCGAGGTTACTTCGTTACGAGGGTAGGTCGGGATGAAGGGTTGATCGGGGCATACATCCAGAACCAAGAGGCGGAAGATCGGCGCTTGGACCAATTGCAGTTGCTGAGGTAGTCGGCCACCTTCAGGTGGCCCTAACAAGGGAGGCGCGTAGCGCTCCCGCAGCCGCTTTGAGCGGCTCACATCTCTAAAGCCCCCGGCTTTGCCGGGGGATATTTACTTTCGTGGTGCCATCCAGCTTGCGGTGAATCAGCGATACCAGCGTCAGGATGTCCAGTGCATCCTGTTCGGACATGGGCCAATTCGTCTTGGGCGCATGGGCCAGCGGATTGCGCACGGCGCCAAATAAGCCGATCAGCAGGTTGGCAAAGCCTTTCTGCTCGCTCTTTTCGGACTCGGTGGAGAGCGGTCCCAAGGCGAGAACGGGTTGCTGACCTGCGAATGCCTTGTTCACCAAGTCCGCACCGTCGCCGTTAAGGCCCGACAGCAGGCGAATCCGCTCCGCAACACCTTTCGTTGCCTCGAACACGGCATGGAAGTAGTTTTCGTCCAGCAACTCGGCGCGGCAGTAGTTCAGCACTTCCGCATGGACGACGCGGCTTTCTAGTGCGGCCTTGAATCGTCCCGCGCGGGCGCGGGCGGCATCAAGCGTCGTGGCTTTATCGGCGTGAGCAACCTTGCCGTCATCGCGCACGTAGAAACCGGAGAAGGCAAGGACGACATTGAGTTCGTCGCGCCGCCAAGCGAACGTCGCGGGATCGCGGGCGTAGTTCACCGGGTTCATCGCGCGATTGATGAACATGATGAGATGGTTGCCGATCTGGTGGTGGTTCTGCGCACCGGCCAGCGCATTGAACAACCGCTTCCACTTTGTCATGCCGGGCGACGTGTCGGCAACTTCGATTTCCTGCAGCAGCCGCTCGATCTGTGTACTGCTCAGACCGCGTTCGGTATCGGCGAGCACGCGGCAGGCGGCTTCAAGATGCTGTGAGCTGAAAGGGGTAATTCGCGTCGCCAATGCCTGTCTCCCTCGTCAGGCATCAGATGATGGCCTGCAGGCCCTTGTCGGCGATGACGTTGAGCAGTTTGAGCGCTGGCCCAGTAGGGTGGGTTTCACCTTGTTCCCACTTGCGCACCGTCGAGGCCGACGTGTGCAAATGAAGAGCGAACACCGGCTGGCTGAACATCAAGGCTTCGCGCAGGCGTTTGATGTCGGCAGCGCTGAACTCCCGCACTGGTGGTGGGCAGATCGCGTCGAACTCGCGCATCGTCACCTTGCTGATCGCTCCCGCTTCGTGGAGCGCAGCCAGGTCGCCACGCAGGGATTCAATGATTTTGCTCACAATGCACCTCCAATAACACACCCGACTGCAGCGCCTTCGACAAAGCCTCGGCAGACAGATCTAGGAACACCTTGCCGGCGAATTGCAGCGCCTTCTTCTCGTCTTGCGTGATGTTCGCCTTGTCGTTCTTGGGGAACCCATGCAGGAATACATAGCGGCTACCGATCCGTGCCGACAGCAGCGTGCGGTAGCCGCCGCTCTTGCCGCCACCGGGGCGGGCAACCCGTTTCTTGTAGAGGAAGCCGCCCAAGTCCGCATCAATCAGACCGCTTTCCATCTCCTGAACCGCTTTGCACAAGGCGGCATCGGACAGCTTTTCGCCCGCCTGCCACCGTGCAAAATCCTTTCGCTTGAGGATGCGCGTCATCTTGACCTCCAAACTATACCCGAAACGGGCACACTTTTCCAGTGCTTAGTACGATACGCAGGCGGTGATGGCCACTGAGCCAATTGTCGTAGCGGTGATACGACAATTGGGGCGGCAAGGTGGATTGCTGGCCTCTGATCATGCGGTCACCTCTTTCGGTTCTTGATGCATGCTGACGACCGATTTGCGTCGATTCGCCACCAGTTCGGCGGCTTCCCGCACGGGCTTGTCCTCGGTGTGGACGTAGCGCATGAACATCACCACGGTCTTGTGTGCCGTCAGCACCATGCCAACCTTGACCGGGATTCCGGAATTGGCAATGTCGGTCGCCGAGCGGTGGCGGATGCCGTGCGTGCCGACGTGCGGCACGCCAGCCGCCTTGAGCGCCCGGCTCCAGCCGCCGTAGTGCTCGCCATAGGTCAGGTGCTTGGCCGGGTCTTTGGGCGACGGCAGGACATAGGGGCAGCCCTCCCGGCGCGGCGCGGTCGAAAGCAGCCGGTGGGCTTCTTCGCTCAAGGGCTTGGACATGCCGCCAGTCTTGCTGTCCGGCCGACGTCCCCCCGCTTCAGTAGCGGGGCTCTTTAGAGTCCGGGTTTCATCGTAGCGGCTTTGGCCGCTAGCTGTTGGGCATAGGCGGCCGGGGTCAGGTCGCCCAAGATCTTCTTCGGTCGCTCCTCAAGTCCATCGACCAGACCTGGTTGGCGGTTCCAGGCCGAAGCAACGGTTGGCGCTCGCCCAGCAGCACCTTCTTCCGCTTGCGCCGGCGCACCTGCAACCTGGCCTCCTGATACAGCCGTTCCACCCGCTTGTAGTTCACCGGCCACTGCTCCTGCCGCAGCTTCAGATAGATCATCCCGACGCCGTAGCGCTTGTACCGCTGCGCTAGCGCCAGGATCCGCTCGCGCAGCTCGACGTTGCGATCCGGACGTGGGACGTAGCGCAGCGCGCTGGCGCTCATCCGCACCACGGCCAGCGCCCGCCGCTCAGGGAGCCCGCGCTCCATCAGGTGCCGCACCAGCATCCTGCGCGCCGGTGCGGTCACCACTTTTTTCGCAGGGCGTCCTTGATGACGTCGTTCTCGAACAGCTGCTCGGCCAGCAGCTTCTTCAGCCGCGTGTTCTCCGCCTCCAGCTCCTTGAGCCGCTTGGCCTCCGGCACGCTCATGCCGCCGAACTTGCTGCGCCACAGGTAGTAGGAGGCCTCGCTGAACCCGTGCCGCCGGCACAGGTCCTTCACCGCCACGCCGGCTTCGGCCTCACGCAGGAAGCCGATGATCTGCTCTTCGGAAAAGCGCTTCTTCACGTCCAATCTCCGTCTCGTTGGGGATTGGACTCCAAATCGCCGTGCTACTCAAAACCGGGGGGACGTCGCATGGCCTCGATCGGCCTTCTCGTCAGTGTCGGTGAAAACGGGGGTGAACCCGCGGGCGGAAGGTCATGTCGGGCTCGGTCCTCGTAGGGGATGATCATCTCCTATCGAGGGGTCCACGAGAATTAGACCAGGACAGAGGCAATAAAAAATCCCCGTCCTTGCGGACGGGGATTGGGGTGTAAAGCCCCTGGCGATGACCTACTCTCGCATGGCTTGAGCCACACTACCATCGGCGCAGCTGCGTTTCACTTCCGAGTTCGGGATGGGATCGGGTGGTTCCACAGCGCTAATTTCACCAGGGAGACGGTTGGAGCGTCGCCGAGTCGCTTGCTTCGGACCTCGCACGGAAGTGCGGTGTACGAAGGAAGGCAACGGGCGCCAGCCTCTCATAGGGTGTGACGTAGCGAGCGATTGGAGAGCGATCGACGTGTGTCGTGCTAAGGGATGCTTGGAAGCACCTTGAGGTTATATGGTCAAGCCGCACGGATCATTAGTATCAGTTAGCTCAATGCATTGCTGCACTTACACACCTGACCTATCAACCACGTAGTCTCCATGGTTCCTTAAGGGGGCTTGTGCCCCGGGAAGTCTCATCTTGAGGCGCGCTTCCCGCTTAGATGCTTTCAGCGGTTATCGCTTCCGAACATAGCTACCCGGCAATGCCACTGGCGTGACAACCGGAACACCAGAGGTTCGTCCACTCCGGTCCTCTCGTACTAGGAGCAGCCCCTCTCAAACTTCCAACGCCCATGGCAGATAGGGACCGAACTGTCTCACGACGTTCTGAACCCAGCTCGCGTACCACTTTAAATGGCGAACAGCCATACCCTTGGGACCGACTACAGCCCCAGGATGTGATGAGCCGACATCGAGGTGCCAAACACCGCCGTCGATATGAACTCTTGGGCGGTATCAGCCTGTTATCCCCGGAGTACCTTTTATCCGTTGAGCGATGGCCCTTCCATACAGAACCACCGGATCACTAAGACCTACTTTCGTACCTGCTTGATCCGTCGATCTTGCAGTCAAGCACGCTTATGCCTTTGCACACAGTGCGCGATGTCCGACCGCGCTGAGCGTACCTTCGTGCTCCTCCGTTACTCTTTGGGAGGAGACCGCCCCAGTCAAACTACCCACCATACACGGTCCCCGATCCGGATCACGGACCTAGGTTAGAACGTCAAGCACGACAGGGTGGTATTTCAAGGATGGCTCCACTGCAGCTAGCGCCACAGTTTCATAGCCTCCCACCTATCCTACACAGACGAACTCAACGTTCAGTGTAAAGCTATAGTAAAGGTTCACGGGGTCTTTCCGTCTTGCCACGGGAACGCTGCATCTTCACAGCGATTTCAATTTCACTGAGTCTCGGGTGGAGACAGCGCCGCTGTCGTTACGCCATTCGTGCAGGTCGGAACTTACCCGACAAGGAATTTCGCTACCTTAGGACCGTTATAGTTACGGCCGCCGTTTACTGGGGCTTCGATCAAGAGCTTCGCCTTGCGGCTGACCCCATCAATTAACCTTCCAGCACCGGGCAGGCGTCACACCCTATACGTCCACTTTCGTGTTTGCAGAGTGCTGTGTTTTTGATAAACAGTCGCAGCGGCCTGGTTTCT
>NZ_CP049017.1:0-35000 GCF_014236795.1 Xanthomonas theicola | reverse complement strand
CAGGTACAACGCGCGCGCCTGCGCCGGGATGTCGCTGGCCGGATAGTGCAGGCCGAGATAGGACGCCAGGTCCGGCGTGCGCGCCTCGGCCACCACGTCGCCGTTCCACTCGTCGTCGAAGCGGTAGATCATCACGCGGTCGTAGCCGATCAGCGTGCGCAGGCTCTTGGCCGCACGCTGGCAGGCGTCTTCGATGCTGCTGTCGGTCTCGAGCCGGCGCAGCAGCGGCAGCGCTTCGCGCAGGGTGGCGTCGGCGAGCGGCGCATCGCGCGGCTCCAGTTCCAGCAGCCACTGCTCCGGGTACAGGTGCCAGGCGCCGACCCACCGCTGCGGTGGCGGCGCGGCGCGACGCGGGAAGCTCACCTGGACATGCGGCAGGTGCGACTGCTCGATCGCGTCCGCGTGCACGCTCGGATCTTGCAAGGTCAACAGCGCGGCGTAGCGCTGCCCGAGCAAGTCCGCCAGCGGCACGCCGAGCAGCTCGGCGGCGGTGCTGCTGGCCTGTACGATGCGGCCGTCGGCTGGCTCGATCACCAGCAATGCGCCGTGCGGCTGGATCGATCCAGGTATGTGGATCGGCTCGCGGGCGCAGGCGTCCAGGTCCAGGGGCGCGACGGTATCGCTCATGCAGTCTCCTCCAAGGCGAGATGGGTGTGGAAGTGCGCGAACATCGCGCGCGCGCCGGCGACCGCGGCCTGCCGTGACGCCGGGGTGCGCAGGCCCTGCTCCAGGCGCAGCTGAAAGCGCCGCCAGCACGCCGGGTCGGCGTGGCCGAGCTCGAAGTAGGACAGTGCCGGCGCGACCTCGGCCAGCGCGTACCGCAACTGGCGCGCGATCACCCGCCCGCCCAGGCGCGAGCCTTCGACCACGTACAGCATGCCCCAGCGGCTGCCCGCCGCCGGTGCCGCCGGTGCCGGCGCGGCCGGCGGCGGCGTGGCGCCGAGCGCAGCCAGGTCCTGCGCCAGCAGCGGGGCGCGCGGCTGGTAGTGCCAGCCCGCGTCGCCGCCGCCGCGCAGCCAGGCCGATTCGCGCCGTTCCCAGTCGGCCAGCACGGCGTAATGGCGGCGCAGCACCTGGACGTAACCGGCCACGGACAGGCCGTCGCCCATCAGTGCGCGCATCGCCGGCAACTGCTCGACGGCCTGGTGCTGCTGCGCGGTGGCCTCGCGCAGCAGGCGCAAGGCGCTGAGGGGCACGGCGGTTCCGTCGGGAGGCGACACCATGGATGCGGACTGCTACGGCAGCCGGGCCGGCCGCGACGGTGGAAGCAAGGCCGCACAGCGTAGCATCGCGCACGCGCCGCGCCTGACGGCGCGGCGAACGGCCCAAGCTGAGCAGTTCATGCGCACCAGCATCCTGCCCACCGTCACCTCCTCGGCTAGGCGACCGCGCCTGCCGCCGTGGGCAGGCGCGCGGCGCCACGCCAGCAGCCAGCCGGCGGCCAACAACCATGGCACGCCGGGCAGGGGCACGGGGGCGTTCTCGCCGATGAACAGCGCGAACACCCACGCGTACAGCAGCGGCCCGACAATGCCGGCCACGCTGACCAGACCCGTCAGCGCGCCCTGCACCCGGCCGTGCGCGTCGGCGCCGACGTGGCGGGCGACGATCGCCGGCGCCGCCGGCGCGGCCACCGCCCACAATGCACTGACCGGGACGCCGAGCAGGAACATCGCGCCGCTGCCAGCCACACTGTAGATCGCCAAGCCGGCCATGCCGCAGCCCAAGCCGAACAAAGGCATGCGCCCGGGCCGTCGCGGCTTCGCCGTGGCCCGGCGAAGCGGCAGGCGGTCCGGCGGTGGAACTCGGGGTCGGGACTGAAGCGCTTCCTGCAGGCGATCCAACGGCGTGGGCCGCTCGCGGTCGCGGCCGCGCTGCGGTCAGAACGACGCGACTGCGATGGTCTGCTGCAGCGCGTGCTGCGCGCCGGGCGCCAGTTCGATCACCTCGGGGCCGGCATTGGCCGCTTCCAGGCACACGAACCGGCGCCAGTGGGCGCCGACGTCGACCATCTTCTGCGCGCCGGCTTCGCCCGGGTTCCAGGCGACCAGGGTGCGGCTGCCGACCGTGCCGATCTCGATGCGGCGCCGCAGGCCCGGGTCGAGCAGCGTGTAGCGGCCGCCGGCGCCGGTGTAGATGCGGTCGCTGCGGCCGGGGTCGCGCGGATCCTGCAGGCTCCAGTCGCCGTGCTGGCGATGCGGGGTGGCGTCGCCTTCGAACTTGTCCAGGTAGTCGAGCCCGTCCAGACCTTGCACACGCACCTGGGTGGCGTCGGCGACGCGGAAGTAGTTGTGCAGCGCCTGGGTGAAGCGCGCCGGCGCTGCGCCGACGTTGTCGGTAAGCAGGCGCTGCTCCAGGGCCGCGCCGATGCGCAGCTGCATGTGCAGGCGCAGCGGCAGGTCGTCGAAAACCGGCGGCGCCAGGCTCAGCACGATGCGGCCGTCGGCCTCGCGGCGGGCATCCTGCAATTGCCACGGCACGGTGCGCACGAAGCCGTGCGCCGGTACGTCGCCGCTTTGGTCCTGGCGGCCGAAATACGGCCAGCACACTGGCGTGCCGCCGCGGATCGGGGTGGGCGTGGGCTGCGCGCTCGGCGACAGCCACATCACCTCGGTGCCGCCCTTGGGTACGAACGACAGCAGTTGGCCGCCGAACAGGCTGATCGCGGCGGTGGAGTGCGGGGTCTGCACCAGCAGCGAGGGATAGCCGTGGAAATCGCCTGTGCTCAGGCCGGGGACGGCGGACATGGGGATCTGGCTCCGTGGCGCGGGGGATTGGACGAATTCGGGATTAACGCGCTGGCATGCGGAACGCGGCCGCCGGCTTGCCGCCCGATGCCGGCGTGTCCGCCGGCGCGGCGGCCGCCTCGCGCCGCAGCGCGTCGAACGCGCAGTCCGGCGCGGCCGTCGGCCGGCTGCAGGCCAGCGGTGAAGCGGTCGAAGGCGGTGGCCGCGACCCCGGTTTTGGCCGCGGCGGCGCGCAGCGTGGCCAGGCACCCGCCGAAGACCGGATTCGTTGATGGCGCCGGTGCCAGCAGGGTCTGCGCGGCGGCGCAGGGCACGGCCAGCAGCAAGGCGCAGGCGGAACGCTTCATCGGAATTCCTCGCCAACGGCAGGGCGGACATCATAAACAACCGTGGCGCATGCGCCGCGCACGCGTGCGGCGGCGCGTTCGCGCGCGCCGGGCTGCGCCGCCGCGACGCCACAATGGCCGGACACCGCGGCGGCGGCGCCGATCCGGTGGCGCTGCCGCGTGTGGGGTTGATTCACGCCACGGTGACGATACGGTTGCGGCCGCCACTGTTGGCCGCATACAGCGCCTCGTCGGCCCGGATCCCGATCAGCAGCAGCGGCCGCCGAGGATCCGCAACGGGTTGATCAGCATGCGGCCGAGCGTCTGCAGCCACAGCACCGGCAGCCGCGCAGCCAGCCCGCGCGCGCGGCAGGTAGCGCGCCAGGTCGGCGAAACGTTGCAAGAACAGCACCGCAGCCACGCTCGACAGCGCGGTGGCCAGGCACTCCCAGCACCGCGCCCCCTGGCCCCGCGCCTCCGGCCCCGGTGGGTGCGCCACGTCGCCGGTTTCCAGCGTCATCTACAGGCCGTCGCAGAGCACGGAGTCGCCGGCGTAGCACGGGAAGGTGGCCTCGCGCAGCCGCCAGGCGAATGCCAGCGCCGCCATGCTCAGCATGACCGCGCAGCAGCACAGCCAGGCGATCGCCAGCCACCGGTTGTGCTGGCGCAGGTAGTCGGGCTCGCTGCGCGGTCCGAAGCGCAGCGCGGCGGCCATCGCCCCGCGCTGGTCCGGCCACAATCGCAACGGTTGCCCGGCTGGCGACGCGGCGTCGATGTGGAAGCCGGGCCGGCTGTTGCCGGGCAGCGCCTGCGGGTTGTCGCGCATCAGCCAGCGCGGCGCCCGCAGGGTGAGCCGCTGCAGTCCCGGCGCGGGCACTTCCAGCACCCACCGCGCCGACGGCCATTGTCCCTGCGCCAGCGGCAGCAGGATGCAGCGGCCGCCGGGCAAGCGCTGGCAGCGGCGCCGGATCGAACCGGCACAGCGCGGGAGCCTGGCGCGACGACGGCACGCCAGCAACAGGCACCCACAGCGCAATGCCGGGCCCCGGCCGCGCCAGCGGCGCGACCGGGCCAGGCGCGCGGCGAGCAGCAAGACATCACGACGGCGGACCAATGGGGAACCGCGCGGATCATCGGCCGGCACCGCGCGCGCCTGATGGCGCACGGTGGCGCGCGGTCAGTCCAGCGCATCCAGGTAGTACCAGCGGCCGTCCTCGCGCACGAAGCGGCTGTGCTCGGTCATGCGCACGGCGCTGCCGCCGCCGATGCGATAGCGCGCCAGGAACGCGACCTGGGCACTGTCGGCGCCGCTGGCGACGACCCGCTGCACGGTCAGGCCGAGCCAGGTGGTATGCGCATCCACGTCCAATTGCGCCGGGCGCGTGGACGGGTGCCAGCTGGCGCGCAGATAGTCGGCGTCGCCGCGCACGTAGGCGCTGTAGCGCGAGCGCATCAGCGTTTCGGCGTCGGGCGCGGCGGCGCCGGCATGGTAGCGCCCGCAGCACTGCGCGTAGTCGCGCGGGCGCCCGCAGGGACAGGGATCGGCAACGCGCGGCGCAGACGGAGACATGTGCCGATTGTGCCGGCTGCGGCGGCGCGGCGCACGCCTGCGCGGCCGTGCACGCCGGCCCCGGCTATGCTTGCGCCCCCCCTTGTCGCGCGGAGCGCCGCCTTGCTGGAGTTGATCCCGACCGAGTTGCCCTGGCTGCTGTGCATCGCCTTCGTCGCCGGGCTGGTGGATGCGGCAGTGGGCGGCGGCGGCCTGATCCAGTTGCCAGGGCTGTTCGCCACCTTGCCGCAGCAGGCGCCGGCGGTACTGCTGGGCACCAACAAGTTCAGCGCGATGGCCGGCACCGGCGCATCGGCCTGGCGCTATGCGCGCACCGTGCGCTTCCCGTGGCGGCCGGTGCTGACCGCCACCGCGGCGACGTTCGCGTTCTCCTTCCTCGGCGCCACCGCGGTCAGCCTGCTGCCGGAGCAGGCGGTGCGGCCATTGATCCTGGTGCTGCTGATCGCGATGCTGGCCTATACGCTGGTCAAGAAGGACTTCGGCGCGCTGCACCGGCCGCGCCACGTCGGCCGCCGCGAACTGGCCATCGCGCTGGTGATGGGCGCGGCGATCGGCTTCTAGGGCCTGTTAACACATCCGAAGCCCATCAACGACCAGGACGAAGCTGAGGAATCCAAGGAACATGGCATCCAGCTTCTCGAAGCGCGAGAAAATCCGGCGGTAGCCTTTCAGGCGACGGAACAGTCTATCCACCTCGTTGCGCCGCTTGTACATCTCCCGGTTGTATTCCCAAGGCTCGACCCGATTGGATTTCGGCGGGACCACCGGCACGAAGCCAAGATCGAGCGCCAACTGGCGGGTTTGGTTGCCTTCGTAGGCACGGTCCATCAACAAATGAATCGGCCGCTCCACTGGCCCCAGGTGTTCAAGCAACGTGCGGCCTGCAGGTGCGTCATGCACGTTACCAGGCGTCAATCCAAAGGTGATGGATGTTCGAGCATCTGCGGCAACCATATGAATCTTGGTGTTCCATCCACCGCGGGACTTGCCGACGGCCTGCGGACCGTTTTTTTTAATGCGCCCGTGCCATCGGGATGCACCTTGATGCTGGTGGAGTCCAGCGAGATTGCTTCGATTTCGATGCGCACGATCTGGGACTTCTGCAATTGGGCGAACATCCGGTCCAGCACACCCGCCCTGGCCCAGCGGTTCATGCGTGTGTACACCGTGTGCCAGTTGCCAAAGCGCTTGGGCAGGCCGCGCCATTTGCAGCCATGCTCGGCAACGTAAAGGATGGCGTTGACCACTTGCAGGTTGGTCATGCTGACATTGCCGCGCTGTGCCGGCAGGCAGTGTTCGAGTAAATATCCCCCGGCAAAGCCGGGGGCTTTAGAGATGTGAGCCGCTCAAAGCGGCTGCGGGAGCGCTACGCGCCTCCCTTGTTAGGGCCACCTGAAGGTGGCCGACTACCTCAGCAACTGCAATTGGTCCAAGCGCCGATCTTCCGCCTCTTGGTTCTGGATGTATGCCCCGATCAACCCTTCATCCCGACCTACCCTCGTAACGAAGTAACCTCGCGCCCAGAAGCTCTGCCCTACAAAGTTCCGCTTCCGCTCCACATACACCCGCGCTAGGTGGATGGCGCTCTTGCCCTTGATATAGCCCACCACCTGCGACACCGCCTACTTCGGCGGAATCTTCAACAGCATATGGACGTGATCTGGCATCAGATGGCCCTCCTCGACCCGGCTCTCCTTCTGCTCGGCCAATCGCCGGAACACCTCTCCTAGATGCTTCCTCAGACCCACATACAGTGTCTTACGGCGACACTTCGGTATGAACACAACGTGGTACAGACACTCCCACCTGGTGTGACTTAAGCTCTCAAACTCATCCATCTCGGTTCCTCCGTCTCGTGTGCTTGGCCGCTCACGTTGCGGAGTCTCCGGGATGGACTCCCGGATACGTCAAACTTCTACTGCCTCCCCGGCAGAGCCGGAGGAACTCTCAGGTTGGTTTAGTGTTAACAGGCCCTAAGAACCTGTTCACGATCTTTTGAGTAGTAGTGTCAGGCATGCCAGGTGGATGAACTGCAAGCTGCTGTTGAGCTTACGCTCGCAGTTCTTCCATAGCCTTCGGTTCTTTTCCAGCCACGCAAAGCTGCGTTCAACGCTCCAGCGCTTGGGCATGACCTTGAAGATGTGCAGTTCGCTGCGTTTGGCGATCTGCACCGTGACTTGCTTGCCCAGGATCTCTCGTACGCCTTCGGCGAACGGTTCTGCGGTATAGCCGCTATCGCACAACAGGCTTTGCACGTGTCCCAGGTTCGGCTTGCAACGATCCAGGGATTGGAGCGCGCCTTTGCGGTCGGTCACTTCCGCCGTCGTCACCGCGACCGCATGCGGCAGGCCTTGGGTATCGACGGCGATGCGACGCTTGATCCCCGAGACCTTCTTGCCCGCGTCATAACCCTTCTGGCCGGCCGTGTCCGTGTTCTTCACGCTCTGTGCGTCCACGATCAAGAACGTGCTGCAAGCGTTGCGCCCCTGTCCCTGGCGGGCCGCGCCAACCTGATTTTTTGAGCGCCCGCTCCACCAGGCTCACTCCTTCATCGTCTGGTTCGCTCCACTTGGCAAAGTAGCAGTGCACGGTGCGCCACTTCGGGAAGTCGCTGGGCAGCGCTGGCCACTGACAGCCGGTGCGCAGCAGGTACAGCACCGCGCACCACACGTCCTACAGATCCACGGTCCGTGGCTTGGTACGCTTGCGCGCCTGCTCCAGAATGGAGCGGATCTGCTCGAACCGCTCCCGGCTCATGTCACTCGGATACGTCTTTGTTCGCATCCGCAGAGTTTGCACTACCCGGGAAAGATCGTGAACAGGTTCTAAGACGGCTGCTTCAGCTCCGGCAACCGGCAGTTTCCTGATCTTCCTGCTCATCGGCTGCTTCGGCCTGGACTTCCTGCGCGCCTCGGCCGCCTCGAAGGTGGTCAACCTGGGCACCAGCCTGGCCGCGCGGTGCTTCTTCGTGCCCAGCGGGCAAGTGCTGCTGGCGGTGGCGGTGCGGTGGCCGCGGCCAATATCGCCGGCGCGGCGGCCGGCACGCGGCTGGCGCGGCGGCGTGCCGCTGATCCGGCAGCGGTTCCTGATGCTGGGTGGTGGTGATGGTGCTGATCGGCAAGATGGGCCGGGACCTGCCGCGCTGAGCCGCAGCGCGCACGCGCACGCCGTTGCCTACGCTAACCGGCCAATGCGGCGCGGATGCGCGGCCATGCATAGTCCCAGGCGATGCGCTCCTGCTCCAGGCGCGGCGTGGGACCGAAGCGGCCGCTGCGCAGATCGGTGTACAACGCCGGCTCGGCAGCGGTGAGCGCGTCCAACCGCTGCGCGCGGTGCTGGCGGCGCTCGTGTCCCCACAGGCTGGACGGAGTGTCGCGCAAGGTGGCTGCGTCCATCAGCAGCGCCATGGCCTGCGGCGCGTGCCGGCGCAGGCGGTGCAGGATCGCCAGGCCGTGCGTGTCGATGTCGCCCCAGTAGTAGAGCGGCAACCGCTGCAGCCAGTCGATGGCGTGCACGTAGTCCACGACATAGCCGCGTGCCATCAGCACCAGCATCCCCGGCAGGTCCTCGCAGGCCAGGCCGGTCTCGCGGTTCTCCACGATCAGCACCTGCCGCACCGGCAGGCGCAGCGCGGCGACCTGGGCGATCGGCGCCTGCACGTCCTCCAGGCCGCCAAGCCGCGCACGCAGCGCCGGGTCCAGCAGGCGAGGCGGACCCGGTCGGGCGCACGGCGCAGCCCGGACAGGCCATGGAAGCTGCGCGGTTCGGCGATGCCGCGCAGGCCGGCCAGCCAATCGGCGCGACCCCGCGGCGCGGCTCGATCCACTTGCTGTCGATGCCGGCGATCGGCAACTGGCGCAGGAACATGCCGCTGTCGCGATGCGCATGCAGCCAGTCGACCATCGCGACCAGCCGCGCGAAGTCCGCTTCCGGCGCATCGGCGAGCAGATCGAATTGCCGGCGCAGGCGCGCGGCGAGACCCGCCGCCTGCGGCCAGCGGGCCACCAGCGCGGCGCCGCGCAGGCGCGCGCGCTGCCAGCGCGCGTGCTCGCCGAGCGCCAGCGCCGCCTGGTCGGCGCTCACCTGCCAGGCCTGCGGCAGGCACTGCGACCCCAGTTGCGGCCATTTGACCTGGCGCCATTGCACCTGGCCTGGCAACGGCGTCGCACGCCAGGCGCGCAACCAACCGCCGAACGCGTCGAATGCGGCGCTGGCCTGGACCTGGGTCGGCATGCGCAGCGGCACCGGCCGCGGTGCGGCCTCGTCCAGCAGCCATGCGCCGCGCTGCAGCCGCCACTGCCCGCGCAAGACGGCTTAGACTCAACTTCCAAGCGCAACACCCTCTCAGCCAGTAGGGTGTATGCATGTCAAGAAGCTATCTCCACCTGAGCGCAGAAGAGCGCGCGGTACTCCAAATCGAAACGCGACGTGGTCAGAGCTTACGCTCGATATCCAGGCTGCTGGATAGAAGCCCGTCGACATCGAGCAGGGAGCTGGCCAGGCAGCAAGCCACGGTCTACCGTGCTCGAGAGGCGGCCATGCGTTACCGGACAGGACGTCAGCACAGCGTTCGGCGGCGACGGCTGACACCGGGAACGGATTTATTCCAGATGGTGCGCGATCATCTGGTGCTGTGGCGCTGGTCGCCCCAGCAGATTGCTGCCAAGCTGCTCCTCATGTCCCCGGATGATCCTGCCCAGCGCGTCAGTCACGAAACCATCTACGCCACGATCTACGCGCACCCGCGCGGCGGCCTGAAAAAGGAGCTTGTGGAGGCGTTGCGCCAGCGCAGGCCGTCCCGGGGATCACGGCGCACGACCGCCGCCAAACGCAACTGGGTGCCTGAGGAACCGCGGATCGTGCACCGACCCGAAGAGGTGCAACAGCGGTTGGTCCCAGGACATTGGGAAGGTGACTTGATCAAGGGAGCGTTCAATCGTTCCTGTGTTGGCACCCTGGTGGAGCGCAAGACGCGTTTTGTGGTGCTGTGCCGGATGGACGGCTGCACCGCCACAGACGCACTGGAAGGTTTCACCCGTCAGATGAAGAAGCTCCCCGCATCCATGCGAACCAGCTTGACCTATGACCGTGGCACCGAAATGACGCGCTATGCCGAGCTGATGGAACGGTTGAACATCGACCTGTGGTTTGCCGATCCGCACGCACCGTGGCAGCGCGGAAGCAATGAGAACACCAACGGTCTACTTCGCCAGTTCCTGCCCAAGGGGGCGGACCTATCCGCCGTCAGCCAGGAATACCTCAATCACATCGCGTTGCTGATGAACACTCGCCCTCGCCAGACACTTGGCTGGAAGACGCCTAGCGAGGCAATGGAAGCGGACATCGCAGCGTTCAAATCACGTGTTGCACTTGATTCTTGAGACCGCCCGGCCAGCGCGGCGTCGGGCGACAGCATCGCATCGGCGCGCGCCATCCGGGTCAGGTCTCGGCAGGTCCGGCAGCCGCGTCTTCGGCGGCCGGCCATGCCGCCGCACCGCCCGGCATGGCCGTGCCGCGGGTGCGCTCGGGCAACTTGAGCCGGCGCGTCTGCTCGTCGTACTCGATCAGCAGCACGCCCGAATCGTGGCGGCCGCTGATCTCGACGAAACAGGCGCCGCCGATGAATGGTTCCAACGTCATCACCGACTTCAGCGGCGTGGCCACCACCATTTGGAAACCGAAGTTCTCGAAGATGTTCATCGCCAGCGCGGTGAACTCGTTGTCGGCCTTGTCGAAGGCTTCGTCCAGCACCACCGCGCAATAGCGCGGCAACTGCCCGTCCTCGCCGCCGAACTGGTAGCGCAGCCCCGCGGCCAGGCAGGTGGTGGCCAGCTTCTGCCGCCGGCCGCCGGACTTGCCGGCGCCGCTGCGGTAGATCTACACCTGCTGGCGGGTGGCGGCGTCGAGCTCGACGCCGACGAATTCCACGTGCAGGCGCACGTCCAGCACCAGTTCGCGCCAGCGCCGATCCTGGCCTTCCTGCGAGCCGAGCTTGCGCACCAGCTCGCGCAGCACGGCGAACTGCTGCTCGGCCAGGTCGCGCTGTTCGGTCTGGTGGTGGCCCAGCACCTCGCGCAGGCGCTGGTGGAATTCGATCACCTCCGGCAGGCGGCGCTCGGCCAGTACGATGGTCAACACGGTGCCGCGGTTGAACGGCACCTGTTCCAGGCTGGCATTGACCTCGTCCAGGCGCTGGTCGATGGACTTGCGCGCCTCGGCCGTGTGCCGCTGCAGGGCCAGCAGGTTGTTCTTGCTCTGGCTCTGCAGCAGATCGAAGAAGCGCGCCTCGTGCTGCGGCAGGCCGTCGCGTTCCAGACGTTGCAGGCGCGCCAGGAAGTCGTCGGCGCTGCTCAGGCTGACGGTGAAGTCGCCGCTGTCTTCGGGCCACTGCTGGCAGTAGCGGCGGAAGCAGCCAAGCAACAGCTGCTCCAGGCGGTTGTGTTCCCTGTCGCTGGCACTGACCTGCTCGGCGAGCGCATTGCCGGCCTGGCGGAAATGCGCTTCCAGGTTATCCAGGCTGAGCACGCCCAGGCTGCCCAGGCGTTCTTCCAGCCCCTGCCGCTGCAGCGGCGTGACCGCGCGCGCGTCGGCGCAGTTCAGCCGCTGCTTCTCCAGTTGCGCACGCTCGATGCCGAGTCCGATCCGCTCCTCGCGCACGCCCTCGAGCGTCCGCTCGGCCTGCTCGATGTCGGCGGGCGCATGGTCGATCGCCTCGCCCAGCGCCCGCAGGTTCACGCCTCAGCGCACGCCGCCGTCGATGAAGCGCAGGAACTCGGCGCGGGTGCGCGCGTCTTCGCGGAAGGTGCCGAGCATCTTCGAGGTGACCATGCTGACGCCGCGCTTGTGGATGCCGCGGGTGGTCATGCATTCGTGCGCGCCTTCCACCACCACGCCCACGCCCAGAGGCTGCAGCACGTCCTGGATGCACTGCGCGATCTGCGCGGTCATCTTCTCCTGCACTTGGAAACGCCGCGCATAGGCCTCGACCACGCGCGCCAGCTTGCTGATGCCCACCACCTTGCCGCGCGGCAGGTAACCGACATGGACCTTGCCGATGATCGGCGCCATGTGGTGCTCGCAATGGCTTTCGTACTCGATGTCGCGCAGCACGATCAGCTCGTCATAGCCGGCCACTTCCTCGAAGGTGCGCAGCAGGTACTCGCGCGGGTCGGCCCGATAGCCGCTGAACCAGTCGCCGTAGGCCTCGGCCACGCGCCGTGGGGTGTCCAGCAGGCCTTCGCGGTCGGGATCCTCGCCGGCCCAGCGCAACAGGGTGCGCACGGCGGCTTCGGCCTGGGCCTGGGTCACGGGGGATTCGGGGGTCTTCTTGGAGTCGGCCATGAGTGAGAACGCCCGTGAGGGGGCTGCATGGTACCCGAGTCGCCCGAATGCCGCCGAATCGATGCGCGCGCCGCCCCGGCGGCGGCGCCCGTCCGCGCCACTGCCCATGCCGGCCGCGCTCGGCGCGCGGGGCGTGCCGGGCGCAGCGCAAGCCCTGCCCGGTCCGGCCCGGTCGCGGCAACGGCCGACCGCCCCGCCGCACGGTGCGCCGCTGGCGCGGGCCGACACCGGCGGTCCAGCCCGCGCAGTATTCCCCGGCGCGGGGCCGCAGCGTCCTGCGTCAGCTGCGCGCGATCGGCGCTGGCACGCGCTTGCGTTCGCGCATCGCGGCCGCGTCGTCCAGCCAGTTCGCCCCCTTGTTGCGCAGGAAGAACATGTAGACCACCAGCGACACGGCGATGACCGCGGTGGCGTACCAGACGAAGGCGACGACGTGGCCGGTCTTCAGCGCGCCCTGGTACAACAGCGGCGCGGTGCCGCCGAAGGCCGAGTTGGCCAGCGCGTAGCCCAGGCCCACACCCAGCGCGCGGATGTGGGTCGGGAACAGCTCGGCCTTCACCACCGCATTGATCGAGGTGTAGCCGGTCAGGATCACGAAGCCGGCGGTCAGAATCGCGAACGCGGTCAGCCAGTCGCTCTGCTTGGGCAGCTCCAGCACCAGGAACCAGGTGTAGAGCACGCCGCCGATGCCGAACAGCACCAGCAGCGTCTTGCGCCCGACGATGTCCGACAGCCAGCCGCCGACCGGCTGCATCAACATCAGCACGGTCAGCGCGATCAGGTTGATGAGGGTGCCGGCCATCACGTCGTTGCCGGCGAACGCGGTCTGGATCATCTTCGGCCCGATGACCGAATAGGTGTAGAAGGCGATGGTGCCGCCCGCGGTCACCAGGAAGCACAGCAGCAGCGGCCGCCACTGGCGCACGAACAGCTCGTGCAGCGAGCCCGCCGAGCGCGCGCCGCCTTTCTTGGCCTCGGCGATGGATTCGGAACCCAGCGACTCGTCCATGCTCCGGCGCAGCCAGAACACCACCAGCGCGCCCACGCCGCCGAGGGCGAACGCCACGCGCCAGCCCCACGCGGACACCTGCGAGGCGTCGAAGAAGTGCAGCATCGCCAGCAGTGTCGCCTGCGCCAGCACGTGGCCGCCGACCAGGGTCACGTAGTGGAACGAGGACAGGAAGCCGCGCCGGCCCGGGATCGCCGCCTCGGACATGTAGGTGGCGCTGGTGCCGTACTCGCCGCCGGTGGCGAAGCCCTGCAGCAGCCGCGCCAGCAGCAGGACGATCGGCGCGGCGATGCCGATCGTCGCCAGGGTCGGCGTGACCGCGATGACGAACGAACACAGCGCCATCAACGACACCGAGATGGTCAGCGCCAGGCGGCGGCCGAAGCGGTCGGCGAAGCGGCCGAAGTACCACGCGCCGATCGGCCGCATCAGGAAGGTCATCGCGAAGATCGCCCACACGAACAGCGTTGCGTTCTTGTCTTCCTTGGAGAAGAAATGCGCCTCGAAATAGCTGGCGAACACCGAGTAGACATAGACGTCATACCACTCGACCAGGTTGCCGGCCGAGCCCTTGAGCGTATTGGACACCGAGCGGCGCAGGCTGCCGGGGGCGGCGCCGGCCGCGCGGGCGGTCGAAGGCGGGGAAGATGCGCGCATGCGGTGAGAACCCTGTGGGTGGACACCGGGAAGTATAGGGGCCTGGCCGCGAGCGCCCGCGTCGTGCGGCCGACCGAGCGGACGGTCGCCCCCCCTCCCGACGACGCCTCGACGCGGGCACGGGTCGCCGGGCCACGATGCCGGCACCGGTTGCCGGGCGCCGCGTCAGTGCTGTGCCGCCCAGGCTTGTCCGCGGCAAGGGCTATCCCGCCGCGCTCGGCCAGGACCGTGGCCCGCATCGCCGACGGCCGCGGATCGTCCGGGGTCATCGCAGCCAGGACAGCCCTCGCGCATCCGACGGTTCCGCTAGCAGCACGCCTGTTCCACAACAGACTGGACTCGCTCGCCACATGACGGCTGCCTTGCTTGACCAAGGCCCGCGCTTTCTCGCGGGCCGCACGCGCCTCTGCAAGACTTACTTGAGGAAAGCCGCCAATGGCAAAGAGGTTCTCCTTATCTTACAGCCGGTACTTCCACCGCCAGAGCTTGCCGCCGGTAGGCTTGACCAGCAGGAACAAGCCCCCGCCGTCTGAAAGTTTCCAGTCTCGATCAGTCGGTTTGGCCGACCTGACCTTGAAGTCGGTGAGTAGATTCTCGGGCATCGTTGGACTCCACTGCGGGGAGATGTACCCCCACGGTTGAACACGAGTACCCCCAACGCTACCCCCGAATTTTCTGGACCTCGATGAACAACAGGAACGCTCAGCAGACCGTATTACTTCTGCAACCCATTGATTTAAAATGGGCCAACCTGTCCATCAAGCGCTACTGAGCACCACCGAGATCCGGCAAAAATCGTCAGACGTTGAAGCGGAAATGCAGTACGTCGCCTTCCTGCACGCGGTATTCCTTGCCCTCCAGGCGCAGCCGCCCGGCCTCGCGCGCGCCGGCCTCGCCCTTGTACTTGATGAAGTCGTCGTAGGCGATGGTTTCGGCGCGGATGAAGCCCTTCTCGAAGTCCGTGTGGATCACCGCGGCCGCCTGCGGCGCGGTCGATCCGGCCTTTACCGTCCACGCGCGCACTTCCTTGACCCCGGCAGTGAAATAGGTCTGCAGCCCGAGCAGCGCATACGCCGCGCGGATGACCCGGTTCAGGCCCGGCTCGGCCAGGCCCAGGTCGGCCAGGAAGGTGTCGCGATCGGCATCGTCCAGCTGCGACAGCTCTTCCTCGATCGCCGCCGACACCGGCACCACCTCGGCGCCCTCGGTGGCGGCGCGCGCGCGCACCGCATCCAGGTGCCGGTTGTGCTCGAACCCGTCCTCGAGCACGTTGGCGATGTACAGCACCGGCTTGAGCGTGAGCAGGAACAGGTCGCGCACCAGCGCCTTCTCTTCCTCGTCCAGGCCCGCGCTGCGCCCGGCCTTGCCGTCGGCCAGCGCGGCCTGCAGCTTGGCCAGCACCGGCTTGCGCGCCGCCGCGTCCTTGTCGCCGCCCTTGGCGCTGCGCTCGGCGCGGTTCAGCGCCTTCTCGACGCTGTCCAGGTCGGCCAGGGCCAGCTCGGTGTCGATGGTCTCGATATCGGAGATCGGATCGACCTTGTTGTTGACATGGATGATGTCGCCATGCTCGAAGCAGCGCACCACGTGAGTGATCGCGTCGACCTCGCGGATGTGCGCCAGGAACTTGTTGCCCAGGCCCTCGCCGCTGGCCGCACCGGCGACCAGGCCGGCGATGTCGACGAACTCGACCGCGGTCGGCACCACCTTCTGCGGATTGATGATCTTGGCCAGTTCGCCCAGCCGCGGATCGGGCACCGGCACCACGCCGACGTTCGGCTCGATGGTGCAGAACGGGAAGTTGGCCGCGGCGATGCCCGCCTTGGTCAACGCATTGAACAGGGTCGACTTGCCGACGTTGGGCAGGCCGACGATGCCGCACTTAATGCCCATGGGTGGCTCCTGGACTCGGGACGCGGGGCTCGGGACTCGGCGCAAAGCCGGCGCGCATTTGTTCGTTCATTCGCAGCAACCTTATGTTCAGATGAAACAGAGAGCGTTCCCGTGATTCAGGCGTTTCGCGTCCCGCGTCCCGCGTCCCGCGTCCCGGCCGTATGCAGCCGCTTCATCGCCTCATTGACATCGCCCTGCACCGCCAGCGGCAGCACCGCGATGGCGTCGTCGATGGCGCGGTCGATCAGGATCTGGTCGTCCTTGCCAGCGCGCCCCAGCACCCAGGGAACGACCTTGTCCTTGTGCCCGGGATGGCCGATGCCGAGGCGCAGGCGATGGAAGCCCGCGTGCCCGAGCTGGCGGATGGTGTCGCGCAAGCCGTTCTGTCCGCCATGGCCGCCGTCGAACTTGAGCCGCGCCGTGCCCGGCGCCAGATCCAACTCGTCGTGCGCCAGCAGCGCCTGCGCCGGTTCGATCTTCCAGTAGCGCAACGCGGCGGTGACCGACTTGCCGCTGAGATTCATGAAGGTGGCCGGCTTCAGCAGCCACACCGCCTGCCCGGCCACGTCGACCTTGGCGGTTTCGCCGAACAGCTTGGCGTCCACGCTCCAGCGCGCGCCGGCCCGCTCGGCCAGGCGCTCGACAAAGCGAAACCCGGCGTTGTGCCGGGTGTTCGTATGTTCGGCCCCGGGATTGCCCAGACCGACGATCAGACGCAGGCCAGTCATGCCGCAGCACATCGCCGCGGTGCCCGGACCGAAACGGCCCGGGCACCGCGCAAGCGATTACTTGCCGTCCTTCTTCGCCGGCTCGGCCGGGACCGCCGCCGCAGCGTCGGTCGATTCCGGCTCTTCCTCGACCCGGCCGTGCTTGGCGATGACCACCGCCACGTCGTGCTCCTTGCCCAGCTTCAGCTCCGGCAGCTCGACGCCGGCCGGCAGCTTCAGGTCGGACAGATGGATCACGTCGCCGACCGACAGCGCGGACAGGTCGATTTCGACGAATTCCGGCAGGTTCTTCGGCAGGCACACAACCTGGATCTCGTTCAACTCGTGGGTGACCACGACGTCGGCCGACTTGCCGGCCGGCGAGGTTTCCTCGTTGAGAAAGTGCAGCGGCACCGAAGCGTGCAGCGCCTGGTTGTCGTTCACGCGCTGGAAGTCGATGTGCATGATCAGCTGCTTGAACGGGTGACGCTGCATATCGCGCAGCAGCACCTTCTGCACGTCGCCGTTCAGGCTCAGGCTGAGGATGGACGAATAGAACCAGTCGTTCTGGCTGGCGAGCCAGACTTCGTTGTGGTTGAGCTCGATGTTGACCGGTTTCAGTTCGCCACCGTAGACGATGGCGGGGATCAGGCCGTCGCGACGGAGGCGGCGGCTCGCACCCTTGCCCTCGACCTCGCGGCGCTGAACCTTGATTTCATGCGTGGTTGCCATTTGCGTTTACTACCTTGGTTGAATGAACCGCCTCGCGGCGGCTTTGATGACTCTTCCGCGACCAGAAGAGTCGTTGGAAAGCCGGGATTGGGGGTTGGGAATTCGCAGCGGCACCGCTTCAGCGAATCCCCGATCCCCAACCCCCGCCCTCGATCAATCGACGTACAGCGAACTCACCGACTCGCCGAAGGCGATGCGGCGAATGGTTTCGGCCAGCAGCTCGGCGACGCTGAGCTGGCGGATCTTGCTGCAGCCGCGCGCTGCGTCCGACAGCGGGATGGTGTCGGTGACCACCAGCTCGTCCAGCTGCGAATTGCCGATGTTGCTGACCGCCGGGCCGGACAGCACCGGGTGGGTGCAGTACGCGGCCACCTTCAGCGCGCCCTGCGCCTTCAGCGCGGCGGCGGCGGCGCACAGGGTGCCGGCGGTATCGACGATGTCGTCGACCAGCACGCAGGTCTTGCCCTCGACGTCGCCGATGATGTTCATCACCGTGGCCACGTTGGCGCGCGGGCGGCGCTTGTCGATGATCGCCAGGTCGGCGTCGTCCAGGCGCTTGGCCACGGCGCGGGCGCGGACCACGCCGCCCACGTCCGGCGACACCACGATCAGGTTGTCGGTGCCGTAGGCGCGCCAGATGTCGGCCAGCAGCAGCGGCGAGGCATAGACGTTGTCGACCGGGATGTCGAAGAAGCCCTGGATCTGGTCGGCGTGCAGGTCCACGGTGAGCACGCGGTCGGCGTTGACCGCGGTGAACATCTTTGCCGCGACCTTGGCGGTGATCGGCACGCGCGATGAACGCATGCGCCGGTCCTGCCGCGAATAGCCGAAGTACGGCACCACCGCGGTGACGCTGGCGGCGCTGGCGCGCTTGAGCGCGTCGATCAGCACCAGCAGCTCCATCAGGTTCTCCGCGCTGGGCGCGCAGGTCGGCTGGATCACGAACACTTCCTGCCGGCGCACGTTCTCCTCGATCTCCACCTGCACTTCGCCGTCGGAGAAGCGCGACACCATCGCCTTGCCCGGACGCACCCCCAGTTCGCGGCAGATGCTCTTGGCCAGCGGCTTGTTGGCATTGCCGGAGAACACCAGCAGGTTGCGTTGATCTTGCATGAGGAGTGTCTCGGGCGGCGGCGAAGAACGTGGAACGAAGAAACAGCGTGAAAACTGGCGAAAAAACCGAGCGAAGCTGCGCTTCACCCTTTGAATCCCCGCACACGGACGTGTGGGCTTCTGCGAGGGACTCGCATATATATATGGCAGGGGCGGTAGGATTCGAACCTACGAATGCCAGGATCAAAACCTGGTGCCTTGGGCCTCTTGGCGACGCCCCTGCATGGAACTGTTGCTATGCCTCCAGCGCGTCGAGCAGCGGCGAGCGGGTCACGCCGCCGGCCACCCAGGCGCGCAACCCGTCCGGCAAGGCCGCCAGCGCGCGCGCGGCGGCAGCGCGATCGGCGAACTCGACGAAACAACCGCTCCCCGACCCGGTCAGGCGCGGCGTGCCGATCTGCGCGAGCGCCTGGAACATGGCCTGGACGGCCGGTTCGCGGCGGAGCAGCACCGGCTCGAACGCGTTGCCGAGCAGGAAACCTGAAACGAAGCTCGCCATTTTCGCGGGCGCGGCATCCCGCGTCAAATCCGGGGCCTGGAACAGCGCGGCGGTGGGCACGTGCACCGCCGGATCGGCCAGCACGTACCAGGCCGGCGGCAGGCGCAGCGGGGTCAGCCGCTCGCCCACCCCTTCGGCCCAGGCATCGCGGCCGCGCACGAATACCGGCACGTCCGCGCCCAACGCCAGACCCAGAGTGGCCAGCGCGTCCTCCTCCAGCCCTGCGCCCCACAGCGCATTGAGCGCGACCAGCACGGTCGCCGCGTCGGACGATCCACCGCCGAAGCCACCGCCCGCCGGAATGCGCTTTTCGATGCGAATGTCCGCACCTTGAGAGATTTTAGCCTCTTTTTGCAGCAGCCGCGCGGCGCGTACCAGCAGGTCGTCGGCCTCGGCGACGCCAGGCGCGGAGTCGCCGAGCCGTGCCACCACGCCATCGCCGCGCACGCGTAGATGCACCGTATCGCCCCAGTCGAGCAGGCGGAACACGGTCTGCAGTGCGTGGTAGCCGTCGGCACGGCGGCCGGTGATCTGCAGGAACAGGTTCAGCTTCGCCGGCGCCGGCCAGGCCGACCAGCCATCCTTCCCCATCGCACTCATGGTGCCGCGAAGTCCCACTGGTCCAGCAGCAGCCGTACCTTGGCGTCGCCGCTGCGCGCCTCGATGCGCCGCGGCAGGGCCGGGCGGCCGTCGCTGGGCGGGTACCACTCCTGGAACTGGATCTCCCAGCCCATCTGCCGCAGCGTCTGCAAGCGCCCCTCGGCGTCGTAGCCGACCTGCTCGGGCGTCGCGGCATCCGCCGCGACCTGCCCGCGCACCCAATCCGGCAGCAGATTGACCGGAATCTCCCAACCGGTGGCTTCGAGCAGCAGTCGTTGCGCGTCCTGGCCTTCGCGCGGACCGCCCTCCAGCCCTTCCAGGCGGCCGCCTTCGCGATGGCTGTCGCCGGTGAGGCGCCAACTCTGGCGGGTCACCGGCGCGCTGAGCTCGACCTGGTACTGCCGCTGCCGCTGCTTCCAGTCGATGCGCCCGCTGCCGCCGTTGCGGCCCTTGGTGATCGCCACCCGGCCCTGGAACGACCAGTTCGGGTGCGCGGCCAGCCACGCCGCGCGGGCGGCGTCGGCCTGGCGCACCACCTCGCCCGGCGGTGCGATCGCCACCGGCGGCGCCTGCCGCGGCGCCAGCGAGCTACAGCCGGCCAGCGCCAGCAGCGCCGCCAGCGCGCAAACCGCAGGCAACTCTGGCCTCACGGCGCGACCTGGTCCATCGCCCGCTGCAGCGCGCGATTCTTCGGATCGAGCTTGCGCGCTTCGTCGAAGTACTTGTTGGCCTCCTCGCGCTTGCCCTGCTCCCACAGCACCTGGCCGATGTGCGCGGCGATCTCCGGATCCTTGAACAGAATCCAGGCGCGGCGCAGCTGCACCAGCGCCTCCTCGGTCTTGCCGAGCCGGTACAGCACCCAGCCGTAGCTGTCGATGATCGCGGCGTTGTCGGGATCGGCGGTGCGGGCGCGGTCGATCAACTGCAGCGCCTCGCGGTAGCGCTGGGTGCGATCGGCCAGGGTGTAGCCGAGCGCATTGAGCGCGGCCACGTTCTCCGGCTCGGTAACCAGGATCTTGCGCAGGTCGGCCTCGGCGCGGTCGATGCGGTCGCGCCGCTCCCAGGCCAGGCCGCGGGCGTACAACAGCGCATTGTCGTCCGGGTACGCGGCCAGGCCGCGCTCGAACACCTGCAGCTCGCCGCCATCGTCGCCGCTGCGCTGGCGCAATTCCGCCTCGAGCACATAGGCGTCGCGGCGCGCGGCATCGTCGGCCTCGGCATCGTCCTGCAGCGCGCGCACCTCGCTGAAGGCGGCGTCTTTCTGCCCAAGCTCGTACAGCGCCCCGGCGGTGCGCAGCCGCGCCTCGTTGCGCAGTGGGCCGCCCGGCACGCCGCGGTACCACTCCACCGCTTCCTGGTAGCGCTTCAGGAACTCGGCGATCTTGCCGAGCAGCAGGCGCCGTTCCGGATCGGGCTGGGCCGCGCCCGTGCGCAACTCCTCGTACAGCGCGCTCAGCGCCGGGTTGTCCTGCAGCTTGGCCAGCATCGAGGCGCGCAGGCCGTAGTTCTGGGTGTCCTGCGGCCCCAGCGCCAGCACCCGCGCCGCCGCGGCGGTGTCGCCGATCGCGTCGTAGGCGTAGGCCAGCGTGCCGCGCAACTCGGGATCGCGCGGCGCCTTGGGCTCCACGCCCTGCAGTAGCGCACGCGCCTGCTCGGTCTTGCCGGCCTGCTGCAGCTGGGTGGCATGCAGCAGGGCCACCCGCGGCTCGTCCGGGAAGCGCTTGACCAACTGGTCGACGATGCGCTCGGCCAGCTTCGGCTGCTCCAGGCGCAGCGCCAGCCGCCCGAATTCCTGCCAGGCTTCGAGCTGGTCGGGGATCGCATTGGCGTCGAGCAGTTGGTCCAGCACCTTCGCCGCCACCTCCGGATCGCGGTTGCCGCTGACCAGCGCCACCAGCGCGAAGCGCCAGCCGTGCGGGTCCTTGTCGCGCAGCAGCGCCACCAGCAGGCCGCGCGCCTGGCGCAGATTGCCGCTGCGCAGCGCCAGCGCGGCCTCGGAGCTGCGCAGCGCCAGCGACTCCGGCGCGCGCTGGCGCCACAGCGCCAGGGCCTGCGCCGCGGCGGTGTTGTCGTTGGCCAATAGGGCGATGCGGGTCGCGCGTTCGGCCAGGCCGGCATCGCCGGGCACCTCGTTCGCCGCCCGCAGGTACCAGTGCGAGGCGTCGGCCAGCTGCCCGGCCTGCAACGCGAACTCGCCGGCCAGCACCGGCGTCAGCGACGACACGTCGGTGCCCGGCGGCAGTGCGGCGGTCGCCGTCGGCGCCGCCGCCACGGCGCTTGCTGCCGGGGTCGCGGCAAGCGCGGACAGCAGGAGAACGGTAGGGATGCGAATCAATGCGGGCATCGGGGGCAGCCGGGCCGTAAAATGGGGCCCTGAATATGGCCAGCAGCTTATCGCAAGCGACTGAACAGATGACGTTGTGGGTGCTCGGATTGAACCACCAGACCGCGCCGGTCGACCTGCGCGAACGGGTGGCGTTTGCCGGCGAGGCGCTGCCGCGCGCGCTGCATGCGCTGCGTGCGTTGCCCGATGTCGCCGAGGCCGCGCTGTTGTCCACCTGCAACCGCACCGAGCTGTACGCGATCGCCGACGACGCTCAGCGCCTGGCCGACTGGCTGGATTCGCACGCGGCCGGCCTGCACGGCTATCTGTACCAGCACCAGGATGCCGATGCGGTCCGACACCTGTTCCGCGTCGCCACCGGACTGGATTCGATGGTGCTGGGCGAGCCGCAGATCCTCGGCCAGGTGAAGGACGCCTGGGCGCTGGCGCGCGAGCACGGGGCGCTGGGCAACCGGCTGGACCGGCTGTTCCAGCAGACTTTCTCGGTGGCCAAGCGCGCGCGCACCGACACCCGGGTCGGCGCCAATCCGGTGTCGGCGGCCTCCACCGCGGTGCGCCTGGCGCAGAACTCCTTCGCCCGGCTCAACGAATCGGCGGTGCTGCTGGTCGGCGCCGGCGAGACCATCGAACTGGCCGCCAAGCACCTCAGCGAAGGCCGCGTGCGGCGCCTGCTGATCGCCAACCGCACCCTCGCCCACGCCCAGGAACTGGCCAGCCGCCATGGCGGCGTGGCGCTGCCGCTGAGCGAACTGGAGCGGCATCTGCAGGAGGTCGACGTGGTGTTCTCGGCCACCGCCGCGCGCGCGCCGGTGGTGACCCGCGCGCAGGTCGAGCAGGCGCTGCGCGCGCGCAAGCACAAGCCGATGCTGCTGTTCGACCTGGCGGTGCCGCGCGACATCGAGGCCGGCGTCGCCGAGCTGGCCGATGCCTATCTGTACACCATCGACGACCTGGAACGCGCCGTCGAAGACAACCGCCGCGGCCGCCGCGAGGCGGCCGACGCCGCCGAGGCGATCATCGACCTGCAGGTGGTGCGCTACATCGAAGCGCTGCAGGCCAGCACCCGCCAGGCGCCGCTCAAGCGCCTGCGCGCGCACGGCGACAGCACCCGCGACGACGTGCTGGCCAAAGCGCGGCAGCAGCTGGCCAACGGCAAGCCGGCCGCCGAGGTGCTGGAATTCCTCGCCAATACCCTGACCAACCGCCTGCTGCATCCGCCCACCGCGGCGCTGCGCGAGGCGGCGCTGAGCGGCGATGCCGAGCTGGCCCGCGCCGCCGAGCGCCTGTTCCCGGAAAAACCGGGCTACCTCCATCCCATCCTGAAGGCCGATGACACCGACCCTGCGCCGTAAGCTGGAGGCGCTGGCCGAGCGCCGCGAAGAACTCGAACGGCTGCTGTCCGACCCCGGCGTGGTGAGCGACAACGCGCGCTTCCGCGACTACTCGCGCGAATTCGCGCAGCTGGAGCCGGTCGCCGCCGCGCTGGCCGACGAGGCCGCGGCCAAGGCCGACCTGGCCGCCGCCGAGACGATGCGCGCCGATCCGGAACTGCACGAACTGGCCGAAGAGGAAATCGCCGCCGCCCACGCGCGCCTGGCCGCGCTCGACGCGCAGTTGGCGCTGCTGCTGGTGCCGCGCGATCCGCGCGACGACGGCAACCTGTTCCTGGAAGTGCGCGCCGGCACCGGCGGCGACGAGGCCGCGATCTTCGCCGGCGACCTGTTCCGCATGTACGCGCGCTATGCCGAGCGCCAGGGCTGGAAGGTGGAAGTGGAATCGGACAGCCCCGGCGAACACGGCGGCTACAAGGAGGTCGTGGCGCGCATCGTCGGCCGCGGCGCGTATTCCAAGCTCAAGTTCGAATCCGGCACGCACCGCGTGCAGCGGGTGCCGGCGACCGAGTCGCAGGGCCGCATCCACACCTCCGCAGCGACCGTGGCGATCATCCCCGAGGCCGACGACGTGGAAGAGATCGCACTCAATCCGGCAGACCTGAAGGTGGACACGTTCCGCTCCTCCGGCGCCGGCGGGCAGCACGTCAACAAGACCGAATCGGCGATCCGCATCACCCATCTGCCGACCGGGATGGTGGTCGAATGCCAGACCGAGCGCAGCCAGCACGCCAACCGCGACAAGGCGATGAAGCGGCTGAAGGCGCAGCTGCTCGACGCCGAGCGCAGCAAGCAGGCCGCGGCCGAAGCGCAGGACCGCAAGCTGCAGGTCGGCAGCGGCGACCGCAGCCAGCGCATCCGCACCTACAGCTTCCCGCAGGGCCGCATCACCGACCACCGGGTCGAGGGCCTGACCCTGTACGACCTGCCGAACGTGATCGAGGGCGATCTCGACGCGCTGATCGAGCGCCTGAGCCACGAGCACCAGGCCGATGCACTGGCGCGGCTGAGCGACAGCCCGTGAGCGTGCCCACGCGCCACGCCGACGCGCACCCCGCGGCCGGCGCGACGGCATGAGCGGCACGGCGGCGGACGCACTGCGCGCGCTGCGGGACGCGGTGCGCCGCGACCCGCAGGACTTCATCGCCTGGGTGATGCTGGCCGACGCCGAACTCGGCGCCGGTGCGGTCGCCGCCGGCGAGCAGGCGGCCCTGCGCGCGTTGCGGCTGCGCCCGGCGCACCCCGAGGCGCTGGCGCGGCTGGGCCGCGTGCGCTGGACCCAGGGCCGCCATGCCGAGGCCGCGGCGGCGTTGCGCCAGGCGCGGCGGCACGCGCCGCGGCATCCGGGCATCGCCCTGTGGCTGGGCCATGCGCTGGAGGACAACGGCGAGGCCGAAGCCGCCGCGGATGCCTATGCGTTCGCGCATGCGCTGCTGCCGCGGGAACCGGCGATCGCCGCGCACCTGTTGAACTGGCGGCGCAAGCTGTGCGATTGGCGCGACCTGGACGCGCTGTCGCGGCAGGTGCGCGACGCGGTGCGCCAGGGCCATCCGGCGATCGAGCCGTTCGCCTTCCTCAACGAGGACGCCGACGCCGCCGAACAGTTGCAGTGCGCGCGCAACCGCGCCCTTGCAGTGGCGCACACGTTGGCGCCGTTGCCGGCGACGGCGCTGCGCCACCACGGGCCGCTGCAGGTCGGCTTCCTGTCCAACGGCTTCGGCGCGCATCCCACCGGCCTGCTGACCGTCGCCCTGTTCGAGCGGCTGTGTGCGCACGCCGACCTGCAACTGCAGCTGTTCGCGTTGAACCGCGACGACGGCAGCGCGATCGGCGCGCGCCTGCGGGCCGCCGCGCACGCCTGGCACGACGTCGCCGGACAGCCGCACCGGGCGATCGCGCAACACATCCGCGATGCCGGCATCGATCTGCTGTTCGACCTGCGCGGCTGGGGCGGCGGCGGCGCGCCGGAGGTGCTGGCGCTGCGTCCGGCGCCGCTGCAGATCAACTGGCTGGCCTATCCGGGCACGTCCGGCGCGCCGTGGATCGATTACGCCGTCGGCGACGCGTTCGCACTGCCCGACGCCGTGGCCGCGCACTACAGCGAGCGCGTACTGCGCCTGCCACGCGCGTTCCAGCCCTCGGACGACAGCCGCCGCGTGCAGGCGCCGCCCTCGCGTCGCGACTGCGGGCTGCCCGAGCGCGGCACCGTGTTCTGCTGCTTCAACAACAGCTACAAGCTGACTCCGCACAGCATGGCGCGGATGCTGGCGGTATTGCGGCAAGTTGCGGACAGCGTGCTGTGGCTGCTGTCCGGCCCCGGCCAGGCCGATGCGCGGTTGCGGGAGGCGGCCCGCCGTGCCGAGGTGGATCCGGCGCGGTTGCGCTTCATGCCGAAGCTGGCGCATGCCGAGTACCTGGCCCGCTACCGGCATGCCGACCTGTTCCTGGACACGCATCCGTACAACGCACACACCACCGCCTCCGATGCGCTGTGGGCCGGTTGCCCGCTGCTGACCTGCCCCGGCGCGACCTTCGCCGCGCGCGTGGCCGGCAGCCTCAACCACCATCTGGGCATGGACGAGATGAACGTCGCCGACGACACTGCGTTCGTCGCCAGAGCCGCGCAGCTGGGCCGCGATCCGTTCGCGCTGCGCGCACTGCGCGACACGCTGCAGCAACGCCGCGCCAGCGCCGGCCTGTTCGACATGCACCGCTTCGCTGCGGACTTCGCCGCACTGTTGCGCGAGACCGCGGGGCGGCATGGCTGGCGTGGGCCGCACTAGTCCACTGCGTCATTGACTTGGGCCCGTCGAATCCGACGGGAAGGATCGTCCTATTTCCACTTGATGGGTGTCGGGTCTTGGTTGTGCTCGCGGATATGACGCATCCGTTTTCGATCCAGATCCACCGACGTGAAGACGCCGCGGGCGATCACATCACGCCGAATGCGTGAGAACCAGTTTTCCACCTGGTTGAGCCGCGACGAGTAAGTCGGCGTGACGTGCCAACGCACGTTGCGATGCGAGGTGAAAAAGTCGGCCGCCCGCCGTGTCTTGTGGCGGCTCACATGATCGCAAATGACGTGGATTTCCCGGCGTTCAGGCTGGCTGGCGACGTCATCCATCAGATCAGAAAGGCCACAAACTGGTCGCTGGTGTGGCGCGGCGCCGTCTTGCCCACCGCCTCGCCGGCAGCAGTATCAAATGCTGCGAACGAACTGAGCGTTCCGTTGCGTTGGTACGCCAAGCCGTGGCTCTCGGCACGCCCCGGCGACAAAGGCAGCATCGGGCCCTTGCGCTCGGGTGCCTGGATCGCGGTTTTCTCATCCACGCAGAACACCGCCGAGTGCGCCGGTGGGTTCAGATACAGCCCGATCACGTCGGCTGCCTTGGTCTCCAACGCCGGATCGTTGGAGACCATGCGCCGCTCCAACCGCTGCGGCTTGACGCCGTGCTTACGCCAGATGCGCTGCACGGCCCAGACCGACGCATTGCCCAGTTCTGCCGCGAGCGTGTAGCTGCTCCAATGTGTCGAACCGTCGGCTGGTTCGTGCTTGAGGGTGCGGTTCGGGACACGCGCTTCCAACTCGGCAGGCGGCTGCACAGGAGCGCGCCCGGGGTGGCCAGCGTACAGGCCGGCCAGTCGCTCGCTGAGAAAGCGTCCCGACCAACGCGCGATGAAACGCCAGTCGCAGCCCAATGCGCTCAGGATCCCCTCGCGCGATTCACCGTCCCCGAGCAGCAAGATCAATTTTGCGCGTCGCACGTCCGCCGCGCGAACCGTACGGCGGCGTGCCGCTGAAAGCAGTTGCTCGCGTTCGGTATCGGTTAGGGATGGTCTGAACAACTCCCTCTGATCCTGCGACAATCGTACAAAGCCCAACAGGACAACGACGATGCAATTGTCTTTCGGCGACGCGGAGTACAACGGCAAGCGCAAGCAGACGCGGCGCGAAAGGTTGCTGGCCGAGATGGATCAGGTGGTGCCGTGGAAAGACCTGCTGGCGCTGATCGCGCCGCACTATCCGAAGTCGGGCCATCCGGGCCGTCAGCCGTACCCGCTGGAGACAATGCTGCGCATCCACTTTCTGCAGCAGTGGTACGCACTGAGCGACCCGGGCGCGGAAGAAGCCTTGTACGACACGGCGTCGATGCGCCGTTTCGCCAGGATCGGCGGGTTGGATGAGGTGCCGGACGAGACCACGATCCTCAACTTCCGCCGGTTGCTGGAGACGCACGATCTGGCGCGCACGCTGTTCAACCGGGTCAACGCGCACCTATCGCGCAAGGGCCAGAGCCTGCGCGGCGGCACCATCGTGGACGCCACGATCATTGCCGCGCCCAGCTCGACCAAGAACAAGAACGGCGAGCGCGACCCGGAAATGCACCAGACCAAGAAGGGCAATCAGTACTACTTCGGGATGAAAGCGCACATCGGCGTGGACGATGAGTCCGGGCTGGTGCACCACTTGGAATGCACGGCGGCCAACGCCGCAGATATCACCCAGGCGCACAAGCTGCTGCACGGCAAGGAAGACACGGTATGCGGCGACAGCGGCTACACCGGGCTGGCCAAGCGCGAGGAGATGGCGAGCAAGCGCAAGCTGCGCTATCTGATCGCGGAGAAGCCCTCGAAGCTGAAGCAGATCAAGAGCAAGCGCGAATTGAAGTGGGCACAGCGCTGGGAGCACGCCAAGGCCAGCCTGAGGGCGAAGGTGGAGCATCCGTTCCGGGTGATCAAGCGCCAGTTTGGCTACGTCAAGGTGCGCTATCGCGGCTTGGCGAAGAACACCGCGCAGGTGCTGACGCTGTTTGCGCTGTCGAACCTGTGGCTGAAGCGAAAGCAGTTGCTGCCTGTCGTGGGGAGGGTGTGCCTGTAACCCGGGCAATACCCCGGAAATGCGCCGGAAACGGCGAAAAACCGAGGGTCTGAGCGCCGTGGGCGTGGTCGATATGGCTTGCCTCATCCTCCGACCGCGTTGATCAGACTATCCTTAGATGCATCTTGCCCATGGCGCATCTGTCAACACAGATCGGTGCCAAGTCAATGACGCAGTGGACTAGGCGGTACGCATCGCCCGTCTCCGTCGCAGCGCATGCTCCGCAGAGGCGCTTGACCTCAAGCATAGTTTAGGTCTGACACTCCCCGCTTTCCGCTCGCGCATGCCCCGATGGCGCCACGCCTGTCGCCCGACCTCACCTCCCCGCATGCGCGTAGCGTGCTGGTCGCCCATGCCTCGGCGCCGGTCTGCGCGGCGCTGCTCGCGCGCCGGCGCCACATCCCCGACGACGGCCTGCGTGCCCTGGCCTGGCTGCAATCGCTGGGCGCAGCGCCGGACCTGCTGTACGCGCAAGGCGGCAGCGACGCCATCGCGCAACTCGGCCGCAGCTCGGGTCCGCGCGCGCCGGCGCCACGCCTGACGCGACAGCGCTACCGGCGCATCCGCAGCGGCGTTTCCGATCCGCAGCGCCTGCCCGGCTGCGTCGTGGTGACCAGGCTGCCGATCCGCGACGCGGCGCAAGCGCAGCGCTACGCCGATGCCGCCTTCGCCGCGCTGCAGGATGGCGCGCACGCGCTGCGCGGCCTGCTCGCCTCGCACCTGCATCTGTCCGACGACGCCCGCGGCCTGCTCGACTATGCCGAATGGAGCAGCGCCACCGCACAGCACCATGCCATGCAGCGCGAACCCGAGCGCTTGCCGCTGGCCTGCCATCCCGCAGCCAGCGTGGCCCACTACCGGCCGCACGCGCTGGCACGGCCCGGCAATCCGGCGTACGGACGCGCCTGAAGCGCCGCGAAATGCCGGAACCGCAGCAATCAAGCAAGCGACCCCGGTCCGGATGGCCGGAACATCGGCCAGCACCGATACGCTCTTCCCGCGCATGGATCGGCCCGAGCTCG
Source organism: Xanthomonas theicola (assembly GCF_014236795.1). Classification (NCBI taxonomy): domain Bacteria; kingdom Pseudomonadati; phylum Pseudomonadota; class Gammaproteobacteria; order Lysobacterales; family Lysobacteraceae; genus Xanthomonas; species Xanthomonas theicola. The sequence goes on along the minus strand of NZ_CP049017.1, from coordinate 6,173 downwards.
CGGAAAGACCGCCCTCCTGCACGTCCGCCGCGACGATGCGTGGATCCACATGGGCGGTGCAGACACGCTGCAGTCCGTGACCGGTCAGCGCCAGGTCGCGGCGAACATCCGCATCCTCTCTCGCCAAGCGCAGGCCCGCGCCCTCCACCTCTTCGCTCCCGGCAGGATGAGCGCGAAGACGCCGGCCGCGCCATGCGCCAGCGCGCCGGTCGCCAGCGCCGCGGTACGGCACCCGGTCCCACTGTACGCCGGCCGGGCGAGCCGCTAGGCTGCCGGCATGAGCGCCAACGCCGATTCCATTGCATTGAACCTGTGCGTGCTGACCGTCTCGGACACGCGCAGCCTGGCCGAGGACAGCTCGGGCGACTACCTGGTGTCGGCGCTCGGCCAGGCCGGCCACCGCCTGTACGCGCGCGAACTGTTGCCCGACGACCGCTACCGGCTGCGCGCAGTGGTGTCGGGGTGGATCGCCGACCCGCAGGTCGACGGCATCCTGGTCACCGGCGGCACCGGCTTCACCGGCCGCGATTCCACGCCCGAGGCGCTGCTGCCGCTGCTGGACAAGCAGATGCCGGGGTTCGGCGAACTGTTCCGCGCAATCAGCGTCGAGGAGATCGGCACCTCCTCGCTGCAGTCGCGTGCCTTCGCCGGCCTGGCCAACGCCACCTTCCTGTTCTGCCTGCCCGGCTCCACCTCGGCCTGCCGCACGGCCTGGGAGCGGATCATCGCCGCGCAACTGGATACCCGCACCCGCCCCTGCAATCTGGCCACGCTGCGCCCGCGGCTGAAGGAATGACCTGGACTCCCGCATGCCCCTGGACACCACGTTGCGCCTGCTGGCCAAGGCCAGCGGCATGAGCGCCGCGGATATCGCCGCGGCCATCCCCCGCGCAGGCGCGGCCACGGTCAAGGCCTGGATGGCCGGCGAGAAGCTGCCCGGACGCGCCCAGCTCACCGCGTTGGCGCGCACCTTCGGCGTACCCGTCGGCGCCCTGCTCGGCGAACTGGCCAGCCAGCTGGACCCGGCGCGCACCCGCGGCGAACACGATCTGCTGCAGGCCTACCGCGCCCTCGACGCCCGCCAGCAGGGCGCGCTGCTGGAAGTGGCGCGCAGCATGGCCGGCACCGGCACCCGCAAGCGGAGCAGCAAATGAGCCATCTCAAGCGCAAGCAGTACAAGGCCCTGATGGAGCCGCTGCAGTTGGAACTGATGGCGATGGCGCAGGCGGTGCAGCACAGCGGCGAGCGCGTGCTGGTGCTGTTCGAAGGCCGCGACACCGCCGGCAAGGGCGGCGCGATCCAGGCCATCGCCGAACACCTGAACCCGCGTCAGTGCCGGGTGGTGGCGCTGCCCAAGCCGACCGACCGCGAAGCCACGCAGTGGTATTTCCAGCGCCACATCGCGCACCTGCCGGCCGCCGGCGAGATCGTGCTGATGGACCGCAGTTGGTACAACCGCGCCGGCGTGGAGCGGGTCATGGGCTACTGCAGCGATGTCGAATACCAGACCTTCCTGCGCCAGACGCCGTTGTTCGAGCGGCTGCTGGTGGACGATGGTATCCGCCTGTTCAAGTACTGGCTGTGCGTGGACCAGGCGCAGCAAGAAAAGCGCTTCGCCGAGCGCCTGCACGACCCGCTCAAGGGCTGGAAACTGTCGCCGGTGGACCTGAAGTCGCGCAGCCAGTACGCCGACTACACCCGCGCCCGCGAGGCGATGCTGGAAGCCACCCACCGCGACTGTGCACCGTGGACCCTGGTCGACTTCAACGACCAGAAGCGCGGCCGCCTGACCCTGATCCGGCACCTGCTCGACCAACTGCCGGAAACCCGCCTGCACGAACCGGACTTGGACCTGCCGCCGCTCAAGCACAAGCTGCACAAGGAAAAGTTCGGGCTGCTGGAACCGATCGCCTCGTTTCCGGTGTGAGGCAGGGATTCCCGAGCCGGGATTGGGACTCCTTGCGGCGTGCGACCCCATGCGAGGCCGCGAGGGGAACCCACTCGTACGCTTGTTGAAAACAGCTCCCTGCGTCCGATCGCCCTTCGCTGGTTTTGGCCGCACCGTTCAACGCGACGCCGTGACGAACCTGCCGACCGCATCGGCCAAAGCGGATAGAAAGGCGCTGCGGTCGCGCTGCGGGTCGCTGACATGGGGCGGCAACTCATCCATGTAAGTAAAATGCCCGGCATTCTCGTCCAGGCCAAGTTCGACTGGCGCCTTTTGCGCGAGCTTTTCCTTCAGAAATTCCGCATGGGCGGGAGGCGTCATCGTGTCCTTTCCGCCTACACGGAGTAAGGTCTGCACATCGACGTCATCGAGCGCGCCGGGATATCTGAAGAAATCGGCCGGTGGCGCGAACAGAGCGAGCCGGGCGAATTTCCATTTGGAGCCGACGACCACCCGATCTCCCGAGAGGGTCCGTGCTTGGCCTCCGGCGAGCACCAGCAAGGTCAAGGCTCCTATCGAATGGCCGATGCCTATGATCGGCTGGTCCGCGCGCGCACAGCCATCCGCCGCTATTTCAAACCGCCGGATGCGGGTATCCAGTTCTTCCTTCGTAGGAATAGCGGAAGCCAGCATGGTGAAATGCGGGGCGATGACCGTGCATCCGCGATTGGCGACGGACTGCAATAGCGGGAGATGACGCAAAGGACTCCCGCCACGACCGACAGCGAAAAATCCGATGCAGCTGGATCGTTCGGCCTCAAGGATGGTGACGCTGAAAGCGTCTGCGCCATCGCGCAGTTGCGTTGTCATGGCCGACGCATTTGTCTTCATGGCCGACACCTACGCACGCCTGCGCGCCGCCGGCAACCCTTCCAGACTCGCCATCGTCGCCTGCACGCACCGGCTCCCGCACTGGCTCAGCCACCGCGCGCGATCAGGGCCCTTACGCTGCTCCCGCCATCGTGGCTGCATGACAGTTGACTCCTGTTAGGAAAGTGGCTGAGCGCCTCTGCGCACGCGCAATCCCTCGGTCCCCATTCCCGGACAGCACCGCGCCAACCCGCAGCGCCGCTCAGCCCGCGTTGCCCGGCGCCGGGCCACCGGCAGCGGCGATCGCGGTTTCGATGTCGTGGGCGGTGACCGGCCCCAGGAACTGCTTGGCGACCTTGCCGTCGGGCGCGATCAGGTAGGTCATCGGCAGGCCGCGCGGGGTGGCGAAGTCGGCCGGCGGCGCATACGTGTCGACGATGACGATCGGGTAGGCGACCGGATGCTGCTTCAGGAACGCCTGCATCTCCGCCGGCTCGATGTCCTCGTACGCCAGGCCCACTACCTCGATGTTGTCGCGCATCACGTGCAAGGCCGACAGCTCCGGCATCTCCTTCAGGCACGGCGCGCACCAGGTGGCCCAGAAATTGACCACCATCCATTGCCCGCGATGCGCGGCCAGGTCGTACTCGCGCCCGTCCACCGCCTTCATCTTCAAGGTCGGCTCGGGCCGGGTCTCCTGCACCACGGACGGTCCGGCCGCCGGGGCGGCGGGGGCCTCCGGCGCGGGCGAGGCGGGCGGCGCCTTGGGCGCGGAGGACGGCGCGGTGGTCGCGGCACCGTCGGCCGGCTTGGGCTGGCGGTCGCACCCGGCCAGCAAGGCGGCGGCGAACAGCGGGAACAGCAGGCGCATAACGGTCATGCAAGGTCTCCGATCTCGGTATAGAGGTCGCCGACGCGACGCTTGAGCACGTCGCGCAACGGCAGGCGCAGTTCGTCCAGCGCGCGGCACGCCGCCTGGCCCAGGGCGTCGTCGCGGCACGGCAGATAGCTCTCGACGACGGGGATGCGCAGCTGGCAATTCTCGTACAGCTCGGCCACCGGCACGTCGCCCAGGTCGCGTGCCAGCATCCAGTCGCCCTGCTCGGTGCGGCTGAGCAGGCGGATGCGTTCCAGCTCGCACAGCAGTTCCTGCACCAGCGAGTCGGTCAGCATCGGCTCCAGCTCCAGGATCCGGTCCTCCTGCAGCCCCTTGCCCTGCCTGCGCGCCTGCGCGAAGCGCCCGAGCAGGCGCAGCAGGCCGTAGATCTCGTAACCGGCCGGCAGGCGCATCGAGGCCGGCTGATAGCGGAAGGCGGCGATCGAGGAGGACACCGAGGCGCCGAGCAGGATCGCGATCCAGCTCAGGTAGATCCACAGCAGGAAGATCGGCACGAACGCGACCGTGCCGTAGATGCGCTGGTACGACTGGAAGCTGCCCAGGTAGAAGCTCAACCCCCACTTCACCAGTTCCAGCAGCAGCACCGCCAGCAGCGCGCCCGGCACCGCGTGGCGCAGCTTGACCGTGTGGTGCGGCACCACCCGGTACACCAGGGTGATGCAGACGAACTCGATCAGCACCGGCGCCACGCTCAGCACCACCTGCGCCAGCATCCGGCCTTCGCTGGTCTTGAACAGCGGCAGCGCGAAGAACCGCGCCGACACCGCCAGCGACGCCGCGGCCAGCAGCGCGCCCAGGGTCAGCACAGTCCAGTACACCAGAAAGCGGGTCAGCTGCGGCCGCGCCGACACCACGCGCCAGATCTGGTTGAAGGTCTGCTCGACGCTGTTGAGGGTGATCAGCAGCGAGACCACCAGCGCGATGACGCCGGCGGTGGTCAGTTGCCCGGCGCTGGCCGAGAATTGCCGCAGGTAGGCCTCCACCGAGCGTGCCGCGGCCGGCACGAAGTTGGAGAAGATGTAGTCGCTGAGCTGGTCGCTCCACTTGTCGAACACCGGGAACGCCGACAGCACCCCGAACACCACCACCGCCAGCGGCACCAGCGCGAAGATGGTGGTGTAGGCCAGCGAGGCCGCGGCCTGGAACAGGCGGTCGTCGAGGAAGCGCCGCCACAGGAAGCCGGCGAAGCTGCGCCTGCGCGCGCGGTCGCGCAGGCGATCGGCCCAGAGATTAACGGTGTCCAGCGGCTGCATCGGGCAAGGGTACCCGATGCGCATGGACGCCGGCATCGTCGATACTGGCGGCCGTTTCGATCCACGAGAGGGCCGCATGGCCGAGATTCTGGTCCTGTACTACAGCCGCGGCGGCTCGGTGGCGCGTCTGGCGCGGCAGATCGCGCGCGGCGTCGGCGAGGTGCCGGGCATGGCCGCGCGCCTGCGCACCGTGCCGCCGGTGGCGGCGGTCACCCAGACCAGCGCACCGCCGGTGCCCGACAGCGGCGCGCCGTACGTGGATGCCAGCGACCTGCGCGAGTGCGCGGGCCTGGCGCTGGGCAGCCCGACCCGCTTCGGCAACATGGCCGCGCCGGTCAAGCACTTCATCGATGGGCTCGGCGCCGACTGGGCCAGCGCCACCCTCGCCGGCAAGCCGGCGGCGGTGTTCACCTCGACCGCGTCGCTGCACGGCGGCCAGGAAGCCACCCTGCTGTCGATGCACTTGCCGCTGCTGCACCATGGTTGCCTGATCGTCGGCATTCCCTACACCGAGCCGCTGCTCGGCAGCACCCGCAGCGGCGGTACGCCCTACGGCGCCAGCCACGTCGCCGGCGCCGACGACGACCCGCAGCCCAGCGAGGAGGAGGCGCAGTTGGCGCGCGCGCTGGGTCGGCGCCTGGCGGGCATCGCACAGCGCCTGGCGGCGGCATGAACGCGACACGTCTGCGCCACGCGCTGGGGGCGACGCTGCTGCTCCTGGCGCTGCTGTACGCGGCATGGTTCCACAACGACCGTCACCGCCTCGCCGCGCTGCTGGTATTCGCGCTGCCGCCGTTGCTGCTGGCGATCGGCGTGCTGCGCGGTTCGGCGCTGGCGCGCTTCTGGAGCGGCGTGTGCGCGCTGGTGTGGTTCAGCCACGGGGTGATGGCCGCCTGGAGCCACCCGCCGCAGCGCGCCCACGCCTGGGCCGAGCTGCTGCTGGCGCTGCTGGTGGTCGGGCTGTCCAGCGCGCCGGGATTGCGCGCGCGCTGCGCCCGCAAGCGCGGGGCGGCCGTCCCGGCCGGCGACGGCGAGCGCTGAGCGGCCGCCGCCGTAGCAACCGGTATCATGACGGCCTGCGCGGCCACGGCGGCGCCCCGTCATGTTCTAGGAACGGCAATGGAAGAACTCCTGATCGTCACCACCGGCGGCACAATCGACAAGATCTACTTCGACGACAAGTCCGACTACCAGGTCGGCGATCCGCAGATCGGCCAGATCCTCAAGGAACTGGGCGTGACTTTTCGCTTCACCGTGATCCCGA